>PLSH01000302.1:6371-13061 GCA_003165095.1 Acidobacteriaceae bacterium
TTCGAGCAGAACCGGGATGACAGTGGAAATCACGATTTTGCCTCCTTTTTGGGGGTCTCGGCGGTCTTGCTGGCCGCGGCAATGCGCTCGGCCAGCCGCTGCAACTCGGCGCGCCCCAACACCTTCGAATCCACCATGCCCACCAGCAGCGCCTCCACTGAGCCCTCGCAGAACCAATCCACAATGCGCTTGACCGCGCGGCCGGCCACCAACTGGCGCGACTCGGCGGGCCGGTAGAGGAAGGTGCGGTTCTCAACCGAATGCGTGAGGTAGCCTTTTTCCTCCAGCCGCCGAAGAACGGTGCGGATGGTGGAATCCTTGAGCGGCCGGCCCAGCTCTTCGCGGACCTGCTCGGCCGTCAGCGTGCCCTTGCGCCAGACAATGAGCAGGATGCTGCGTTCCAGTTCGCCAAGTTCCGCCGGATCGTGATCGGGTGTAGTGTTACGCGCCATAGTGTTACTGACTGTAGCACACGAATTACGTTAGCTGTCAACAGCGTTTTTTGAAAAAAATTTCGGGACTGGGTCCCAATTTTCGTTGAAGATACTCTTCTAGGTTAATTCTGGTGCCGGAATCTCCGGCAAGACCGCAACGGCGCCCGATTCACTCTGGGCGCCGTTGCTGTTTCCGCGAGAATTTCTGCCGCGAACTTCCTGATCTGCCCCCGCCGCGGGACGGTTCAGCCGGCGCTGGTATTCATGCCTTTGGCCAGGGCGGGGTCGTCGGGAAGAAAGATCTGGAATACCGTGCCGCTGGTTCGGTTCTCGGTGGAGCGGTGCGCGGCGCGGCTGCGCACGTGCACCAGGCCGCGGTGCTTCTCGATGATCTCGTGGCTCACCCACAGTCCCAGGCCGGTTCCCGTCACTTCCTTGGTGGTGAAGAAGGCCTCGAATATGCGCTCGCGAACCTCCGGCTCCATGCCGCTTCCGGTGTCCGCGACCGCAAAACGGATTCCGGTTTCCGCGGGACTCTTCCAGTTGCGCGAGCGCCGCGCCCTGACCAGCAGGCGGCCGGGGACGGTGGTGGCGTCAAGCGCGTTGCCAACCAGGTTGGCGAGCACTTGGCGCACTTCGCCGGCAAAGCAGAACAGGTCCATCTCCGGGTCGTATTTGCGCTCCACGCTAATATCGAGAGCATTGAGCCGGCCCTGAAAGAGCGAGAGCACGGAGTCAATCAGTTCGGCCAGGGTAGCGCGGGCGGGCAGCGTGGACTGGCGGTAGAAGCGGAGCGTCTGCTGGGTGATCTCCGAGATGCGCCGGACCTCGTACTCGGCCATGGTCACGTAGTTCAGGGCCGTATCGTCAATCTGGTCGTAATTTCGCAGCAGGAACAGCAGGTTAGTGATGGCTTCAAGAGGATTGTTGATCTCGTGGGCGATGGAAGCGGCCAGGCGGCCGGTGACGGCGAGCTTCTCGCTCTTGCGCATGGCGTCTTCGCTGCGTTTGCGGTCGCTGGCGTCGAGCACGATCACGCCCACCCAGCGAACCTGCTGCGGGGTGGTCCGCACCGGGTAAGCGCTCACCAGCCAGGTCCATGGGCGGCCGGGCGGGACGCCATTCCCGCTCAGTTCCAGGTTGCGCACCGGCTCTTCGTCCGCGAAGACCCGCAGGATGGCGTCTTCCAGGTCCTGGGCCACGGGCTGGGGCAGCAGTTCAGGCAGTGTGCGGCCCAGATGGCGGCTCAGCGGAACGCCGGTGAGGCCGGCAAAGACATGGTTCACGCGCACAAAGCGGCAACTGCGATCGAAAAAAGCCAGGCCGATGGGCGCGTTGGCCAGCATGGAGTCCAGCAGCGAGAGCGTATCGTTCAGGCCGGAGCGCTGCTCGGCCAGCGAGGCCACCATCCGGTTGAAGGTCTCAATCAGGTCGCCGATCTCGTTGTGAACCACCACCGGCAAAGGAAAATTGCCATTGTTCTCGAGCGAGGCGGTCAGGAGGCCGGCGCCGCGGTGCAGGTCGGCCAGCGGCCGGGCGATGGAGCGCGCCATAAACAGCACCAGCGCAGCCGAGGCGGCAATCCAGATGATGCCGAAGATCTCCGTGTCCTGGAGGATGCCCTGCAGTTGCTCGTGTGACCAGCCCTTGTCGAATTCCACCCACGCATAGCCGCGCAGATCGTCGCCGGTATAAATGGCCTGCACGCACTCCCATTGATTTTCAGGCAGAGTGAGGCACGATGCCTCATTGCGCTTTGTGAGCGGGATCTGGCTCAGTTCGGTGGCCAGCAGGGTTGACTCGTCGGCCTCTCCCCTGCTGATGAAGAGCACATTACCGGCCGGGTCGGTCACCTTGGCCATGGCCACGGTTGGCGCATCTCCCATCATCTTCACTGAAAGACCAACCCAGCCGGGCCGCTGCTGCAGCAGCGCCTCAGAGGACTGCAAGGCTAGAGAGGACGCCTCATAGGCCAGGCGCGTGTGGGCGCGTTCCCTAACCTCCTGCGTGTGCTGTTGGATGAGAAGCAGCGCAAACAGGCCGATGGAGAGGGTCTCAAGCAGCAACAGGCCGGCCAGCATCTGAAAGCGAATCGAACGCGGCCACCAGCGCATGCGCAATGCCGGATCCTCCTCAAGAAAAATCTTTGTGTCCCAGTGTATCGGATTGACGGTCCTATGGGACGCAGCGTCAGCTCGCGCCCGCCGGCTTCAATTTCGAAACTAAAGCCTGCGCGATCTGGCGGCCATGAAAGCGTCCGTTCTCAATGAAGATTTCGCTGGTCCGCTCCCCGGCCACGATCACGCCCGCCAGGTAGATGCCGGGGATGTTGCTCTCGAGTGTCTCCGCGCCGCAAACCGGCATGCGGTCCACTCCGCCGCATTCCACTCCCAGCCGCTCCAGAAAATTGAAGTCGGGATGGTAGCCGGTCAGAGCGAAGACAAAGTCGTTGGGCAGAGTCTTGCGTCCCTCCGGCGTGTCGACAACGATCGCGTCCTGCGTGATTTCGACCACCTGGGTCTGGAAGTACGCCGTGATCTGGCCATTCTTGATGCGGTTTTCTATGTCCGGCTTGATCCAGTACTTCACATGCGGCTGAACACCTTCTCCGCGGTAAATGAGGGTAACGCGCGCGCCGTGCCGCCACAGCTCCAGCGCCGCGATGGCCGCCGAGTTCTTGCCGCCGATCACTGCCACGTCGAGGTTGAAATAGGGGTGCGGATCGTCGTAGTAGTGGTTCACCTTGCCCAGGTCCTCGCCGGGGATGCCCATCAGGTTGGGCAGATCGTAGTAGCCGGTGGCGACGGCCAGCTTGCGCGCGTGGATCTCGCCAGCCCGGCCGAAGCGGTCGGCGGTGTGCACGGTAAAATCGCCGTCTGAGCCGGTAACGCGTTCCACACGCAGGTACTGGCGCACGTCGAGATTGTAAAAAGCAGCCACCTCGCGGTAATACTCCAGGGCCTCGTTGCGGCCCGGCTTGGCGTTGGTGCTGGGAAAGGGAATGCCGCCGATCTCCAGTAGCTCCGACGTAGTGAAAAACGTCATGTGCGACGGGTAATGGAAGAGCGAGTTGCAAAGGCAGCCCTTGTCCACCAGCACCGCGCTGAAGCCGGCCTTCTGCGCCTCGATAGCGCAGGCCATCCCCGTTGGCCCGGCGCCGATTACCAGGAGATCGAAAACCGTCTCCCGCGGCGTGTCTGATTTTGTGTCCGCCATGCTTCTAGATTAGGGCATGGAGAGGGTTTAGGGGCAAAAGGAGGCATTTTGTGTGCAGATTGGCCCCAGAATGGTAGAATCGTAGTAGTTGATGGTAGAAAGGTAGACTCATGGGAATCAACATCAAGAACCTCGCAGTCGAGACGCGCATCCGCGAACTCGCGACGATCCGAGGGATGAACCTCGTGGCCGCAGTGGCCGAGGCGGTAGAGAACGAGATCGAGAGAGAGAGAGAGAGCCAGCGCAAAAAGAAGCTCATGGCGAAATGGCTGACGAAGATCAGCCGGGAAACTGGCCCGATGATGAAGGACAGCAAGACCTCCAAGGAACTGATGGACGAGCTCTATGACCCGGAAACGGGGCTGCCGATATGATCGTTGACACCTCGGCCCTGATCGCAATTCTCAAGAATGAGCCGGAAGCGGAAGTCTTTTCCGAGGCGATAGAAGCGGCAAAGGCAGTGCGCATTTCGGCTGCGTCCTATCTTGAAACTCACATCGTTGTAGATGGCTATAAGAATCCGATTCTCACCGCCAGGCTGGAAGAAATCTTTGAAAACCCCGGAATCCAGATCGAGCCTGTAACCTTCGAGCAGGCCAGGATTGCGCGGCAAGCTTACCGCGACTACGGCCGCGGCAGCGGGCATCCTGCGAACTTGAACTTCGGCGACTGTTTCAGCTATGCCCTTGCACGCGTCAAACGCGAGCCGATGCTCTTCAAGAGCAATGACTTCGTGCATACCGACCTGAGGCCGGCAGTGCAACAGCCCTGAGAGTTCTGCGCTATGCTTCCTTGCATGAAGAAACTGTGCAGCGCATTCGATTTCAACACTTTTCAAAAGCGGCGGAACGATTCAGGAAGGCGATTGCCGATGCGGCTTTCCGCATGGGTTGCCATCCTGTTTCTGCTCTCCGCCTCGGTCGCCGGTCTGGCTCAGGCGGTCCAACCCAAACTCATCGATGTGCACGAGCATTTTAACGGGGAGCCCGGTGTGCTCGATCGGTTGCTTGCGAAATTGAATGCCGCCGATGGTATCGGCATCCTGCTGGTCACTCCAAATGGCTTTGATGAGGCCGGCAAGTTTATCCGGCAGCACCCCGATCGCTTCATCGGCTTTGGCGATATCAAGCTCGACGATCCGGATGTTCTCAATCAGATCGACCGCTTTCATCGGGCGGGATTTCGCGGCCTGGGCGAGATTACCACGCCCCAAAAGGATTATGACGATCGAGCCTACTGGCCCATTTATGATCGCGCGGCAAAGTACCACATGATTCTGCTTTTTCACACCGGCATCGTGGATCGGCTGAAACCGGAAGTGCCGGCGGATATCAGCTTTGACCGCATGCGCGCCACGCGTCTTGATCTCATTGCCCGGCACTGGCCAAAAACCATCGTGATCGGCGCGCATCTCGGCAATCCGGACTACGCTGAAGCCGCTGAAATCGCGCGTTGGAACCCCAATCTCTATTTCGACCTCAGCGGCTCAAGCCTCATCAAGAAAAAGGACGATTATGGTTTCTTCCGCTCGATTTTCTGGTGGACTGGGATCGTGAGCCCTCACACTCCATCCGGCGGTCCCGATGCATTTGAAAAGCTGGTCTNNTATCACGCCATGCTCGATGCCTGCCAGGCGCCAACGAATGTGCAGGCCATGATCTTTTCCGGAACTATGTGGAAGATTTTGCAGGAGCAGCAAAAAGAAATGGCGGCAGATACGGGAAACTAAGCGCATTCGTACGCGATTCAAAGACCTCACGGAGTCGCCACGGTTCTCGCGATAAGACAACCAAGCTCTTCGTCCATTACCCTAGAAGGTTGCACTAGAGGAGCTTCACCATGACCGTCATCCGCCAGGAAGATTTCATTTCGAGCGTTGCGGGCGCGCTGCAGTACATCAGCTACTACCACCCCGTGGACTACATCACCTCGCTCGCCAAGGCCTATGAGCGCGAGCAATCCCACGCCGCCAAGGACGCCATGGCGCAGATTCTCATCAACAGCCGCANNCGCATGTGCGCCGAGGGCCACCGCCCCATCTGCCAGGACACGGGCATCGTGACCGCCTTCATCAAGGTCGGCATGGACGTTCACTTCGAGCCCGCTCCCGGCGAAGAGGTCAAAGACCTGCAGCAAATGGTCGACGAAGGCGTCCGCCGCGCCTATCTCGATCCCGACAACAAGCTGCGCGCGTCCATCCTGGCCGACCCGGCCGGCGCGCGCAGGAACACCAAGGACAATACGCCGGCCAGCGTCGCCGTTGAACTGGTCAAGGGCGCCACGGTCGATGTAACGGTCGCGGCCAAGGGCGGAGGGTCTGAGGCGAAGTCGAAGTTCGTCATGCTCAATCCCTCTGACTCGGTTGTCGAATGGGTGCTCAAAACCGTGCCCACCATGGGCGCCGGCTGGTGCCCGCCGGGAATGCTGGGCATCGGCATCGGCGGCACTTCAGAGAAAGCCATGCTGCTGGCCAAGCAATCCCTCATGGACCCCATCGACATTCAGGACCTGATTGCGCGCGGCGCACAGACCACCGCAGAAAAGCTGCGCCTCGAAATCTACGACAAGGTCAATCGCCTCGGCATCGGCGCGCAGGGCCTCGGCGGTCTCACCACGGTGCTCGACGTGAAGGTGCTCGAT
This sequence comes from Acidobacteriaceae bacterium, assembly GCA_003165095.1. The sequence continues at coordinate 12,662 of PLSH01000302.1, forward strand.
TACCCCACCCACGCCGCCAATTTGCCCGTGGCCATGATTCCCAACTGCGCCGCCACGCGCCACGCGCATTTTGTGCTCGACGGCTCCGGCCCCGTCTATCTCGATCCGCCATCGCTTGAAGATTGGCCGAAACTGACTTACGACGTCTCCGGCGCGCGCCGCGTCAACATCGACACGGTCACCCGCGACGAAGCCGCTACGTGGAAGCCCGGCGAAGTGCTGCTGCTCACCGGCAAGCTGCTCACCGGCCGCGACGCCGCCCACAAGCGCATGACCGAAATGCTCAGCCGCGGCGAGAAGCTCCCCGTCGATTTCACCGGCCGCTTTATTTACTACGTTGGCCCGGTCGACCCGGTGCGTGATGAAGTCATTGGCCCGGCCGGCCCCACCACCGCCACGC
>PLSH01000182.1 GCA_003165095.1 Acidobacteriaceae bacterium
AAGAGGAGCGGGAGATGATCGGCCTTTGCCGGTCCGAAGGCATCGGCGTCATTCCCTGGAGTCCCCTGGCGCGTGGCCGCCTGGCGCGCCCCTGGCAAAGTGAAAGCACCAAACGCTATGAGACCGACCAGTTCGGGAACAAGATGTACTCGCAAACTGAAGATGCCGACCGCAAAGTTGTGGACCGCCTGGTCGAGGTCGCCGGCAAGCGTGGGGTCCCGCTTGCGCAGGTTGCGCTCGCCTGGCTGCTCGGCAAGCCGGACCTCACCGCGCCCATTGTTGGCGCAACCAGGCCGGGTCATCTTGAAGACGCTGGGTCGGCGCTCTCATTGCATTTGACGCACGAGGAGATAACCTCTCTTGAGGAGCCGTATGTGCCTCATCCGGTGCTCGGCTTCAGTTAGCTCGAAGCCTTTGCAGGCCGTGTCCAGGAGTCCAAACGCGATGAAGGATCTGCCTCTCTCGAAGGTCTACCAGTTGCTCGAACNNTGATGGTCGAGTTTGAACCGCCGCTCGTAGCCTGTGTCGTCAGCAACGCCGATCACAGTTTTGTCGCACTGCGGACAACGAAAGAGTGCGTGATCGCCGTACCGGGGTTGGAACTGGCGCCCATAGTCGTGAGAATCGGTAATTGCTCGGGTCGCGATGTCGACAAGTTCGAGCGGTTCGGCCTCACTCAAGCGCCAGCCAGGTGTGTGGCGCCGCCTCTGCTGGCCGGGTGTTTCGCCAACCTCGAATGCAAGGTGATCGATACCCGTCTCGTGCACAAATTCAATCTCTTTGTTCTCCAGGTTCTCAAGGCCTGGATCGACCCAACGCAAAAAAACCCCAGGACCATCCACCACCACGGATACGGCAGGTTCACCGTAGATGGCGAGACGATCAAGCTGAGGTCGAGAATGCCCTGATGGCCGAAACGTTTCCTCTCGAACAGGCAGCGATTGCCTTCGATAAAATGATGGCAGCCAAAGTGCGCTTCAGAGCAGTACTGAAGATCGCTTGAGGACAAATCATGCAAGAGTTTATGCAACTCATCGAAAACCGGCATTCGGCAAAGGGGCTGTTCGACCCGGCGCGAGCGATTCCCGCTGAAGACATGGGGAAGATTCTGGAAGCGGCGCGGTGGACGCCTACGGCGCACAATATGCAGAATTTTGAGATCGTGGTAGTCGACGACAAACATCTGCTGGCTGCGATCGGTGAGATAAAAATTCCTCCCAATCTGACTTTCATCAAGGAGAATTACTCACAATTGTCTTTTACTGAAGACGAATTGCGCCGCAGGAAAACCGGGATCATGGGCACGATGTTTCCGAAGTCGTGGCAAACGCCCGATCCCGACCCCGAAGAGATCGAGAATGAAGACAGGGGCGCGTTTATAGCCAGGCAGATCCTATCGAGTTCGGCCGTTCTTTTCGTACTTTACGATCCGAGCCGCCGGGCGCCGGCCTCAGAGGGCGATTTTCTGGGCATTATCAGTCTTGGTTGCGTGATGGAGAATATGTGGTTGATGGCCAACTCCCTCGGGATCGGCGTCCATATCGTAAGCTCGTTGTCCGGGAAGAAAGTGGCGGCGGAAATCGAGAAGCTGCTCAATGTCCCGGATAGGCTTTCCATAGCGTTCACGATGCGATTGGGCTATCCCGTCACACCTGTTCATTACTTGCGGGTGCGTCGCGACAGGGACGATTTTGTGCATCGCAATGGATTCAACAAATAGAGCCTTCGATTGACCTGTCGCTCAGTGGAGGACCGCTGCGAGCGGGAAGCTGAGAACGCCGCTGCGTGGGCGCCGCTCGCATCGTTTGCGGGCCTGTCAGGCTGCTGTCTCTCGCCCCCTTCGGCTAAAAGCTGACCTTTCTCTCAGGAAACCAGGTTAGCTGAATGGTGGTATTGGTCACGGTCTGCTCGCCGGGCAGATAAATGGGCGCTTTGTATTTCTCAATCGCGAAATCGCCGTTGATCTCCAAGTCTCTGCGCAGCCGCTTGACCGCTTGAAAACTGACATCGTTCAACGTGGTGCCGCCGGGGATGAAGTCCTTGGACGCCTTCTGATTGCGGACGCCCACCTGGAGCCATTCGTTGCCGCCCAGGTGATAGGTAATCCAACCCTGGCCGCCCTTGTCGGCGCGTCCGATCCAGTCGCCGAAAAGCTGGCCCTGGTTGGTGTAGCCCTGTCTCTGGACAGTTTCCCAGTACATAAAACGGCCGTCCACGCCTGCACCGCTTGTACTGGGCGGGTCGGTAGTGGCAGCTTCAACTCGTATGTCCAGCTTCGGAATCCCCGGCACATGAGAGAGGTAGAGGCCCGGCCGCCAGGCGCCACGCCGCGGGGCGTCGATCGCAGAAATGTCATCGTGCACTTCGGAATCGCTGTAAAGCGTAAGCCAATTGCGAAGGAAAGGCAGCCGGTAAGAGAAATCGAACGCGCCAAAGCGTGCGCCAGGGTCCTGGGGACTGAATTTGACAGCGGCATCGGGAGCGGAGAAGCTGAGAAAACTTTTCAGGAAGCTGTGCACGTTGATGGGTCCGTGACCCTTGCCACCCCAAATCACGGTGCGCTCGAAGCCAAACTCGAGGTTTTCCGTGGGCCGGAGGCTAATCTTCTCGACGTGCACCCATGGGTCGTTGGGATAAGCATGGCCCTTGAGAGATCCGGCCAGAAACTCATACCGGAATGGGCCGGTAACGCGCGAGAGCAGTGGAATGTTCAGCGGCTCGACGCGGTTGATGCGGAACGCATAAATGTTCTCGGCGTTGTTGGAGTAAGCCATGGAGGCTCCTTGGCCGGGGCCGAGCCATTCGTCCTGTTTGCCGAAGGAGATTACATGGTTGAAGAATTGTGCGGAGAGGTAAGCTTCGATGAAGCGCCCATTGGTGGTGGTGGCAATCGGTCCCGTCGGAATGGTGGTCAACTGGTTCAACGAAATTGCGGGGGTGAGGGGGAAGGTTGGGTAGGTTGTGGTGTTGGTGTAGTAGTTGGTCGTGCCGTCAATCGTGGCCAGTTGCTCGGCCAGCGCATTGGAGTAGCCGGTAGCCGAGGGCGCCGCCACAAACTCTCCGCGCACATAGAGCACAAAGCGCCCGGCGGCTGCATAGCCGCTGGCACCGCTGTAGTTGTTGATTCCGTTTTCGTAGCGACGGCCGTAGTCATTGACGATGGTCGAGCCGAGATGGAAGCTGTCACGCAGGGGTGTGCCGCTGATGCCGCGGGCCACGGTGTAAGTCGACTCGATGCGGGTGTTGCCCTGGTGCGTCAGGCATTGCATTCCGGCGTCATAGTTCAAAAAATGGATCAAAGCGGTGTAGATATCCTGCGCCTCGCCGGTGGTTGGATCTCCATACATATCCGCCTCGTGAATCTGGGCGTCGATGTCTTCAAGCATGTGGCTCAAACTGGCGCGCGTCCAGGGGCGCATACCCAGATAAACATGATCGATATAGCCCATCGAGTAAAGCCGAAGCACTGCTGGATAGACCCAGTTGTCAACCGGGATGTACGGCGATCCCATTGTGGAAGACTCGCAAACGGGCGTCGAACGGCTGGTATCGCGCCCCGACTGTCCGGCACCTTCAGGTGTGGCAGGCTGCTCAGCCGCAATTGGAATGGCGGTCATCAGGAGAAGCCCTGCCAACACAGTTGCCAATTGAATAACAGGAGCTATGGCCACATGTCTGCCTTGGTTCATCCCTGTGCCTTTATCATTCGAATCCTCGTATTTGTCGCATGATGACAGAAACCTGCGTTTTATTCCCACCAAGTTATGGCCGTTGTCCGCAAGTTCAGGAACACGCGCGCAGCGGGCAGCCTCACGAAGAGCGGGCTGTGCGTTTCATTGAAGATCTTCTTCAGCGGTTGTCGTGCCTGTGGCAGCAGACATAACCTTTTCCACTGCCGCACAGGTAGCGCGAACGTGCTCTTCGGTCAAGGTCGGATGCACAAGAAACATCAAGCTCGTCTCTCCCAGCTCGCGCGCAACCGGCAACCGCCTCCCCGGCCTCCACCCGACGGGAAATGCTTTCTCCAAATAAATCTCGCTGCAACTGCCACTGAAGCACGGGATGCCTTCGGCCTTAACCGCTTCGATAATTCGATCGCGCGACCACTCCGNNACCGTTACACGCAAGCCTGGCAAGGTCGCGAACTGGCTGGTCAGGATCTGAGCGTACTTGCGGCGAACGGAGAGCCACGGGGGAAGTTTCCGCAGTTGTAGTCGACCAACTGCGGACTGCACCTCTGTCATCCTCCAGTTTGTCCCAAACGACTCATGCAGCCACCGGAACCCCGGAGCATGTTCACGATGATAAACGGCGTCGTAGCTCTTCCCGTGATCCTTCAAAGACCACATCGAGTTCCACAGTTCCGCCGAGTTTGTCGTCACCATGCCTCCCTCGCCGGCAGTCGTCATGATCTTGTCCTGGCAGAAGGAGAACGCGGCCACATCCCCCAGCGATCCGACGGGCTTCCCTTTGTAGGTGGCTCCTTGTGCCTGGGCACAATCTTCCACGACCTTGATGCCGCGCTCGTGGGCTAAGGCAAGAATCTCATCCATCTCACATGGCCACCCAGCCAGGTGAACCGCGATGATTGCTTTTGTGCGCGGGGTCAGCACACGGACAATGCTCTCCGCCGTGATATTCTGGCTGTCGCGATCGACATCCGCAATGACAGGACGAGCTCCAAGCATAACGGCACAACTGGCGGAAGCAATGAACGTCCGGCTAGNNCTAGTGGTAATCACTTCGTCGCCTGGCCCAATGCCTAATGCCTTCAGCGCACACTCCAGCGCGGCTGTGCCATTACTCATGGCAACAGCGTGATCGCAACCTGCAAATGCGGCAAATTCCTTTTCAAAGAGTCGGCCTTCGTCGCCCGTCCAGTAATTCACTTTCCCGGAGCGCAAAACTTGCACGGCTGCTTCGATTTCATCGTCCGCAAAAAAAGGCCACGCGCCAACACGAATGGCGCATATGTCGGGAACAGGTAGGAGATTACTTATCGCGGGTGTCTTCATTTGTCCTCTGAACTCAATATCTGTGTAGACTGGTCGGGGGGTATCCAACGATAAGAGGGGAAATACTCGGTTTGGAGTTGATCGCGATGGTAGTGTTCGCACCACTGCTTTTCGAGGGCGCGGTAGTCTTCGTGAAGATGTATCTTGCGGTACGTCGAAAAGCGCGCGACATACTTTGAAAAGCTCGATTTGAACCGGAAGATCC
>PLSH01000257.1:0-3028 GCA_003165095.1 Acidobacteriaceae bacterium
CGCCCGCTGCCGTATACTCACAGCTTACGATGGCCATCGAAACTGAAATCAAATTCCGCGTCGACGACCTGCCCGGCCTGACCCGCCGCCTTGAAGCTGCCGGCTTCACGCTCGAAACCCCGCGCGCCTTCGAGTCCAACACCCTCTACGACACTCCAAACCGCGAAATGCGCGCCCGCACCGAGATTCTTCGCATCCGCGACTACGCCGGACGCTGCCTGCTCACTCACAAGCGGCTTCCCGACATCGGCCCCGGCGAAGACGCCCACAAGCACCGCATCGAAACTGAAACGGAAATCTCCGATGGCCGCGCGTTGGCCGAAATCTTTCGCTCCCTGGGCCTGGTGGCTGCGTTCCGTTATGAAAAATGGCGCACCGAATGGAGTGACGGCCAGGGCCACTGCGTGGTGGACGAAACCCCCATCGGCAACTACGCCGAACTCGAGGGCGCAGACAATTGGATCGATCGCATCTCCGCCCGCCTGGGTGTCGATCCCTCTGAATACATCACCCTCAGCTATGGGCGGCTGTTCGACCAGTGGCGCGAGCAAAACGCCTCCGCCGCGGAAGATCTGACCTTTGCTGCCATCTCAGCCGCAACCGCGGGCCATTAGAATATTCTGCATCTTCCGCCGCACCTCCTTTCCCGCCTTCCTGCCTCCGCAACGCATGGATGAATCCATGCTCTGAATACAACGGCCATTGATGCGTGATCCCTCTGCCTGCAACGTCAGAACCGCTCGGCACTAATTCCGTTGGTAACCTCACATGATTGATCCGCTCATCATGAGTTATCTCCAAAGGCCGATGAGGCATTTGTGTTTGCAAATCCTCGGGAGGAGAAAGAGTCATGAACGGAATTCGGTTTGGTGTGGGTCCCGGCGGTATGCGCCGCGTGAGAATGAAATTGATTCAGGCGGCGGTGTTGGCTTTGCTGGTGGCCATGGCTCTGCCCGCCTCGGCATCCGATCAACGCGCTGTCAAATCACAGGCGCTGCCCACCTATCCGCTGTTTGCCAAAAGCATGGACATGGGCGGCAAGGTTGTGGTTCAGGCCACCGTCGATGCCAGGGGAAATGTGACGGATGTGAAATCGCTGAGCGGAAGCAACTTCCTGTCCCCGGCCGCGAAGGTCGCCGTCAGCAAATGGAAGTTCGAGCCCGGCCCCGGCGAGTCTACTGTCAAAATCGCCGTCCACTTCAGCATCACCGGCCAGTAAGCGCATCGCTCACTGTGCGTGAGGATGGGAAAAACAACCCATCCTCACGTCCCTTTAACTACTTGGGTGCGCGACTTCAAAACCCATGCTGGCGCAGGTTAGAATGTATTTTTGGTTGCCGGGAGCAACTGTCGCGCTATGGCGGACCTTTCCAAAGTACAGAACGGCACCGGCAGACGCGCCTTGACTGTTGCCCTTTTCGGTCCAAATGAACAGCGCCGAAGCGCCATGGCGGCTTCCCTGTCCGGACACCCCGGTGTCACGGTCCATGAGTTTTCTGCGTTCCCGGCCGATCTGAGCGATCTGCCCAGAATCTTCGAGAAAAAATTCGATGTGGTCCTCGTCGACGCCGACAGCGATCCCGATGTAGCCTTCAATTTCGCCGAAAACATCTCCAACCGCGGCCTTGCGCTGGTCATGGCTTTCACCGCCCAGGCCGATGTCAAACAGGCGATCCGGTTCATGCGCGCCGGCGTGCGCGAGTTCTTTACCTTGCCTGTCGATCGCGCTGAGATGGGTGAGGCTCTCACCCGCGCCTGGACCCGCCTGCCTCAAGCGCAATCCAACAATCGCGCGGAAAGCAAGGTCTTCGTCTTTCTCGGCGCCAAGGGCGGATGCGGAGTCACTACCCTGGCTTCAAATTTTGCCGTAACCCTGGCCCAGGAATCCTCACAGAGCACCTTGTTGGTCGATCTCGGCCTGCCGCTCGGCGACGTAGCCATCACTCTGGGGATGACCGCGGAATTCTCGATCGACAACGCGCTTCACGATTCCAGCCGCCTGGACGGAAGGTTTCTCCAGTCCCTGCTCGCCGTTCACGATTCCGGATTGTCGGTGCTGGCAGCTCCGAACGAGTTCTCCTCCGAGCCGCCCGGCAACGAAGCCATCAACAAGCTCGTGGCAGTCGCCAGGGAAAACTTCAGTTACGTGGTCATGGATGTTGGCTCAAGAATCGACCTGCTGGAAACCGCGATCTTTGAGGTATTCTCGACCGTCTATCTGATCACCCAGCCGGGTGTCTCTGAGTTGCGCAACTCCAATCGCATGATCTCGCGGTTTTTTGTAAAGCGCGGCGACAATTTGCAGATCGTCCTCAACAGGTATAAGCCCTCGACGCTGCTCTTTGACGACAAGTACATTGAAAAAGCGCTCACCCGCGAGGTGCAATGGAAGGTTCCCGACGATTACGCCGCCGCCCGCCGGACACAGGCCTCGGCGAAACCCCTGGCGCTGATGGACTCTCCCATTTCCAGTGTAATCCGGCAGATGGCCAGAGCCGCCGCGAGCCTGCCCGATAAAGAAGAGAAAAAAGGCTTGTTCAGCTTCTTCCGGTAAGCGGCCCAACCCTAAGCGCCGCTCCATCTGGAAGGAACGTCATTTCTCCGCTCCGTGACACTTCTTGTACTTCTTGCCGCTGCCGCAGGGGCAGGGATCGTTGCGGCCGATTTTTTCGCCCGTCCTGCGCTGCGTGGGCTGAGATCCTTCCCCGCCTCCGGAACGGCTGGCTACCTCAAGCTCCCGCTGTTTCTTGCGATGGAATTCCTTTTCGAGCGCATCGATCGTGGTTGAGGGCTGGCGGTTGTGAATGGCGATTTCCCGCGGCTCCGCGTCCAGCGTCGGCGGCTGCGCCGCGTTCCACCCCGGCAACGAAGACCCGTCGCCGGGGACCCCGGCGCTGGCCACAGGAGGAGCCTTGGGAACCACGCGATTCGGCCGCGGAGCCGCATCCACCGGCTGACCGTCGGCGCCCAGTATCTGCATCCTGAACAGAAACCGGACCGTGTCCTCCTGGAACTTCATCATCATGGC
>PLSH01000257.1:3035-3851 GCA_003165095.1 Acidobacteriaceae bacterium
CCGTCGATCACGCTCAGCATCACCATCCGCTCGTGGTAGCGCATGGTCGGCGCGCCCAGGATTTTCTCCTTGGCCACGTAAGCTTCAGTCAGCTTCGCAAATATCTCTTCGCCCAGTTCGTGCCGGCTGAGCTCCTGCGGCTTTATCTGTGTGGCAGCCAGGTTCAACCCGAACTGGTCGACAAACTTTTCTTCCAGCCCCTTGATGTTCCATTGCTCGGGGCGCACCTTCTCGCCCGCAAACTCGTCGAGAAATCCGCTCAGGATTCCGCCTACATAATCTTCCAGAATCAGTTCCCGCTGGTCGACGCCCTCCAGCAGTTGGCGGCGCAGCCCATACACCGCTTCGCGCTGCTTGTTCATCACGTCGTCGTATTCCAACAGGTGTTTGCGCGATTCGAAGTTCTGCGCCTCGACTGCTTTTTGCGCGCCCTCGATGCGCTTGGAGATCATCTTCGACTCGATGGGCACGCCNNAGCTGGTTGTCGATGCGCCGCGACTCGTGCCGCTCCGTGCCCAGAATGAACAGGCCGCCCGCCGCGATCACTTGCTCGTGGTCCTGCTGCGCCGCCTCCGCATGGCCTTTGAACGTCTCACTCCAATCGGGCTCGGCGATTTCGAATTCCTGGCCCTGGTAGTAGAAACGCAGAAATCCCGCCGGCGCCATGGGGTTGATCGCCCCCTCGGCCACGCTGATAGCCCGCGCCTTGCTCTTCTTCACCAGTTCCTGGCGAGCCATGAATTCCGGATTGCCGCCCAGCAGAATGTCGGTGCCGCGGCCGGCCATGTTGGTGGAGATGGTCACCATCCCCAGCCG
>PLSH01000447.1 GCA_003165095.1 Acidobacteriaceae bacterium
TGGTTTTCCGAGTCGTAGGTGAAGGCCGCCACGCTCATCTCGGAATCAGTATATTCCTCGTTGGATGGCGGTCTGGGTGGTTCGTGGATTCCCACCCAACTCTCAAGGGTGCGCCATCCGCCGATAACAACTGAAGGTGATGAAATGACAATCACCGGATTTCTGATACCGGACAAGGCCCCTTGGCATGGCAGAGGAATTCTACGCCGTGGGCATCCGCTGTGGGGTTCGTGCTTTCCCACCCTTCCGCAAAGAGCGCGGAAGGATGGGGCACCCTGACTTTTGTGGTTAGTTATTTCGATGGAGGCGGCGTGGTGGCTGGAGCGGATGATGGAGGCGTTGCCGTTTTGGCTGGGGTGCCGGGCGCAGGTGGGGCCGGGGTTGTGGCTGGAGCTGCCGGGTTGGCCGCGGGAGCGGGGGCTGCTGTTCCGGGCGCTGGCGCCGGATGAGTCGGCGCTATGGACATTCCGGGATGAGGCTGCGCGCCGGGGGGCATGGGATGAGCGCCGGGCCCGCCGGGCATGTTGGGGCGGACGGGAGGCGGAGGCATCTCGGTCACATCGACCAGTTCCACATCGAAGATAAGGTCTGACTTGGCAGGAATGCCGACGTGGTCAGGCCGGTCGGGGATGACACGCGTTCCGTAAGCCATCTGCCATGGGATGAAGATGCGGCGTTTGCCACCGATCCGCATGCCTTCAACTCCGTTATCGAAACCGGGGATCAGACGGCCGGCGCCTTGAGGGAATTGCAGGGGCAGCGGATCGCCCATCTTGGGTTTGCCGTCGGCGCCAAGCTCGGGTTTGCCGTCCTTGCCCATGACCGGTTGCTTGTGGTCATCCCAGGAATCGAATTTGACGCCGTCAGCGGCGCGCCATCCGGTGTACTTCACATGCCAGACCTTGTTGGATTCGCCGAGGGCGCCGGTGCCGACTTTAACGTCTTCAAATCTCAGCGAGAGTGGGGCCTTCACGGGGCCATGGACGACTTTGGGCACGCCGGGAGGAAGCTTGATCCACGCGGGCGTCGCGGCCGGCTCGGCGACAGCGGCCTTGGAAGCCGGCTTTCCAGCGGTCGTCTTCACCGTGGCCGTGGGCGGTTTTACGCCCAACGTCCTGGGAGCCGGGGATGGTGTGGCGGTTATGGTGGGCGTGGCGGGCGTGGCAGCAGGTGTCGCCGGTTGGGGCGGGGTTTGAGCGCTTGCGGCAGCCGCGATCGCCACCATGGAGAGAACATGGACAATTCGTTTCATCACTGGGTCAATCTCCGACGGTATTTTATCTCAGGCAAGTTTAACAGGACGAGGGTGCAGTTTGACCAGCATTGCGGCCAGCAGGGCGGTTCTGGGCGCGAGGTGTTCAATGAAAACCGACTCGTGCGGTGCGTGCGCACCCTCGCCGACAGCGCCCATGCCGTCAAGGGTGGGCACGCCCAGGGCGGAGGTGAAGTTGCCGTCTGAAGCTCCGCCGGTCGCGGCCTCTTCGAGCGCCAGGCCGAGGTGGGAAGCGAGCGCCTTTGCGTTTTGAAACAGCTTCACGGTGGCGCGGGTGCGCTCCATCGGCGGCCGATTGATGGCTCCGGTCACGGTGAGGACGCAGCGCTTGTCCACCGCATGGAGAGCGGCGAATTTTCGTTCGATGCGCGGGCCGTCGGATTTGCGGGCGATGCGCACATCGATCTGGGCCCACGCCTCGGCTGGAATCACGTTGGTTTTTGAACCGCCTCCGGCCACGCCCACGCTGACCGTGAGGCCGCGCTCGAGGCGAGTGAAGGCGCTCACCGTCTCGACCACGCGGGCCAGTTCGCGGATGGCGCTGGCACCCTTTTCAAAGTCGACGCCGGCGTGTGCGGCCACGCCTCGCACGTCGACTCTGAAGTCGCCGGTGCCCTTGCGCGCGGTTTTGTAGGCCAGCCCCTGAGCCGGTTCCAGAACGAAGACTGCTTCGCAGGCGGCGGCCAGGCGCTCGGTGACGGGCCTTGAAACCGGGCTGCCGACTTCCTCTTCGCTGTTGAGGAGCAGGACGATTTCGCGGTCCAGCGCGCCAGCCTCGGCCAGCATTTCAAGCGCAGTGAACGCCATGGCCACGCCGGCTTTCATGTCCAGCGTTCCCGGACCCCAGAGGCGACCGCCGCTCAGCCGGCAGGGCATGGTTTTGAGGGTGCCGAGGGGCCAGACGGTATCGAGATGTCCGAGGAGGAGGATTGGCTTTTCGGGAGCGGATTTGGATTTGCGTCCGAAGCGGGCTTCGAGGAGATTGCCAAATTGCCGCTGGCGATGCAATTTGACTCGCCCACCCAGAGCTGTGGCCTGGGCTGCGGCAACGGCGGCGCAGGCGTCGACTGCGGATTTGACGTTGGAGGGTGACTCGGCTTCGACCAGAAGCCTGGTGAGGTCAAGGAGCGCGGACTGCTTCCGGCGTGCGCCGGCAAGGAGGGCGCGCGTGGGGATGGGAAGATCAACTGGGGCCGGCATGGCGATTCCTTTTCACACGAATCCCGCCCAAGCGAGGGCGGAAGACGCTTTGATTCTACGACACTTGATTCTCAAGCCGGGCTGAATCTGCGCGCGGAAGGAGTGGCCCGGCGTACCCATAGTGTGGCAAAAATGCCACAGGACGATTGCGGCTTTTGCCGTCTAATCTTACGTTTGCGGTGTTTTTTAAACCCGGAGAAATGCTTGGATCATCCAGCACACGTTCATTCAGCGCACCTGGAACAGACGATTGCAGCGCCTCTGGAGTTTACGGGGGTGGGATTACATTCCGGCGCTCCGGTGACGATGCGCCTGCTGCCGGCGGCGGCAGGATCGGGCATCGTTTTCCGGCGCACCGACCTGGATGACTTCGAAATCCCCGCCAACGGGCGGAACGTGGCCAAGGTAAGCTATGCTACCAGCCTGATGCGGCAGGGCGTGCTGATCCAGACCACGGAGCACCTGCTTTCAGCGCTGATCGGCATGGGCGTGGACAACGTGATTGTGGCGCTGGACAACCTGGAGTTGCCGATTCTGGACGGCAGTGCCCTGCCCTACGTGGAGGCGTTTCAGAGCGTGGGGATCCGGACGCAACGGCGGCGGCGCGAGACGATCCGCGTGCTGCGCGCGGTGGAAGTGCGGGAGGGCAACAAATTCATTGGCGTCTATCCCGGCGAAGGCTACCGGATCTCGTATGCGATCGACTTTCCCGCGCCGATCGGGCAGCAAAGTACGTGCGTGGATCTTGCCGCAGAAACTTACGGCACGGAGATTGCACCAGCTCGCACCTTCGGCTACAAGGCCGACGAGCAGCGGTTGCGGGATATGGGTCTGATTCGCGGAGCCAGCCTGAACAACGCCATCATCCTGGGTGCGAACGGACCGGAGAACGGCCCGCTACGCTTCAACGACGAGTATGTTCGGCACAAGGTGCTGGATTTGATCGGCGACCTGGCGCTGGCGGGACGGCGCATTGAAGGACACGTGGTGGCGGAGCGGGCGGGACACGCCATGCACACGGCATTTGTGGCGCGGCTGATCAAAGATCGCTCGGCATGGGAACTGGCGCACGTGCCCGTGCCGGATGGCCAGGCTGAACGAGCGGCGGTTGAAGGCCACTCCGGCGGCACAGTTGGCGCAGCTGCCCTGGTGGGCGCTTAGCGCAATATTTCAAGTAAACAGAATCCGCATGGGCGCTTCGGCGGCTACGCTTTTGCATTCCTCCGCGAGCTTTCCGGATTCGCGGTTGCGCGCAAAGACGCTGAGCAGGTTCGAATCCTGGTTGGCTACGAGCATCCAGCGCTCGGTGGGATCGAGGACGAAGTTGCGCGGGGTTTTGCCGCCGCAGTTGGAGCGGCCGATGGGGGTGAGACTGCCGGTGGCGAAATCGGCGCTGAAGGTATAGAGGAAATTGTCGTCGCGGTTGGCGAAGTAGACAAAGCGGCCGTCGCGGGAGATGACGGTGTCGCATGCGCGCGTGGGGCCGTGATAATCGGCGGGCAACAGCGGGATGCGGGTGACGAGGGTGAGGCTGCCGTCCGCTTTGTTCCAATCGAGCACGTCGACGATTGAAACCAGCTCGTTCACGCAGTAAGCGGTGTGGCCGTTGGGATGGAAATGGAGGGTGCGGGCTCCAGAGCCGGGCGCGCCGTGATAGGTTCCTGCCGGAGTCATGGCCGCGGTGGCGGGGTCTGGCTTGTAGATGTGGATACAGTCGCCGCCGAGGTCGTTGATGTAGGCGAAGCGGTTGTCAGGTGAGAAAGACGCAAAGTGAGCATGCGCGGTGGTCTGGCGATCGGTATTGGGTCCGTGGTAGGAATAGCGCTCGGTCCATACAGGCTCACTGAGGCGGCCCTGGTCAATACGGAANNGCTCGAGCTCGCCGTTGGCCAGACGAAAGCTGGCGACTTCGCCGGTGGGCTTGCCGTTGAACATGTCGAGTTCCAAAGCGGCGTAGACGAATTCGCGGCCATGGGATAAGGCGAGCCAGTCGACATTGGGAACCTTGGCAGCCACGCCGGCCGGAGTCAGCTCTCCGCTGGCCGGATTCCATTCGTATTTCAGAATTCCTTTGGGCGCACTGGAGGCTATGAGGACCAGCGTTGGCGTGGAAGGAACTGCGGCGGCCCGAGCCAGTCCCGGTGCGACTGCGGCGGCGAGCGTGGCGGCGGAGGAAGATAGCAGAAATTCGCGGCGCGAGAGAGGTTTCATGGCGGAAACCATTGTCGCCCATGGGGCCTTTGTCGCGCCAGTTTCGCTGCGCAGATGGCGCTGAGGGCAACATCTATCCGCGAAAAGCGACTGATGGCGTAACTCCCGGCACGCTCAGCCCAGTGGCGCCGGGAGCTATCGCTTCATGGAACTGCCGGACCGGCGACCCGCCGCCGGCCGGCGTTCCATGACCGTTCCCCCCCTCGACTCGAAGAACCTGGCTGCNNGTAGGGCTTGTAGCGCCATTGCGCGACGGCGTCGAGCGCGGCCTGCTGCAGGAGCGGCGATCCGCTGGCGACGCGCAGATTTTCAATGGTCCCGTTCCTGGAGATGGTGGCCTGGAGCACGACCGTTCCCTCGGTGCGCGAGGCCCTTGCGATGGGCGGATAGACGGGCGTGACACTGTTGACCCTCAGCCCGGCCATGACTCCGGAAGAAACGTGAGGGCGAGGCTTTGGGGGCGGCTGCACGATGGGGACGGCTCTCTGGCCGCGAAAGGGATTATCCGGGCTGGCCGGGCCGCCCCAGCCGTTGTCAAGGGAGATGGGACCGCCGGACGCAATCACCTCCTGCGTCTTGACGTACGTGATGTACTTAGGAATCACCGACGGCGCGTGGATGCCTGCGTCCTGCGTCTGCGGATGGACGACGGTGGCGTTGGCAGGGCGGGGCTGCGGTTTGGGCTCCTGCACGGGCAGCGCGGGCGCTTCCATCAAAATGATGGAAGTTATGCGCGGCAGGGCCTGGGGATAGATGAGCGGAATGAGGATGAGCGCCAGCAGAATGGATCCGTTGAGCGCGAGCGTTGCCAACATCCAACCGCGGCTGCGGGTGCGGATTGTGCCCATGGATTCGAACGTGGAGTCTTCAAACATGGCTGCCTCCCCGGATCGCAATTCAGCCGCTCCGGGTGGGCGCCGCAGAGCCTCAATGGACGCGAGGGTCCAGACCGCTCCACGCCCGGTCTGGCGCGGGGAGCGGGCTACAAGGGAACCAGGGCGATGCATCTCGGAAGCGAGCATCCGAGCGGCTTTTTTCTCAAGNNTGGGTAAAGTGTTCCCGCAATGCGACGAAATTCTGTTGAGCGCCAGGCCGTCGAGTTATGCGTTCATCGCTTCGCTTTATCCGCTGTGGGCGGGAGATGCGAACGCGGCGGTCAGCGCGGGGTGCAAGGAAAATGCGATCAAGTTTGGATGGACGGATGCGGTGTATCTCAAGATCAAGGTAATTGCGGCGAGCCCTCTTGCCGGGCCTGCGGCGCTTGCAAAATGACGATGGGCGCCCGCACCGCGTGCAGACGCCCATGTTTTTGCGCGTACCTTTTACTCCGGCAGGGTGAGTGNNGGTCGCGCGGCTTGAGTTCGAAGCGCACTTTTTGCGAAGCGCCGGCCTGGAGATGAACGCGCTCAAAGGCACGCAGAGCGCGAAGCGGCGCGCCCGGCACTGCCGGGAAATTGAGATACAACTGAGCCACTTCATCGCCGGCGAGCCGGCCGGTGTTGGTTACCGTGACTTCGGCAACGACCGAATCGCCGGCGGTGACGTCGTTGGCCGGCAAAGTGAGTCCGCTATAGGAAAATTTTGAATAGCTCAATCCATATCCGAAGGGATAGAGCGGGGTTCCCTCGAAGTAGCGATAGGTGCGGCCTTTCATCGCGTAATCGGCGAACGGCGGCAACTGGTCGACACTCTTGTAGAAGGTGACGGGCAGGCGACCGGCGGGATTGTTGCGGCCGGAGAGGGTCTGAGCGACGGCTGTGCCGCCTTCTTCACCGGGATACCAGGCATCGAGAATGGCGTTGGCGTGGGCATTTGCCCAGTTGACGGCGAGGGCGCTGCCGTTGGTGAGGACGATGACGAGGGGCTTGCCGGCGGCGGCCACAGCCTCAAGCAAATCCTGCTCAGGTTTGGGAAGGTCGAGGCTGGTGCGGTCGCCGCCTTTGAAGCCGGGCTCGTTCACCTGCATCTCCTCGCCTTCAAGCTCGCTGGTAATGCCGACCACGGCTACAACGACATCGGCATTGCGCGCGGCGGCTACGGCGGCGGGATCGGGCGTGCGGTCAATCTTCGCCCATACGATGCGGGCGCGTGCGGCGGGCCGGTTCACCTGGCTGTACTCGACAAGGATCTGGCAGGGTTTGCCGGCTTCAAGATGGACACGGCCAACTCTGGCTTCGAGGCCGTGGGTATCGTCGGCGTTGGCGATGATTTTGCCGTCGAGCGAGACGCGGAAGAAGCCATCGCCCTGGAGGCCGAGGCCGTAATCGCCGGTGGACTGCGGCGTGAGTGTGGTTTCCCAGCGAATGGCGAGGGGCGCGGCGCCGACGGCCGCGGCGGGCAGCGGCTGGGCCGAGGCATCGATACTGGGCTCGGTGCGCGTGGCGAGGATGGTGATGTCGGGCTTGGCGGCGAGGAAGGTTGCAATGTCGCCCTTGAGGTAAGCGGCCCTCACGCCGGGCTTGCCATCGGTCGAGAATAATGCGGCAGGCACGGGTTGAACATCCTTGTTGAGGAACTGGGTGCCGGGAACATATTGGATGGACACGCCAGCGAACTCTTTTTTCAATCCTTCGAGGATGGAGACGGTGTGGGTGGGTATGCCGTTGTAGTTGCCGAGCAGGACGCGGGGCTGGTCGGCGAGGGGGCCGATGACAGCAATCTTTGTGCCGGCGGCCTTGAGCGGCAGCACGCCATCATTTTTGAGCAGGACCATGGACTCATTGGCGAGCTTGAGGGCGAGGGCGCGGTGGGCGGCGCTGTTCAACTGGGTTTCATCGATTTTGGAGTAGGGCACCATATCCGGGGGATCGAACATGCCGAGCTTGATGCGGGCGGTGAAGAGGCGGACAAGGGCCACATCGATGTCGCTCTCCTTGAGATAGCCCTGGGCGACGGCGTCAAGATAAGGCTTGTAATCGTGATCGTCATTCACCTTGGTGGTGAAGTCGACGCACTCGTTGTCCATGCCTCGCTTGAGGCTGATGGCGGAGGCCTGGGCCTGGGTGGGCAGGTAGTGATGGCCGTCAAAGATGTTGCGAACCGCGCCGCAGTCAGAGACGACATAGCCCTGGAAGTTCCACTTGCCACGCAACTGATCGTCGAGCAGGAACTCGTTGGCGCAGGCGGGCTGGCCGTTGATGCTGTTGTAGGCACACATGACGGAGCCGGCCTTGGCCTCGGTGACCGTGGCGCGGAACGCGGGCAGATAGGTGTCGAGCTCGTCGTGCTTGCTGACGGTGACATCGGCCTGGTGGCGTGTGGGCTCGGGCCCGGAGTGCACGGCAAAGTGTTTGGGCGTGGAGATGACGCGGTAGTAGCGAGGGTCGTCGCCCTGCATACCGGTGACGAAGGCCACGCCCATGCGGGCGGTGAGGAATGGGTCTTCGCCGTAAGTCTCCTGGCCGCGCCCCCAGCGCGGATCGCGGAAGATGTTGATGTTGGGCGCCCAGAAGTCAAGACCTTCAAAGATGTTGCTGTGACCGGCGCGCACATCCTGCGCATGCTTGATGCGGCCTTCAATGCCGATGGCGATGGCCATCTGGTGAATGGCCGGGGTATCGAAGGTGGCCGCGAGGCCGATGGGCTCAGGAAACTCGGTGGTGCCATTCACGGCAACGCCGTGCAGCGACTCGCTCCACCAGTCGTAAGCGGGGACGTTGAGGCGGGGAATGGCGCGGGCCTGGTTGACGAGCTGAGTGGCTTTTTCAGAGAGCGTCATTCTGCCGACCAGGTCTGTGGCGCGCTGGGCGGCGGGCAGGCTGGAATTCATGTAGGGCGGCTGGGCCGCATTCTGTGCTGCTGCAACGCAAACGACGCTTAAAGCCAATGCTCCGGCCACGACTAACCGCATTCCTGATGTGTTCATCGTTCCTCTCGGCGACGGACTCGAGACTCGAACGGCGATGCAGGCCGCAGGAACTTTCAGTCCGCCCTTCGCGGCCAACTTTAAGGCCCCGGAAAGCTCCTGTCAAGCTGCGGAAATTTTGAAGAAAATCGGTTTAGACGGAGATTTTACGACTTTTCCCGGGTGCACTCCGGACGCATATCACTTCTTTCATCACCGCCCCGGTGCGGGCACGAGCGGATGCGTGTAACCTTTCTTCTGCCTCGGCCGTAAGGATGAGCAGGAAGGGAAGATGAGATGCCGGAGCGTTCGACGGAAGTACTGGACCGATTCCGGCAAGGCGAAGCGGACGCCTTCGAGACGATTTACCGAGAGCATCAGCGGGAAGTGTACGGCTGGATACTGCGCATCGTGCGCAACGCGGGCACGGCCGAGGAACTGACGGTGGAAACGTTTTGGCGGATCTACCGGGCGCACGCGGCATTCGATCCCGGACGTGGATTTGAGCCGTGGGCGCGACGCATTGCGACGAACGCGGCGCTGGACTGGCTGCGGACGCGTCGGCCGGAACGGGAGCTCACCGGCGAAATGGTTGCGGAGGCTGCCGCGACGGCGGTTGGCGACCCCGGAGTCTCGGCGGAGATTCGAGTGAAGACTGCGCAGGCATTTGGGCGACTGGCTCCTCGGCTGCGGGTTGCGGCGGTTTTGGCGGTGGTGGAAGAGCGGCCGTACAAGGAAGTGGCCGAGGCGCTGGGCATCTCAGTGGCGGCGGTGAAATTGCGCGTGTTTCGCGCGCTCAGATTGTTGAGAAAGGACCTGGAACAGCAGGGAATGAAACCATGAACAGCCACGATCAGGAGCGGATGAAAGAGCTGTTGCGTCAGGCGCTGCCGCGGGTTGCGGCGGACGCCGAACCGGAACGCGACTTGTGGCCGGCGGTGCTGCGGCGGCTGGACGCACAGGACGGCGCGCCGCCGTGGTTCGACTGGGCGCTGCTGGGAGGATTGATTGCGCTGGCGGCCGCTTTTCCAACCGCGATTCCGGTGTTTCTTTACTACCTGTAAGAATGGCGGGCGCATGAGCCCGCAAAGAAGGAGAAGCTTATGAACACTCATCCTTATCTTCGTGCTTACCTGGGCGGGATTTTTGTGCCGACGCTGGTGCTGCCATTGATTCTGACCGTGTTTATCGTGGTGCGAATCGTGCTGAAAGTACCGGTTCCCATCGAGCAGGCGATCATTTTTCCGATGGCGGTGGTGCCTTCGCTCTTTGGACTTTGGAACGTGGTCTACCTGGGATCGCACACGCGGACGCATCTGCCGATCGGGTTGCATGGGGCGATTCTGCCCTGCCTGATGGCGCCGGCGGGAGCGTTGACGGCGACGTGCCTGCACGTACTTGAATTCAGCGCGCATGGCGTGACTTGGTTTGGAGCGTGCACGTGGTCGTATGGGCTGATTGTGCCTTTCTTCCTGGCGGCGCTGGCGGCTTACTACCTGGTGTGGAAGTACGTGGTGGGTTATTTGAACCGGGTGCTGGGGATTGCGTGAGGGATGACAGGTTTCAGGTTTCAGGTTTCAGGTTTCAGGTTTCAGGTTTCAGGTTTCAGGTTTCAGGTTTCAGGTTTCAGGGGTCAGGTTTCAGGTTTCAGGTTTNNTCAGGGATCAGCGACGCTCTATGCGCTGGGGTTGAAGAAGTCCTGGAGACCGGCGCGGGTTGCGTGGGCGGCCATGGCGGACTGAATTTCGAGGGCGAGGGCTAACGCGTCGCGGCCCTGGCGGGCGGTGACTCGGGGCTCGCGGCGGGTGCGGACAGATTCAAGGAAAGAGAGAATTTCAAGGCGGAGCGGCTCGCCGGGAGTGACTTCGGGCTTGATGAAACTCAGGCCTGCCTTGGTTTCGGCGGGATGGATGAATTGCGCGATCACGGCGGGATCGATTTTGGCCGTGGCCGCAAAACGGGCAATCATGGCCGGATCGATCTTCGCGAGGTCGATCATGCCTGACGCGATGGCCGCGGCGATTCCCGGCGGCAGCAGGGCGGCGATCTGGGGCGGGAGCGACGCGACGCGATCGGCCAGCGAGGGTTGAGCGGCGCCCGAGTCGACGCGAATGACGAGCAGGTCCTGACGGGCGTAGTCGATGGAGACGTACTGGCGCGGCTCGAAGAAGCGCAGCTTGCGGACTCGTTCCGTGGAAACTCTGGAGGCGGTGAAGTTGGNNGCGAGAGGATGGGCAGGCCGACGGCGCGCACTTCACGCACCGGAGAGCGAGCGAAGGTGAGCACGATGTCAAGGTCGTGAATCATGAGATCGAGGACGACATCGACGTCGAGAGCGCGAGGCGTGAAGACCGAAAGCCTGTGGGCCTCGAAGAACATGGGGCGGCGCAGTCTGGGCTCGATGGCGAGGACGGCGGGGTTGAAGCGCTCCAGATGGCCGGGCTGGAGGATGCGGTTGGCGCGCTCGGCGCGAACGATGAGGCCGTCGGCTTCAGCGAGGGTTGCGGCCAGGGGCTTTTCGACCAGCAGGTCGAGGCCGGCATCGAGCAGCGCGGCGGCTACGTCGTGGTGATGGACGGTGGGAACGGCAACGCTGGCCGCGTCGACTTTGACGTTGGCGGAGAGCAGCTTGTCTACGGTTGAAAAGACGGGAATTCCGTAGAGCGAGGCGGTTTCTTCAGCGCGTTTGGCGTCCGGTTCGACGGCCGCGACGAGAGCCACGCCGAGGCCCGCGGTCTCAAGTTCGCGGAGCACGCGCAGATGGTTGCGCCCAAAGGAGCCGGCCCCGGCTACGGCAACGCGCAGGATGGCTTGGGCAGCTATTTTTCGGCCTCTTTCTCAGGGGCGTTTCCCGAGACGGCCTTGAGGCAACGGCCGTAGAGTTCAAGTAGCTGGGTGACGTGCTCCTCGGGCTTGGCGCCGGGCGCGCCGCTGAATCCGGTGGAGGGGACGGCGGCGCGGCCGACGCCCGTGGTTGCGGCTACAAATTTGAGCAAATCGAGGGCGATATCTTCATTTCGCCGGGCTCCGAGCCCAGCGCCGTTGAGAGTGTCCATAGCGATAAATCTCCGAAGAGAGATGCTAGCAGAAGTGGCCAGGGGTCAGGGGTCCGTGGTCAGTGGGTACGGACCGGGCAAGTCACCTGGCGCGGCTTAGCCCGATTTGACGGTACTCGATTTACATATTGGTCGCACATATTTGGTTCTCCGGGTTGGCTCTCAGCTGGGCACCCTGACCTTTGAGGCGAGTCGAAGGGTGGGACGCCCGGCTCTGAGGTTCGTGCTTTCCCACCCAGGCGGCAAAGACAGAGACGCCGTGCCCAGAGGGCGCCCAGATGGGGCACCTGACAATTGTGGCGGGTCATTTGTGGTGGGTTAGGGGATGGGGCGGCTGGTGGCGGGAGCGATAGAATTCTCTGGAATTGGCGCCTAAGAGGGAGTTTCCCGGGTAAACTGCACACATCATGGTCAGAATCCCTGTTCTGTTTGTTTTGGGGGCCCTGCTCGCATTCGCGACCGCGTTTGCAGACGCCGCGGCCGCGCCTCCACCCGTGGTGAGCAACAGCACGATCACCATCTCCGGCCCGGGTATTGGCGGGGCGACCAAGACATTCTCCCTGCCTTTCATGAACAACTTCGCCAACAAAGGCGACTGGTATGTGCTGCCGAACGACGCACACGCCGCTTTTTTTGTCGCCGACAAGGCGACTTACTCCCAGTGCAGGGTGGATATTCTGCTCAACGGAGCACAGAAGACCATTGCCATTACCAGTTCCAACGACCTTGCGACCGGACATAATACCGACCTGGCGTTTGACGTGATGGTTGGGGACGGGCGCAACAACAAGTCGTTCTCAACCACCGACCGGCGCGACGCGGTCACCGTGACGGTGACCCGGATGGACATGCTCAACTTTGAGGCCACATTTTCAGGAACGATGACCGAGATGGGCGTGATGAGGAGCAGTGGACGAGAGCCCAGTAAGGTTTCGGTGAGCGGCACGATCAGCCTGCACCGGGCGAGCGCGCCGGCACCGATCAATGCAGGCAACTGGGTGGACTGCGACCCGATCGTCCACGACTGGCTCAACGAGGCGCAGAACCGCGCCTCATCGGATTGCGAGGTGAAGTTTGACCACCACCTGGAGACCGCGCTGAGTTTTGCCTTCGCGCCGATGGAGTCGGCCCTGGAGGCTTCGCAGTGGCAGATCGTGAATATGTCTGACCCGAGCGGCCTGTTTGATTCAGCGCCGCGCGGGTCGGAGGGTGAGCCGTTTCGCGGCCAGGGATTCAAGCTGACGATGGCAGTGAATCCAAACACGGCGCAGGGCCAGCAGGTGATGGCGGCCAACACGCCCGATCCGCTGATGGATAAGATGATCCAGTTGTTGAAGGCGGGCAATTATGCCGAGGCCCAGGTGGTGCAGAAACAGCTGGACGCGAAGTTAAAGAGCGCTCCGGCTCCGCCGAGCACGAGGTTGACCGTCCAGGTCAGCTTCAACTTTTCGAGTAGGGAGTTTATCAACTTCCACGGAGCCTTCAGCACTTCAGCGCTGCCCGGCGGGGGCACGGTGCTTTATTTGCCGGCCATGCAGGGGCTCGGCGGCGGATCCGGCGGCGACCCAGGCACCTGGGTTTTGCTGGGGCCGTGGAGCCAGCCCACATCGACGCATCTCGACGGAGAAACGACAAAAGTCGCAACCAAGGCGCAGATGAATCCCTCGACGCCGCGACTGTCAATACAAAACATCTCGGTGTATCTCAACTGCGACCGGGATCTGGCTACAAAGGCGATCGCGGCGATCAACTGGAGCCAGCTTCGGGGGTTGGTTGCGCAGTAGGGAGATGCTGTGTCGCCGGAAGCGGGAAATGGGGCGCACTGTTTTTGTTATTGGGACATGGGGCAGTCGACATCCGCTGTGAGGTTTGTGCTTTCCCACCCATCCGCAAAGGGCGCGGAAGGATGGGGCACCCGCCCAACCTTTTCCGAAGACCCGCTCATCGCGATAAGGCCGCGATGAACGGGGCACAGTCCCTGATAGCAAGATGAGTGGGCCACCTGCCACCCTGACCTTTGTGGTGANNCAGGATGACAGCATATTTTTATGGCGTCCTTTAGAGACGTAACGCTCGGTGCGCCGCGGTAGTCTGAAGCAGATGGGCTTGGCTTACATTGGGATGGGCGGGAACGTGGCTGGCGTGGCGGGAACGCCGGAGGCTACGCTGGCTGCGGCGGCGGCGCGGCTGGGACGCGTGGTGGCTCGGTCTTCGCTTTACTCGACGGCTCCGGTTGGATTTGCAGAGCAGCCGCGTTTTGTGAATGCGGTGGTGGCGCTGGAGACGGAGCGCAGTCCGCGCGAATTGCTCGAAGGGCTGCTGGGAGTGGAGCGGGAGTTCGGGCGAGAACGGGCCGCGGGAAACAAGAATGGGCCGCGGACGCTCGATTTGGACATTCTTCTGTTTGGCGATTTGGTGGTGAGCGAGTGGGATCTTGAGATTCCGCATCCGCGACTGGCGGAGCGGGCATTTGTTCTGGTTCCGCTGAACGAGATTGCGGCAGCGGCGCGCGATCCACGCAGCGGAGCCACCGTGGCACAATTGTTGGAGAACCTTTTCCCCGATCGCGAAGGCGCAATGGATGCGGTGGTCAAAGTGGAGAGCGATGTATGGCGCGCTGGCGCTGGTGATCTTGCTGCCGGCTGCGACGATGCACGCGCAGGGTGCGGCGGCGATCGCGATCACGGTTGAAGACAGCGGCGGGCGAGCGGTTGGCGGCGCGGCGGTCACGGATGGTTCGGGTAGGCCGCTGGGCAGCACGGATGGATTTGGCAGGTTGACCGTGAGCTGCGCGAGGCCGTGCAGGATTCACATCGCGGCGCGAGGGTTTGCGGCGCAGACGATTGCGCTGAGCGGGGCGGCCACGGTGCGGCTTGAACCTGCCGCAAATGCGGAACAGATTACGGTTACGGCGTATCGCGCGCCGCTGGGCGAGCTGGAAAGCCCGGCGACGACGCGCGCGCTGTCCGAACAAGCGCTGCGCACGACGGCGGGAATTACGCTGGACGACGAGCTGCGGCAACTTCCAGGGGTTGAGCTTTTCAGGCGCTCGAGCTCGCTGGTGGCGAATCCCACATCGCAGGGAATCAGCTTGCGCGGGCTGGGATCGACATCGGCGAGCCGCACGCTGGTGACGGAAGACGACGTTCCGCTGAACGACGCGCTGGGGGGATGGATTCACTGGCAGGAGCAGCCGGAGCTTTCGATTCGCGGCATCGAAGTGGTGCGGGGCGGGGCCAGCGATCTTTATGGATCGAGCGCGATTGGCGGGGTGATCAGCGTTACGGCGGCGCGGCCGGACGAGGACAAGGCAGAGCTCAGTTCGAGCTACGGCGGTGAAGGCACCTACGACGACAGCTTGCTGGCGCAGGCCAAGCGCGAATCGTATGGGGTGCTGGCATCAGGCGGGATGGTGGGCACGGATGGGTACATCCAGGAAGCCGAGGCGCAGCGCGGGCCGGTGGATGTGGCGAGTTATGTTCACAGCCAGAACGCGGTGGTGATGGCGGAGCGCGACGAAGGCCCGGTGAGGATTTTTGCGCGCGGGAGCGGGTTCAACGATTCGCGCGGCAATGGGACTCCTTACCAATTCAATGCGACGCGGCTGGTGCGCTACATGACCGGCGCCGATTGGAAGAATGCGAAGAGCGCTGCGCTGAATCTGCGGATTTACGGATCGGATGAGCGATATCGGCAGACTTTTTCGAGCATTTCGAATTTGCCGAATTTCGGGGACGCGACGTGCAGGTATCGCTGCGGCGAGATTCCGACGAAGTTCTCATTTGTGCCGGACAACGAGCTGGGAGCGGCGATGCATTGGAGCGCGCCGGTAGGAGCGGGATTGCTGCTGGTGGCGGGCGCCGATGCGCATGACGTGAGGGTGTGGGACCGGGAACAGAGTTTCGGCGGGACGGCGGCGCTGACGAATCTGCACGACCATCAGCGCGATTCCGGGGCTTACGCCGAGGCGATGTGGGTGCGGGCGGCGTGGACAGTAACAGCTTCAGGGCGGATGGACTGGTTTCAGAATTACGATGGGCAGAAGCTGGTATGGAACGGGTCGGCGTGGGTGTTAAGCGCCGCGCAGCCGCCGCAGCGGGATGAGCGGATTTTCGATCCGCGGCTGGGGGTGTCGCGCAAGCTCTCGGACCACTGGGCGGTTTCGGCATCGGGATTTCGGGCATTCCGCGCGCCGACACCGAACGAACTTTACCGGTCGACGCAGGTGGGCGACGAGCTGACGAATCCCAACGGGAATTTGCTGAGCGAGCGGGCCACGGGGTGGGAAGCGGGCTTGGTTGCGGAGCGGGCGTGGGGGACGATCCGGTCGAGCTACTTTGTTACCGAGGTGAATCGGCCGATTACGGCGCTGACGGTGAACGGGAGTTCGTCGCCGATTCTGCTGGTGCGGGAGAACCTGGGGCAGATTGAGAGCCGCGGATTGTCATTGGACTATGAGCTTCGGCCGCGGCGGTGGCTGGCGGTGGATGGAGGGTACCAGTACGCGCACGCGGTGGTTTCGCGCGGGAGCCAGGACTACGGAAAGTGGATTCCCGAAGTGGCGCGCAACCTGGCGACGCTGAATGCGCGCGCGTACAAGCCGGCGCTCGGAACGCTGAATCTGGAGGGGCGGGTAAGCGGGAAGCAATATGACGACGATGCGAATGTTTTTCTGCTGAGCGGGTATTTCCGGCTGGATGCTTATGGGGAGCATGATTTTGGGAGCCGGTTTGAGTTGTTTGCGGCGGGAGAGAATTTGCTGGGGCGATCGATTGAGGTTTCAAAGACGCCTACGACTACGCTGGGGCAGCCTCGGGTGGGACGGGTTGGGTTTCTGGTGCGGCTGGGCGGGGCGGGCAGGTGAGGCCCGGTAGAATCCTCTGGTGAGCTTGCGACTGAAGATTCTGGCGGAGAGCGGAAGCGGCGGGCGGCGGGGTGAGTTGGAGCTGCCGCACCGGACGGTGCAGACTCCGGTGTTTATGCCGGTGGGGACGGCGGGGACGGTGAAGGCCGTGCCGCAGGAGACGCTGGAAGCGCTGGGCGCGGAGATTATTCTCGGGAATACCTATCATCTTTACCTGCGTCCGGGACACGAGGCGATCCGGCGGATGGGCGGGCTGCACCGGTTCATGAGCTGGCCGCGGGCGCTGCTGACGGATTCGGGCGGATTTCAGGTTTTCTCACTGAGCGCGCTGCGCAAGGTGACGGACGAGGGGGTGCGGTTCCGGTCGCATTTGGATGGCAGTTCGCACTGTTTTACTCCCGAACATTCAGTCGATGTTCAACTCGCACTGGGAGCGGATATTGCGATGGCGTTCGACGAGTGCACGGAGTATCCGGCGGACCGGGCGCGAGCGGAGGAGAGCCTGCGGCTGACGATGGCGTGGGCGCGAAGGTCGCTCGACTATTTTCGCGCGCATGGCGATGAGGTGGTTTGGCGGGAGGAGTTTGAGGGGCGCACGCAGAGCCTGTTTGGAATTGTGCAGGGCGGGATGTACGGGGATCTGCGGCGGCAGTGCGCGGAACAGCTGGTGGAGATGGATTTCGACGGGTACGCGATTGGCGGGCTGAGCGTGGGCGAGCCGCG
>PLSH01000027.1:0-1475 GCA_003165095.1 Acidobacteriaceae bacterium
GGGGTCGGCTTGCTCTACGGGCAGGGATACTTCCGCCAGGACTTCGATTCGGAAGGTCGCCAGCAGGCTCTCTATCCAGTCAGCGATCCCGGGCAGTTGCCAATCCGCCCGCTGCGCCAGCCAAATGGCGAATGGCTGCGGTTGCAGATTCAACTTCCCGGCTCAAAGATCTGGCTCCGCTGCTGGCAGGTCTCAGTCGGACGAGCAATGCTATACCTTCTCGATACCAACGACTTTGCCAATACCGCGGCTCACCGCGGGATTACCAGCGAGCTTTACGGCGGCGATATGGAGATGCGCCTGAGGCAGGAGATCGTCCTCGGCATTGGCGGGTGGCGTTTGTTGCGAGCATTGGGTCTCACGCCGGAAGTCTGCCACCTGAACGAGGGGCACGCAGCATTCGCCGTGCTTGAACGAGCCCGCTTCTATAGGGAGGATCACAAGAAGCCATTCGATCTCGCCATGAATATCACGCGAGCCGGAAATGTATTCACCACGCATACCGCCGTCAGTGCCGGCTTTGACCGGTTCGATCCCAGGCTCATTCGCACTTATCTGAGCCACTATGCGGTGGATGAACTCGGTGTCTCCGTAGATGATCTGCTCGCCATGGGAAGGCAGAATCCGGAAGATAATTCGGAAGCCTTCAACATGGCTTATCTCGCGGTCCGCGGTAGCGGGCAGATCAACGGCGTGAGCAAGCTGCATGGGAAAGTGAGCAGGCAGATCTTCCAGCCGTTGTTTCCCCGCTGGCCGCAGGAGCAAGTCCCGATAGGGTCCGTAACCAACGGCATTCATGTGCCCACCTGGGATTCAGCCGAAGCCGATGCGCTGTGGACCTCCGCCTGCGGCGTGAAGCGCTGGCGCGGAGATCGTCCCGTCGAGGATGACATCCGCCAAATCCCCAATCGGCAGCTGTGGCAATTGCGGACAGCAGGGCGAAAAGACCTGATCGAGCGGATGCGGAAGAGGTACCAGTGCCAACTCGCCGCGGAAGGCGCAGATCCGTCGTATGCCACAGGCATTTTCGATGAAAATGTGCTGACCCTGGGATTTGCGCGCCGTTTTGCCACCTATAAGCGCCCCAATCTCCTCCTTCACGACACCGAGCGGCTGGTGCGGCTGCTCTCCAATCCACCATGCCCGGTTCAGTTGATCCTCGCCGGAAAAGCTCATCCCCAGGATCTTCCTGGACAAGAGCTCATCAAGCAGTGGAAGGACTTCATCAAGCGGCCTGAGGTGCAGGGACGCGTGGTCTTCCTCAACGACTACGATATGATGCTGGCCCAGGAGCTGGTCCAGGGCATCGACCTTTGGATCAACACGCCTCGCCGTCCATGGGAGGCCTGCGGAACCAGCGGCATGAAAATCCTCGTCAATGGCGGCCTGAATCTCTCCGAGTTGGACGGCTGGTGGGCAGAGGCCTGGTCCCCCGAGGTCGGTTGGGCCATTGGGGACGGCCAGGAACATGGCGA
>PLSH01000027.1:1520-4080 GCA_003165095.1 Acidobacteriaceae bacterium
TATACCGAGAGTTATTACCTGCCCGCGGCATCGCACTATCGTGATCGTGCGGCGAACGATGGTGCAATCGGCTCAAGTCTGCTCCAATGGAAGCAGGACCTTGAACGGTATTGGAACTCGGTGCGTTTCGTCGGCATTCGAATCGACACCCACGATGGGCAGCACTTCTTTGAGGCCTGCGTTGCTCCTGGTTCCCTCACCCCGGATCACCTGAGAGTCGAGCTCTGCGCCGATCCCGCTCAAGGGCTGTGCGCAGCTTTCGAAGAGATGGTCACATCCGGTCCCAGCCCGGACGCACCAGGCTCATACACTTATACAGCTCAGGTCTCTGCAGCGCGCCCTGCAAGCGACTACACCGCACGGATCGTCCCTCATCATCTCAATGCTCTCGTGCCGCTCGAAGCAGCCCAGATAATTTGGCAACATTAGCCATTTACACCGTTGCCTCAGGCGGGTCCGCGACAGCCCCCGCCGGCATCTGTTCCGGCAAGTCAAGGCGCGCCACACCAATCCGGTTGTCCGCCATCCCGTAGTAGACGTCGAAGCGATCCGGAATTCCAAGATCGTCGCGCCGGTCGATACCCGTAGGGAATACAACATTGTCAACGGTCCCATCGCGCTCCTGCGGAAGCATCGGCGTCAACACCGGTTCAACCGAGCGGTAGGTAATCACGAGCGGATGCTCCTTGGAAAAAATCATCACCCCTGCCGAATAGCGCAACATGTGCCTGTCGGTTTCAGGCGCATCGATTTCGCTCACTCCGTGATAGACGATCATCCATCCGTACCGTGTCAGGATCGGTGGAGTGCCGCCGCCGATCTTGAGCCGTTCCCAAGGCGATACAGGGGAGGCCAGGCGATGATGAAAGGTAAACTTGCCGGTGCGAAACGGCTTGTGATTCAGTGTCATTTGGCAATAAGAAATCCAGATGCTCTCCCGATCGATATCCACTTCACGGGTTGCAGGGTCGCAGGCTGTTTCCTCAGGACGCGTGCCTGGAAAAAGCGGCCGGTGAAGCAAGGCCAACTCCGGCTGACCGGATGGATCGGGAATCACGGCCGGGAAAAGGCTGGCATCTTTGTCGTCTACGTTGCCGAATTCGATGCCGTCTGCCGAGGCAAAAGTTGCAAGCCCCAGACGTCTCCAGTGGAAGATATCTTCCGATACCGCCAGGGCAATCCGCGGGCCATGAGACGACCATGCCGTGTAAGTCATTAGGTATCGTTGAAGTGGCCCCACAAACGTGACACGCGGATCCTCACAGCCACCGCTGCCATCGGGCCGATGCTCATATTCAGCTTCCGGCTCCAACGCGATACCAAGTCTCTCCACACCAATGGGATCGCCGGCTTCATTGAACCGCACCCGCGCTATCCCTATGCGCGAATAATTCCCCTTCGCGACCAGCCGCGGAAAAAGATACAGTTCACCATCCGGGCCTCGAACGGCTCCCGGATTGAGAACCCCTTCCACTTCATGCGGATTTCCGGGCTCCGGCTCCATAATCATGCCCAGGCGTTGCAATTTGAATCCGCTCATCGAATCCCCTCGCCCGCTCGCTCCATCTGCCGGGCTCACTTGTCGCCCAGGCAAGCGAGAATAGTCCTGATAACCACGTTGGTATCGTCTGGTCCTTTAACAGGAATCGACACAACACCCGCTTGTTCCGCCGGGTAATCGTTCCCGCCCGGAAACAAAGCGTCGCCGATATACACCATCTCTTTCAATGAAACGTGGAGAGTATCCCGCAGCTTTCCTATGCCGTAGGCTTTGTCAATGCCGGGTCTGGTCACATCGATTGACGTTGCGCCCCCCATGCGGATGGAAAACTCCGGGATAAGAGTCTCAAGAATTGCCGTGATTTTCTTCCGCTTGGCAAAATCGGGATCCCATTTTTCCTTTTCTGCCAGGGGAGCTTGCTGGCCTAACGCGGAAAATGTCACCTGGCTTCCCCGATTCTCAATCACCTCTCCCCAAACCTTGCTGGCCTGATAGCCCGCCTCTCGCGCCGCTTGGTCCAGGGAGTCTGTGATCTTCTTGATTTGCTCCGCCGTAAGATCCTCTGAATAAAGCTCCGCCCACTTGCCGTTGTATTGAAAGAATTTCGTTCCACAGGTTGGAAGCAGGGACAGATTCGCGAGGCGATCGTCCTGGGGAAGATCGGCGAGAAGCTGATTTTCAAATTGCAGCCACGCGCCTCCGGAGATCACTGCCACTTTGATGATGCCTAAAAGGTCATGCAGCAGCGCCGCGGTCTGTGGAGCGAGGGACGACTTGCTGGGTGCCAGGGTTCCGTCCAAATCGAACACGATAAGCTTTTTCATTCATCTCCCACTTTGCGATCCTGTTGCACAGATGACCTCATGCACCGTCAGGGATCGCGATCTCCAGCAGGGTCACCTCTCCGCTGGGTTGAAACGCGCACTCTCCAGCCTCTGCCGGCAAGAGCCAGACATCTCCCCTCCCTACCGCGAAGACAGTGCCATTGTGCGTGATTTGGCCTGATCCCTCAATGCCAACCAACACACGCGGCTCTGCCGTCGCTCCAACCGTGAACTG
>PLSH01000271.1 GCA_003165095.1 Acidobacteriaceae bacterium
CTGCATTGGGACGACGCGCTCGACGTCTGGGGCGTGCA
The DNA here is from genome assembly GCA_003165095.1 of Acidobacteriaceae bacterium. Next base: position 39 of record PLSH01000271.1, read on the forward strand.
CGGGGTCGGCGGATTCCTGGGCATCGTGCTGCTCGGCGTCTTCGCCGACAAGGCCTTCAACCCCGCCGGCGCCAACGGCCTGCTACTCGGAAATCACACTTTCTTCTTCAAGCAGCTCGCCGCCACCGTCTTCTCATCGGTATGGGCGTTTGTCTTTACCTTCGGCATGTTGAGGGTCATCGACATCTTCACGCCGGTCAAGGTCACCGAGTCGGAAGAGCAGTCCGGGCTCGACACCTTCGAATTCGGCGAGCATGCCTACGAGGACGCGCTGGCCGAAGACGACCTCGAACCCGTAGGCTCCAGGAAATAAGNNGGAAAATCGGCCGGAACCTTCTGCGTAACCTTCCCCGTGGCCACCCACTCCGTCCCGCGCTGAAACGTAGTGATGAATCCCACGCAGCTCAGCGCAAACACGTCATGCCCCAGCGTGGTGTGAAAGATCCGTCCCTTGCCGTAGCGCAGCACCATCAGCATCGGCTCGTCGCGGCCGGTGCCGCTGTTCTTCAAGTCGGAGTGCGCCGTCGCCAGCACCGTCAAATTATTTCCCGGCCCGCGCAGCGCGCCATACAGCTCATCCGGCGTATGCATCCACACCGGCGGCAATCCCTTCATGATGGGATGCTCGCTCGCCCGCGTCGTTACCTGGAACGGCAGCCGCGCCCCATGCTGCCCCGCCGGTCCCGGCGCATCGTCGGGTGCCACCTTGCCGTCTTTCCAATACCAATAGGGCCCCGCCTGCTGGTTGCGATTTCTCCAGCCGCCGATCCCGATCATCAGGTTAAACGCGGGCCAATTGGGAAATGCATTGTCCGCCGCGTGCACCACCACCAGCCCACCGCCGCCGTTCACATACTTCTCAAACTGCGCGCGCAAATCCGCCGGCCAGTCCGGCCCGTCGTAATTCATCACCACCGCCTGGTACTGCCCCAGCTCCGGCTTGAAATTGCTGAAATCACCATCCGCCGCGGGCGCGGTGATCACCGTAACCTCAAACAGCCCGGTCTCCTCAAGCTCCGCCTTCAGCACCGGCGTCGTCAGCCTCCAGTTGTGGTATGCGCCGCCACTCTGGCCGTCGAGTATCGCAACTTTGATCGTGTTTCCCGCCGCACAGGCAAACGGCACAGCAAGACATGCAATGAGAAAAAGCACAGCCGGTATCCGCTTCATCATCCATCCTCGTTTTCGCAACTGGAATCTTCCCGAAGAGGAAGAATACTCCAGCCGCCTCAAAGCTCGCCGCGACAAGCCGCCAAAAATAATTTAGAATTCCCACCGACCCTATTCTGCGCGAAGTGTTCCAGCCGGCAATCCCTTTTCCCGATGCGGAGCCCAAGCGTGTACGAATATCGGATAGGAGGACGGAATGTTGAACGACCAGCCGCGCGTGCGGCAGAATTACCTGGCCATCGTCATCGCAGCCATCACCTGCTTCCTTTTTGAAGCCGGCTGGTACTCGTATTTTCTTCAGACGTGGCTGCATGGCATCGGCCGCACACAGCAGTGGCTCGATTCCATCGGCGTCAATCTCGCCATCCAATTCGCCACAGCGCTGCTCGCAGAGGCGCTTATCGCCACAGCCATCTCCTGCGTCACGCAACTTACCGGCCCGCAGACCGCGCTCCGCGGCATGAGAGTGGCCGCCATGCTATGGCTCGGCCTCGTGCTCCCCGCCCTGGCCACCGAATACGTCTTCGAAGTCCGCACCTACACCCTCTTCGCCATCAACACCGGCTTCTGGCTGGTCGGCATGACCATCATGGGCGCAATCGTAGGCGCTTGGAAAAAGAAGCAGTGAGAAAAACAGGGATCAGGGTAGAGCCCGCTCCGGTCGCGGCTTTCGTCTTCGCGCCGATGCGGAGATAGTCAGGGCCTCACCCCGCCAAATCGAAGGAATCACGTCGCAGAGAATGCGAAACCACCGGGCTCCCTGAAACCTGACCCCTGCTTTTATTCCCCCGGCGGCGGATAAAACGGCAGCTTCCCGTTCTTCTCGTTGGCCCGCTTCACCGTCACGTCGTCCAGCAGCAGCGCCGGCGCGAGCACCGTTTGCGGCACGTCGCCATCGTAGTTGGCCAGCCACAGATCTTTTCCCGCGGCCTCTACGCTCGATCGCAGTGCCCTCTGGTCCAATTCGTCGAGCACCGCGCCGCGCACCAGCTCGCGCGTGCCGTCGGCATTCACGCGATAGAGCAGCCTCGGCGTCATCTCCCCGGCCATCGTTGCCACGTAATACACGCTCTTCAGCCCGCGGTCCTTCGCCATGTCCAGCAGCTTTTTGTTCAACTCCTCGTCCGTCAGCCCATCCTGCGCGGTCACTTTCAGCACGCCGATCATGGGCCGCGGTCCGCCGGCAATTCCGGCTCGCCCATGCCCGTTCGACTGCGGAAAATCCTTCACCGGCTCGCGCCCAATGAGGTAATTCTCCAGCTTCCCCGCATCCACCAGCTTCACCGCCTGCGCCGCCACGCCCTCGTCGTCCACGTCGTACGCGCCCAGCAGCCCTTTGCCGCCGTAGCTCTTCAGCCTCGGATCGTCGCTCACGTTCATGAATTCCGGCAGCACCCGCGCATGGTAGCTCGAAGCAAACGGACCGTTGGTGCGCGCCTCCGTCCCCAGCTTCGGCCGCGTCGCCACCACCGCGCCCGCCAGCAGCGTCCGCATCGTATCGGCGCCCGCGTCCGCGCTCAGCAGCAGCGGCCCGTGATATTCCTCATCCACCAGCGGCGCTTTGCGCAGCTCGCTCAATGACGCGATCTCCTCGACAGCGTGCTTGTTGAACTCATCCTCCGCCTCCAGGTCTCCGGGCGCGGTTCCCGCGGAAGAATAAGAACGGTCCAGCCGCATTCCATCGCCGGCCTGCGTCTCCGCCGCGAACGCCTCCTGGTATTCCGCCGCTGACTTGCGCACAATGGTTCCTTCGCTGGTAACCAGCCAGGTGGTGGTTACCCGCGCGCGAAAATTCGCGGTCGCATACTCCACGTCGCTCTGGCTCCCCTTCACCGCTGCGTCCGTCCGGTAGAGTCCGCTGGCACGCGCCACGCGCTCTGCCCACGCGTCTTCATCCACCGTCAGCCGCGCCCGGTCGGCAAGCGAAATCAGCGCCTTCTCATGGCTGAAGTCGTCGGCCTGCGGCGGCGTCTGCACCTGCTTTAGCGCCGCCTGCTTCTGTGCATAAGCGGCCAGCGCGCCCTTGTACGCCTGGTCCGTCGCCGTCCACAGCGCAGACCGCAGCGCAATCGGATCGTCATCGAGCCCAGCCAGCTCCAGCGACCCATCCCCGCGTCCGCCGCTGCTGTCGGTCTTATAGTCGCCCACCCGCACCGTCACCCGCGCCACGCGCTCATGGCTGCGCTGCGAACCTTCGCCCGCGCCAAACTCCGCCTTGGTCTCAAAGTCGTCCACGTCTTCGATCCGGTACTGGATGAAAAACGGCTTCGCAAATCCCGGCAGTTGCAGTTGGCTCATGCTCCGGTCGAGCTCCGTAAGCATCGCCTTCAGCACCGGATCCTTCTCCGCATCCGCGCGAGTCTGCTGCGCCGCGCACAGCGTCGGCGCAAACAAACACGGCGCAAGAAACACGACCGCGCAAACACTTGAAAGAGAGATCGCGAGCTTTCCAACCGAACGAATAACCTTCACCACGCCTCCACTACAAGAAAATTGATGCCGCCCCTGACCCCTGCGCGCTGTTTCACTCATTCACTTGTTCACTATTTCACTCATTCACTGGTTCACTGCTTCTCCAACGGAATTGCAAGTATCGGCGGCCGCGCCGTCCCCTGCTCCTGCTTCTGTGTCTCAAGATCGCTCAGCAACATCGCCGGAGCCACCGCGCTCACCGGAATCGTTCCCGACTCCGCGCCGCACTCGCCGTTGAACACTTCGCTCTTGTCGCCGGTGGCCAGAATGCTCTTCATCGCCGCCAGCGGCGTGCCCACAATGCTCACCCCACGCACCAGTTCATCGGGACGCCCATCCACGTACACCCGCCACACCACCAGCGGAACCACCGAGAACGCCTGCGGCGAACTGCGCGTAGTCACCGCGAAGCCTGAAGAAATGTCTTCGAAATACAGCCCGAAAGGCTTGCCCTGCTTCTTCGCTTCCGCAATCAGTTCCTTGCGCAGCTCAGCTTCCGGCACGCTCTTGGTCGAGGTCACAATCAGGTTGCCCTGCCGCCCCGTCGGCACGTGGCCTGTCTCCGCGCGCCCATGGCCGTTTGAAGAGCTGAAGCTGGCAATCGGCAGCCGCGACATCAGAAAAGTCTTCAGCACCCCGTCCTCGATCAAATCCACGCGCCGCGCCTTCTGTCCCTCGTCGTCGTACGCGTAGCTCCCGCTCAGCCATGTGTTGCCGAACTGCGTCTGCGTGGGATCGTCGGCCACCGAAAGAAACTTCGGCAACACCTCCTGGCCCACATCTTTGGTAAACGTCTGGCCCTCTTCGTCGCCGCGCTGCCGCTGCCCTTCCAGCCTGTGCCCCAGCACCTCGTGGAAAAACACCGCCGCCGCGCGTCCCGACAAAATGGCCGGCCCGTCGAACGGCTCCGTCACCGGCGCCTTGCGCAGCGCCTCCAGGCTCTGCCCCAGCTCGCGCATCGCCGCTTCCAGCTCCGCCTGCCCAGGCAATCCTTCCACCGTCTCCGCCTCGAAGGTGCGCTCGCGGAACAGATCCATCCCGTCGTCGGCCCGCGTAATCGCAATCGCCACCAGCCGCGCCTGCGTGTGCGGCGTTACGATCTGCGACCCCTCGGACGATGCGTAATAGTCCGTCTCGTTCTGCACCGAGAGCAGCACCATGTTCTGGTAAACCTCGGGATATTCGCGGAAGACCTTCGACAGCGCCCGCACCCGCGGCTCCCACGCCGCGCGATCCACCACCACGGCCGGCGCCACGCTGCCAATGTGCGTCTGCGGCTGCTCCTGGCTGAAATCCGGAGACGTGTCTTCTTCCTTGGCCCGCACCTCGGCCTCGGTCTGCACCCGCAGGTAGTTGTCGAGAGCCGTGCCGTAGCCCGTGTTGGTAGCCAGCCATAGCGACCGCGCCAGTGCCTCTCGATCGTCGCCCAACGGCAGTTGCAGGCTGTTCACCGCCGAGCCGCGATGCTCCCCGTGCGTGTTGTCCAGCCTGGGCTCGCCCACCCGCACCTGCACGTCGGCCACCCGCGCCCTGCTCGCCGCGCTGTCAACCAGTCCGCCGTACTGCGCGCGGATGGTTACGAAACTCGCATCGCTCACCGAGTAGCTGAGGAAGTACGGCGGCATCTGCTTCTCGCCGCCCGCCGCGCCTTGCTTGCCCAGCATCGTGAATGCGCGGTGCAATTCCGTGGTCATCGCGTCCAAGACCACAGGAGCCGTCTGCGCACCCGCGCTCGTTGAAATCGCGAACAGCCCAATCAGAGCCGCCGCGGCCACGGGAACCCGCAAACCCCGCGCGCGCTGAACACAAGAAATCAAAGAATTATTTGGCGTGATTCTGGAAAAATCGAGTAGGAGCATCTGTATGATCGATTGTCGCAGAGTTATCTACTGTCAGGAGTGCTGTTCATGACATTTGTACGCCGCTCGATGCTGCTGCTCGGCTCGGCCGTTTTTCTGGCCATTCTGACGCCGCTGTCCCTCGCCGCCCAGTCCGCGCTCGCTTCATCGGCTGTTTCATCCGCGCCCGCCAATCCTCAGCCCGGCAATCCGCGGCAAGCCTACTCCCTGCCTCCTGACAAGCTCGCCAAAGCCATCGCCCTCAGCCGCATTGAGAACATTCTTGCCATCGCCGGCTCCCTCTGGGGCATCGCCGTCCTCTGGCTCCTGCTGGCCACCCGCGCCGCCGCCCAAATTGAAGCCTGGGCCATCCGCACCGCCGGCCGCCGCTGGGTTCAAGGCATCCTCTTCTTTGCCTTATTCTTCGTCATCACCACCCTCGCCGGCCTGCCACTCGATTTGTACGCTCACCACGTCAGCCGCAGCTTCGGCATCAGCGTGCAGGGCTGGGGCAGTTGGTTCGGTGACCAGGCCAAGAGCCTCGCGGTCACGCTGCTCATCGGCGCCCCCGTGCTCCTGCTCTTCAACTGGATCGTCCGCCGTTGGCCCCGCCGCTACTGGTTCGGCGTCTGGCTCGTCAGCCTGCCCCTCATCCTCATCAGCGTCTTTGCCGAGCCGGTGCTCATCGACCCCCTCTTCAACAAATTTGAGCCGCTCCAGAACAACCACGCCGCACTGGTGACCAAGCTCGAACTGGTGGTCGCCCGCACCGGCATCGACATCCCTCCCAACCGCATGTACCTCATGAAGGCCAGCGTGAAGTACAACGGCATCAATGCCTACGTCACCGGCATCGGCCAAACCAAGCGCTTTGTCATGTGGGATACCGCAACCGACCGCCTCCCCGACGACGAGGTCCTCTTCATCTTCGGCCACGAAAGCGGCCATTACGTCCTGCACCACATTCCCAAAGGGCTCGCTGGGGGCGCCGTGGGCCTGTTCTTCGTCTACTGGGCCTGTTCGGCCTTTGCCGCTTGGCTAATCCGCCGCTTCGGCGTCCGTTGGAACGCGCCCGATCTCGCCTCCCGTACCGGTTTCGTCGTGCTTCTGTTTGCCGTCTCCCTCGCCGGCTTCCTGCTTGAGCCGGCCTCCAACGCCTTCAGCCGCCACTTCGAACACCAGGCCGACGTCTACGGCCAGGAAGCCATCCACGGCATCGTTCCCGACCCGCAAAAAACCACCGTTGCCGCCTTCAACGATCTCGGCGCAGCGTGGCTCGACGACCCCAGCCCCAGCCCCTTCATCGAGTTCTGGCTCTACAACCACCCCAGCACTCAGAACCGCGCCAACTTCGCCGCCCACTACGACCCCTGGGCCAACGGCGGCCGCGGCGAGTTCTTCTCGAAGTAAGAACGCTTCTATCTGCTCTCCCGTCGATCCGTCACCGCACTTAGCGCTGGATTACTATCAGTCGTAATGTTACAAATGGTTTGGCAGTTGCCGCACCCTAACTCCGCGATTAAGTGGAATATATAAGGAAATAACCACTGTGCATGATTGGAAAAGCTGGATCCGGAAGCTGGGCTATCCGGAGAAGCCACGAGCTGAAAGGCGAATCCCGACGGGGTTTGCCGCCCGGCGGAGCGGCAACTCCGCTTCCAAACCGGCCATCGTCAGCGATATAAGCACTTCCGGACTCCATCTCCTCACCGAAGAACGCTGGCCTGTCGGGGACTTGATCCCTTTGACAATCCACGTGGATGGGGTGTCGGCAGACGATTCCGAGCCTGAGATTGCAGTGCAGGCGCGCGTTGCCCGGCATGTCGAGGATGGCATCGGACTATCGTTCGTCCAGCCCGAAGGCATGGATCCAATCCTCTGGGAGGTCTTGCTCAGAAACGCTGTGGTGATGACAGAACCAAAAGACATCCTGTACACCCTCAGGATGCTCCGGACCGTCCTGTTCCTGTCCCGTCTATGCCACGTCGAGGCCCACCAGGCCATTCTGTTGTTTGGCGGAGAACTGGATCCCCTCAGAACAAACCAGGCAATGGAGGTCGCGCACCTTGCGGAAAAGCTCCTGGCTTCAGAACCCGGCGCTGACAAAATGCGCGCTCATCCAGCGATTGTCGCGAGCATCATTAAGTACGGGTCATGGGCGCAGGATGATTTGACCAAACAGTTGTGGGTAGGTCTCCTGGCCTCATCCTGCACAGAAGGAAGGTTCGACGATTCCAATAGCGAATGTGTCGATATGCTCGTCAATCTCACGCCTTCTCAGGGCGTGGTCTTCGTTGCCGCATGCAACAGGGCATTGGAGCTCATGGCAGCACGTCAATACGATCCGTCGACTCGAATCAACCTGACACCCGAACAGATGATTCGACTTACCGGTATGTACGATGTAACCCGGATTGCTGTCGATATGGCCTATCTGTTCAACGCGGGAATCATTGATAGGAATTTTGACTTTACGTCTTATCTTCCTACTGAAAGCTTCGACATCACTCCCACCCCTCTGGGCTTGAAACTCTACGTGATCTGCCGGGGGCATCGCATAAAAGTAGATTCGCCGTTCGTCGAACCGCAGAGCGCCTGATTGTTTCCAGCAAGAAAATCCCCAGCCCTACTCCGGCGGCGCAATCGGCTTGGCCGGCGGCGTCAGCACAAACCCCTTCCGCACCAGCGCAAATCCCTGCTGCGGTAACTCAGCCTGCAGCAGTTGATCCTCAGGCCCCGAGAACAGGTCGGTATCCGCTCCCGCAATGGTAGCCACCAGGTGGTGCACCGCGATTGCCTTGCCGTCCAGCGTTCCCTGCTGGTCGGCGTATGTGGCCAGCCGCACCGGCTCAATCGACCCGGCATCCTTGGGCAGAATGGCCCACAGGCCGCGGCCGTTCTGCGTCACCGCCAGGGCCAGCAGCGTCTCCAGCGCGCCGGGGTCGAAGTCGGGAAGAAAAACCGCGCCGGCGTGCCCATCGAGCCGCGTAGTCGTGCTGTGCCCGTCGGCAGACGTGTTCAGCAGAATCTGCTCCGCCGCATCGGGCGCAGCCACCACGTTCACCGCCGATCCGTTCACCGTGGCGCTCAATTGCACATGCTTGAGATGATTTGCCGAGGAAAGCTGTTCCGTCTTCGAAAGCGCGTAATCCAGCCCCTTCATCGCCACGCGAACCATTGACGCCGAGTCGTACCCCTGCGGCGTAGCTGTGAACTGGAACGAAGCGGTGCCCACCGCATGGCCGTTTTGCGCAACATCAAAGCTGCCCGACTGGGCCGGCGCAACAACCGATGCGAAGCCAAATACCCCGGCAACCAACGAAAACAAGGCAATAGGACGCACGTATGCTGGAATCATCACAGATATAGACCCGAAAACCGCCAAAGGGTTGCGAAAGACAGGGATCAGGGGTCGGGTTTCAGGTTTCACTGACCCCTGAAACCTGACCCCTGTTTCTTAGCCTTTCGCGATCCCAAACCGCCGGTTCACTTCTTCCCAGTTCACCACGTTCCACCATGCAGCCAGGTATTCCGGCCGGCGGTTCTGGTACTTCAGATAGTAGGCGTGCTCCCAAACATCATTGCCGAGGATGGGAAACAGCCCCTGCGTCAGCGGCGAATCCTGGTTCGCGGTAGTGATCACCTTGAGCTTGTCTCCGCTCAACACCAGCCATCCCCAACCCGAGCCGAATTGCTTGGCCGTGGTCTCGTTGAACGTCTTTTTGAATGCCTCGAAGTCGCCGAAGTCGGCCGCGATCTGTTTGGCGATGGCGCCCGTGGGGCTGCCGCCAATGCCGGCCGTGTTCGCCGGGCCCATCAGCTTCCAAAACGCGCTGTGGTTGGAGTGGCCGCCGCCGTTGTTGCGGACCGCGCTGCGAATCTCTTCAGGAACCTGCGCCAGGTCGCGAACCAGATCGTCGACGGACTTGGCGGCCAGGTCGGGGTGATTGGCCAGGGCGGCGTTCACGTTGGTGATGTACGCCTGGTGATGCTTGTCGTGGTGCAGCTTCATCGTTTCAGCGTCGATAAACGGCTCCAATGCGGAGTAGTCGTAAGGAAGCGGTGCCAGTTCGTATGCCATAAGGGGATTCTCCTTCGTTCAGATTGTACTGTGACGTGTTGGCCTTCCGCTGCGGCAGGCCGTCGATTGCAAAGACGTTAAACCCAATTTTCACACGCTTTTGCGCGGACATATGCTTGGATGCCGGAAACGCCTTGCGCGGTGCGGGGAATTTGCGGCGCCAGAACAGCACCCTCGGCAGCCCCAATCTTCCCGGAGGGAAGAAACGAGAATAGCCCCGGATGGAGCGAAGCGGAATCCGGGGACAGCATCCCAGCCTGTCTCCGCGTCCCGCAGGGCCGCGGCGAAGCTCTCCCTCCCCGCCGTTCGCGTGGTTGCCTCGGCGGTCGGGCAAATGGAAACCATACCCGGCAGAAAACCATCTTCCCCGCAAATTTCACTCAATACGAAACTTCCACTCCCGGCCAACATCAATAGAATGGACTGCGTTGCGCGTCTTCCCCCCAACTTCGCGCTCCGCTCCAACTTCCCCCCCCCTCGGAAACGGTGTGTGAACATGAGCAATCAGCCCTTGTACCGGTGGCTCGATCAGCAGGGAGAAGCCTTTGGCGCTCCCGGCATGCTGCCCCGCTGGACCTCCAGCGTCAAAGACGCCGTCGGCACCGCCTACGCCGCCTCCAGCCGCATCTGGTTCACCTGCTCCCACGGCATTCTCAACGAGATCTACCACCCCACCATCGACCGCGCCCAGGTCCGCGACATGGAGTTCCTCGTCACCGACGGCGAGACCTTTACCCACGAAGAAAAGCGCGACCTGGACTCCACCTTCGAATACATCCATCCCGAAGCTCTCGGCGTGCGCTACGTGAACCGCGATCCCCAAGGCCGGTACAGCCTCACCAAGGAGATCATCTGCGACCCGCATCACGCCGTTGTCCTCATGCAGGTGCGGCTCTCCGGCCACGCAGACCTGTTGCCGCGCCTGCGGGTGTTTGCGCTGCTGGCGCCCCACCTCGACGGCGGCGGCGCGGGAAATTCGGCCCGCGCCGTGGATTTTGCCGGCCACAAAGCGTTGATGGCCTGGAAAAACGAGTGGTCGCTCGCCATGGGCGCCAGTCACGGATTCGCCCGCGTAAGCTGCGGCTTCGTCGGCGCGAGCGACGGCTGGCGCGAACTGATGGACAACTTCAAAATGAATTGGGAGTTCGGCTCAGCCACCGGCGGCAACGTCGCCGTGATGGGTGAAATCAACCTGCCGGCACAGACCGCGCAAGTCGAGGGTTCTGAGAGTTCGGTAGAGTTCACGGTCGCCATCGGCATCGGAGAAGGTCATCACACCGCGGCGCAAAAAACCATGGGAGCGTTGGCCACGCCTTACCAGGACATGCGCAAACGCTTCATCGAGCAGTGGCAGCGCGCCGCCAATCCCGAGTGGCTCGCCCCAAAGTCGCAAGACGAAGGCAAGCTAATGCGCGCCAGCCACAACGTAGTGCTGGCCCACGAGGACAAGACCTTTTCCGGCGCCTTCGTGGCTTCCGCATCCATTCCCTGGGGCCAGGTCAAGGGCGACGACGACCTGGGCGGATACCACCTGGTCTGGACCCGCGACATGGTGCAGACCGCAACCGCGCTGCTGGCCTGCGGCCGCGCCGAAACAGCGCGCCGGGCCCTCGTCTACCTGGCCTGCACCCAGCAGCCCGATGGCGGCTTTGCGCAGAATTTCTGGATCGACGGAACCCCCTACTGGAGCGGCAAGCAACTCGACGAAGTGGCGTTTCCCATTATGCTCGCCTGGCGGCTGTGGAAGGCTGACGGGCTGGGCGAGCTCGAAATCTTTCCGTTTGTGGAGCGCGCAGCCGGATTCCTGGTTCGCAACGCGCCCATCACCCACCAGGAACGCTGGGAAGAAAACGCCGGCTACTCGCCCTCGACCCTCGCCGCGGTCATCGCCGGCCTGATCTGCGCCGCGGAGATGGCCCGCGCCCACGATTCCGCCGAGCTCGGAGAATTCCTTGAAGAATATGCCGACTGGATCGAGGGCCACCTTGAGGACTGGACGGTGACCAACAACGGCGTGCTCCATGCTGAGATCAAGCGCCACTATATGCGTATCCGTCCCCCGGAGTGCGGCGAGGCTTACGCGCATGAAGGCTGCGGATCGGAGACCATCCAGCTCGCCAACCGCCCGCCCGGCACGCGCTCCGAGTTTGAGGCGCGCGAAATCATCGATGCCGGATTCCTTGAGCTGGTGCGCTACGGCGTGCGCCACGCCCGCGATCCGCTCATGGTGGATTCCCTGAAAGTGGTTGACGCCGTGCTCAAGCGCGATCTGCCCCAGGGTTCCGGCTGGCTCCGCTACAACTGGGACGGCTACGGCCAGCGCCCCGACGGCGGCCCTTTCCAGGGCTGGGGACAGGGCCGCGTCTGGCCGCTGCTCACCGGCGAGCGCGCTCACTACGAACTGGCCGCCGGGCAGGACATCGCCCCGCTGATTCGCACTTACGAGCGCTTGGCAACCTGCGGCCAGATGATGCCCGAGCAGGTGTGGGATGAGCCCGACTGCCCAGAGCAAAGGCTGCGCCTCGG
>PLSH01000204.1 GCA_003165095.1 Acidobacteriaceae bacterium
CTGCTGATGGGCATCAACGACGTGGCTGTTTCCAGCGGTTCGGCCTGCACCTCGGCAACCCTGGAGCCCTCGTATGTTTTGAAGGCGCTGGGTTTGGGCGACGACGTGGCGCACAGTTCGATTCGATTCGGGCTGGGGCGCTTCAACACTCAGGCGGAAGTGGATTATGTAGCCGCCAAGGTGATCGACATTGTGAAGAAACTGCGCCAGCTTTCACCGCTTTACGAGATGGTGCAGGAAGGCATTGATCTGACCAAGATTCAGTGGGCAGCGCACTAAAGCTAATGGAGCCGGAGATGAAGAAGCGGATGAGTTGGGCGGCGGCCGGGCTGATTTTGCTGCTGATGACGGCGCTTCAATTTGTCCTGGATCTGGGGTTTAGTTCGACATTCCGAAATGAGGTGGGATCGATTCACTCGGATTTCTGGCTGATTATTGTCCCCAGCGATCTGGTCGCAAACACAATCCTGGCCGTGGCGATGCGATTCGTTTACAACCGTTTAACGTGCAAGGACCGGGCAGGTTCTCAAGGGCATCAAATCGAACGAGGTTGAATTTCTGATTCGGCGGCCTGGTTGCCGAATCAAATAAGAAATACGCGGCTTCCCCGCGGGAGGACAGAAAAATGGCATACAGCGACAAGGTAATCGACCACTACAATAACCCGCGCAACGTGGGCCAACTGGACAAGAGCTCGGCGGAAGTTGGCACGGGCCTGGTGGGCGCGCCGGAGTGCGGCGACGTGATGCGGCTACAGATCCGCGTGAACCCGGAGACGCAGGTGATCGAAGAGGCGAAGTTCAAGACCTTTGGCTGCGGTTCGGCGATTGCAAGCTCTTCGCTGGCCACCGAGTGGATCAAGGGCCGGACCGTGGACGACGCGTTGGCGATCAAGAACACCGACATTGTGAAAGAACTGTCGCTGCCGCCAGTGAAGATTCACTGTTCGGTGTTGGCCGAGGATGCGATTCGCGCGGCTATCGGCGACTGGAAAAAGAAGAACGGCGTTGCGGAAGCTGCACCGGTAGCAGTCGCCACAGCGCAGTAATTTTTGGCCTGCGGCTTCCCACCCTTGCGCCACAACGGAGCGCAAGGATGGGGCACGGATTATGTGCGGAATGTCCAGGCCGGGGTTTATGGAGCGAGCAAGAATGTCAAACATGGTGACAATCGAATCGAAGCCTCCCGAGGGCGCATTTGCAGCTCCGGCCGACGCCAAGCCGGTAACGGCTGCCGGCACGCCCGGATCTGGCGCGCCTGGCCAGGGTTTGCAGGTGACGGAGCGGGCCATCAAGCGGATTCGCGCGGCGATGGCCAAGGAGGGCGTCTCGCCAGAAGAGGGCGGGTTGCGCCTTGGCGTGATGGGCGGGGGCTGCTCGGGGCTCTCCTATTCGATCAAGTTCGACACGCGGCCCCGCGAGCGCGACCGCATCTATGTGTTCGACGGCGTGCGGGTCTTCGTCGACCCCAAATCATTTCTTTATCTCCACGGCATGACGCTGGATTACGAAGAGACCTTGATGCGGCAGGGATTCAACTTCATCAATCCGAACTCCAAGCACTCCTGCGGCTGTGGTTCGTCTTTCTCATAAATGGATCGCGCGTAAGGTTGAATCATGCTGAAAGTTCTGGATTCCGCAGTACCCGTTGCATGCTGGTCGTGTTCCGTGGCTCGCAATGAGTCGACGCTATTCTGTCCGCATTGCAGCAAGATCCAGCCGCCTCCTGGCGGCGATTATTTTTCTGTGTTCGGGATCGAGCCGCGATTGAACCTTGACCTTGCCGCGCTGGAAGGCGAGTTTCATCGTCTGAGCCGCAAGCTGCACCCCGATCGATTTGTCCGCGCACAAGAAGCCGAACGGCAATGGAGCCTGGCGGACACGGCGCTTTTGAACGACGCCTATCGCACTCTCAAAGAGCCGCTGCGGCGCACCGAGTATCTGCTCAAATTGCGCGGCGCGGAGATTGGCGAAGAGCACAGCGGCAAGGATCGTCGCGACCCCTCACGAGCGCCGGCCGATTTGCTGGAAGAAGTTTTCGACCTGAACATGCAGCTGGAAGAGATGCGCATGTCACGGCAGATAGGCGAGACCGATTCTTTGCTGGAAAAAGAATTGGGCGAAGCGAAGACGAAATTCGAAGGCCTGCTGGCCGAAGTGGACCGCGAATTGCGCGTCCAGTGGCAGGCGTGGGATGAAGGCGATGACGCTGCTCGCAGGACCGCGCAGAACACGATGGTTTCTCTGCTGGACCGGCGGCGCTATCTCAGCAACCTGGTCCGCGACGTAACCGAGACCCTGGGAGTTTAAGCGAAGGAATATGGCGGAAGGACGCGTAGTTGGAATTGACCTGGGAACCACCAACTCCCTGGTTGCTTATATGCAGGGCGAAGCGCCGGTGGTCATTCCGGGCGTGGACGGCTCGAACCTGGTGCCGTCGGTGGTAGCGCTGGATCCGATACCGGCGGACGGAGGCGGGCGGCCCACGGTGACGGTGGGCAACAGCGCGCGGAAAGCGCTCATCGAGACGCCGGAGCGCGTGATTTATTCCGTGAAGCGGCTCATGGGCCGCGGCCTCGAGGAAATTCAAAACGAACTGAAGCTGTTTCCGTTCCGCCTGGCCGACGATGTGGAAGCCGGCGAGGTGCCGCGCATCCAGCTTGGCGAGCTGCGTTTCACGCCGCCGGAGATTTCAGCCTACATTCTGCGCCAGTTGAAGCGCAACGCCGAACGGTTCTTCGGCGCGCCGGTGACGCAGGCAGTAATCACGGTGCCCGCCTATTTCAACGATGCGCAGCGCCAGGCCACGAAGGACGCGGGGCGCATGGCGGGCCTGGATGTGCTGCGACTGGTGAACGAGCCGACCGCGGCCGCGCTAGCCTACGGTCTGGATCGCGCCAAGGTTGGCACCATCGCCGTCTACGACCTGGGCGGGGGCACGTTCGATATTTCCATTCTCAATTTGCGCGACGGAATCTTCGAAGTGCAATCCACCAACGGCGACACGCACCTGGGCGGCGACGATATCGACAATCTGCTGCTGGCCATTGCGCTGGACGAAATTCATGCAGAGCACGGAGTTGATCTGCGCGCGCACCCCGGCGCGGTACAGGCGCTGCGCAAAGCCGCCATTGACGCCAAGATCAGCCTCTCCACGGAATCCGCGGCGCACTTCGACATCGAGTTGCCGAACGGCGACCGTTATCAGCGCGAGATTCCGCGCGCGGTCTTCGAGCTGCTGATCGAGCCTGTGCTGGAGCGCACGGTGGGCCCGTGCAAGCAGGCTCTCGCCGACGCGGGCATTACGCCGGAACAGATCGACGAAGTGGTAATGGTGGGCGGATCGACGAGGATTCCCGCAGTGCGCCAGTTGGTGGACGGACTTTTCCATTTGAGCGCGCGCGGCAAAAAGCCGCACATCGAGTTGAATCCCGACGAGGTAGTTGCCCTAGGCGCGGCGGTTCAGGCCGATATACTGGCTGGCGCATCGAAGTCCACCGAGGAAATGCTGCTGCTGGACGTGACGCCGCTCTCGCTGGGCATTGAGGCGCTGGGCGGCACGGTGGCGCGGATCATTCAGCGCAACTCCACGATTCCCGCGTCGGCCACCGAGCACTTTACAACCGGAGTAGACGGACAAACCAACGTGGCCATACACGTGGTCCAGGGAGAGCGCGAACTGGCAGCCGACTGCCGTTCGCTGGCGCGTTTCGACCTGAAAGGCATTCCGCCGATGAGCGCCGGGCTGCCGCGCATTGAAGTTCGATTCCTCATCGACGCCGACGGGATTCTGCAGGTCTCCGCACGCGAACAGCGCAGTGGGCTGGCGGCGGAGATTGAGGTGAAACCAACTTACGGCCTCACCGATGAGCAGGTCGAGGGCATGATTCTGGATTCTTTCGATCACGCCGAAGAGGATTTTGCCAAGCGGCTGACGATCGAGGCGCGCAACGAGGCGGAAACGATTCTGACGAAGGTGGAGCAGGCGCGCGAGAACTCGGCCTGGACGCAGTTGACCGGCGAAGAGCAGGCGGCTATCGACGCGGCCCGCAATCGCCTGGCATCCGTGAAGCGGGGCGATGATGTTTCTGCGATCCGCGAAGCGACGCTGGCACTGGACAGGGCCACGCATCGCCTCGCAGACCTGATGATGGACGCAGCGGTCAGCGATGCCATTCGCGGGAAGACCATGGAAGCAGCCAGCGAGGAACTGGGCGACTCGATTCGAGCGCCGCATCCCATGGCGGCAGCGGAGTTCAAGTGAGAAGCTGAGTTAGCGGCGCCTGGCGCCAGTTAGCCAGGCTTCGCGTGTGTTAGCAGGGTTAGCGAGTCCACGGCCGGGCAAAGTGGCAAGGAGGCAATGGCGATGAGTGAGATGAAGCAGACGAATATTCCGCCGGAGAAAATGGTGCGGGTCACTTTTCTTCCCGAGGACAAGACGGTCGAGTTTGAATTCGGGACGTTGCCATACGATCATCACGGCAAGCCGATGTCGTTTCTTGACGTGGCGGAGAACTTCAACATTTTTCTCGACCACGCCTGTGGAGGTGTTTGCGCCTGCACCACGTGCCACCTGTGGATCAAGGATCAAACGGGTATCAGCGAGGCGGACGACGACGAGATCGACCGGATGGACATGGCGGCGGATCAGCAGTTGAACTCGCGGCTGGGCTGTCAGGCGGTGATTACGCGCCCCGGCGACTACGTGGTGGAGATTCCGAAGTGGAACCGCAACTATACTTCTGAGGGAAAGCCGCTGGCCATGGCGGAGCAGAAATAGGCCAATGTGCATTTATTCCCACATCTCAAAAGCGAGATGTGGGGCACCCGCACCCAGCAACAATCGGATAACAACGAGGGAATGATGCCGCGCGAGATACTGTGGACCGACTCCGAAGAGATCGGCATTCAATTGCAGGAGAAGTATCCGGAGGTGGATCCGCTCACGGTCCGCTTCACCGATCTGCACCGGTACGTTGTGGAATTGGCGGGCTTCGCCGACGATCCGGCAACGGCGAACGAGTCGCGGCTGGAGGCCATTCAGATGGCCTGGCATGGGGAGTACGAAGACGCGAATGGTTAACCCGAGAGGCTGCGCCGCGCGGATGGAATCACACTGATTCGATGGCGTGGATGCCGGCCGCAACTTCGCCGGCGAGGGGTTCAAGATCGGGATAGAACAAGCGCCGCTCACGAGCCGGCAACTGGTCCAGTAGATCGGAATAGGGCAGAGCCTCGCACCCTGCGAAGGCGGGAAAACCGGCGGCATCGGCCATTCTGCAACTTACCTTGATTAACTCCGCCAGCCCCCATGCGTCGCCGGTTTGCCGCGGAGCATGATGGTCGAGGACGACCGCATCGAAGTCGGAGGGTAGCTTCCAATCGGCAATGAGCCGCTGCCCGGTCTCGCAATGGTTCCAGCCGAACAACTCCCGTTCACACTCAAGAATGCCGTCGGCGGGCCCGGTTCGCGTGTCCAGCAGGGCAGCGTATTCGCTGGGCTGAATGACGGACAGTGCGATACGGCCGATGTCGTGCAGGATTCCGGATGTAAAGGCCGTGTCCTTATCGATGAACCCGGTGGAGGCCAGGCGTTGTGCGACGATGGCGCAGGCCAGGTTATGACGCCAGAGATTTCGCATGGCGGGCCGATTCATGGACTTTCCCAGGTAGGCTCTGACACCGACCGTGATGCACATGCCCTGAAGGGTGTCTGCCCCGAGGACGGCGATGGCCTGCATGATGCTGCTGGCGGGATAGCGGGGCGCATAGAGCAGAGAATTGGCGACGGTGAGGACCTCACTGGCGAAGGCCGGGTCAGAGGAGATCAGGTCGCAGAGTTGATTCAACTGCACGTTCTCATTGTTGGCCAACTGCAGAACCCTGACGGCAACCTGAGGAAATGGAGGCAGGCGCAGATGGGCCCAGGGAAGATTGGCCAGCTTCCCGGTTTGTGCTTCAGCTTGCACCGTCGGAGCCCCCTTTTTCGTCAGCATTTTCGAATTGAGTGAAGATCGAGTCATTTTCATGCGGCGATCGAGTGCGCGCCGGCGACGCGCGTTGATCGCCGTAATTAGATTGTCGGCAGGCATGGCCGCATTCTCTAGCCGAAATCGTTGCAGGGCGGGCGTTGGCTGACCGAATGCGAGGCGCGACCGAAGCGGGACCTGGAGACATTAGGAATCTGAAAGATTGCGAAGGGCGCGGGAGCAGACCTGAATTCAGAAAATTCCAAGAAACGAAGCAAGAAAACCTGCAAGAAAGCGGAGAAAGGGCGTTCCTGATGCAGTGGCCGGCTTATTTCATTGCCGGCAGAGGAGCGTCCATGAAGAATGCTGGCAGGATTGGGTTAGCTGCGGCGTTGGTTTTTGCACTGGCTGCGTTTCAACACGGCAACGAGGTGAAGGCGGCCGGAGGGCCGGCGGAATCGGAGGGTGGTTACCGGGTTCTGGCGCCAATTGAGAGCGGCAATCTTCTGCTATTTCCGGTGGTGCGGTCGGGCGGCAAGGCTTCCGGCGAGACACCGTTTATTACGCTGGACGAAGGCATCAGGAGCG
This sequence comes from Acidobacteriaceae bacterium, assembly GCA_003165095.1. Next base: position 6,557 of record PLSH01000204.1, read on the forward strand.
GCGAAGTTGAGGTGACAGAGGCGGGGAAGGTGGGGGGACTGGTGCGGCCGCGGGGAACCATCGGCGTTCCGCCTTATCAGTATGACCGTTTCCGCGGAGCTCCCGAACCGCAGAATGAAAATTCGCGGGGCGACCAGGTGAATACGCTGGTGCTGGTCAATCACTCCAAGCGGCCGTTGCTGCTGCTGGCTGGGGAGATTGTGACCGGCGGCAAGCAGGATCGGGTGATTGCGAAGGACCGGATTGTGCCAGTGGATGCCGATCCGATCGATCTTTCGGTGTTCTGCATAGAGCCGGGGCGCTGGACGGAGAGTTCCCCGACATTTGGCGCGGCGGCCAAGGCGCCGGCGAACGGATTCATGGTGCAGCCGGCGGTGCGCGAACAGGCGATGGTTGCGAAGGACCAGCAGCAGGTGTGGAATTCAGTGCGCGGAGCCATTGCGCAGATGGAGGTTGCCGCTGCGCCGTCCGCCTCACGGACGGTGACCGCGGGAAGTATGGCGAATATAGCGTCCTCAGGCAACATTGGCACCAGCAGCTATGCCAAGGAGATGGAAAGCAGCGCAGTGAGCGAGAAGGTGGATGAGGCTGCGCCGGTGATCGAGGCGCGGGAGCAGGTGCTGGCCAAACTGCGCGACGAACACGCGATCGGCGTGGTGGTAGCAGTCCGCGGCGAGATTGTGTGGGCCGACCTGTTTACTGATACCGACCTTCTGTCACGCTATTGGACCAAGCTGGTGCGCTCTTACGCAGCCGAAAGCCTTACTGAACACGGGACGAACGCGGCTCCAAACATGGCCGATGCGCAGCATTATCTCGACGCGCCTGCAAGCGGCAGAGAAGACAGCGAGGGCGATGTGGGGGTTTACCGTTATAGCGAGTTTCACAGCCGGGGGACGGAGACGTTTGTGCTGGAGTCGCTGTTGCCGGGAACCGGATACGAGGTTCACATCAGCAAGATGAAGCTGAGAGGCGCGGAAGAGCGGGTTGCGAAGCCGCTTTCAAACGTCAGGCCCTTGCCGCAGTGGTAGCCCGGTTCACACGTGTTGCCTGGCGCGGGCGACGCGGGGAACCGCAATCAAGGTGATGGCAAAGAGGAAGATGGAGGCGGCAATGTATTCCAGGTGCCCGTGGCGCAGGTCTTCGAGCACCAGTTTGACGGCGATCAGGGCCAGCGCGGCATAGCCGATGCGGGTGAGTTCGATGCGACGCCAATGCGCGCCGCTGAAGGCCAGCGCGACAGCGGCGGCGCAGATGGTGAAGGTGCGAATGAAGGCCAGGTGATGGGCGCCGAGTGGAACGCTCAAGGCAAGCAGGTGGGCCAGGCCAACGATCAGCAGAGCCGCTGCGGCGCAGGCGGCGAGCAAAGCAACGGCCAGATGAAGAGCCTGGGGCATCCACGGCTCGCCGGCCCGCGGCAAAGCGGCAGCGTAGCACAGAACCGCGCAGGCGGAAGCCATCCAAACGCCAAGCCCAGGGACGCCAGGCAGGGTGCCCGCCAGGGCTTGGGAGAGATAGACCAGCAGCCCTGACGCCGCCGCGGCCATGAGCAGAAAGACGGCGGAATGGAGTTCGAGAACCACGCGGTCCATGCGGGCGCCTGACCCGGCAACCGCGATTGCGGCGACGCACAGACAGGCTGTCATCCACACCGGGGGCAGACACAGCCAGCATCCGGCCACGAACAGCCCCGCGCTCCAGGTGGCGAACACCACATCGTTGCGCCGTTCCGCAGCACGGCCGAAGACCAGGAATACCGCGATATAGCCCGCGGCGGACAGGCCCAGACAGAGAATGCCGAGAATAACGGTACTGGCGGGCGGCCCAAAGCAGAGCAGGCTGACGGCCGCGAGGAAGAACGCAATCATGGTCTGAATGGTCTCGAAGGCCGAGATGTTCTTTCTGCACAGCGCGGTCTTCAAAATGACGCTGGCCGCGAAGACGAGGAACAGCAGGAGACCGGGCGCGAGCAAGGAAACGGGGCCGAGGACGGGATAGTCTTCGCGCGTGTTCGGGGGACTGAAGTAGAGATAGATCAGAGCCCAGATCGCGAGGTCGGCAGAGGCTGCCACCAGCCACCGGACAGCGGCTTTGCGGCCGCGCAGCAATGCGTATTCGCCAAGGAGAATGGTGAGCAGGAGCACGGCGATGAACGGTTCGCTCTGGTGCGACGCAACGCCCAGGGCCAGCGCGGCGGCGGCCGCAGTGCCATAGGCCACGCCCAGAACCAGGGCCAGATCGCGCTTCCATGCGAGGGCAAATGCGATGCACACGAATGCCGCCAGGGCGCCGGCAGTGGCCGCGGCCGGCAAAACCTTGTAGTTCATGGTGAGTTCCCAGAGCATGGGCGCCAGGATCAGGGCCGAGGTGCAGGTGTAGGTGAATCTTGCAAACCGGGCCGCGGCGGGGGTTCGCGCCGCCCAAACAAGCCACGCGATGGCGTAGAGGAAGGCGATAGAAGCGGCAGCAAGCCTGGGAAGCAGGGCAAATTCCGCCGCGGCGCGCAGCAGGTAGGCCCCGGCAATTCCCAACATGGCCTTGCCGAGCACCGCGAACATGCCGCCGGCTTGCGCAAAGCGAACAGCTTCCGCGGCCGGCTGCTCTGGAAGCACGCTTGACGCCAACACAGGAAGAGAGTCGGGCAGCGGCGGAGAAATGGGCGCGTATGACGGGTGTTCCAGGGCATGCACGCGCCGTTCCAGAGCTTCAAGGCGGGCTTCAAGGTGTGTGCCGAGCTGATCGATTGCGCCGGGAAGATCGTTCATCGTTTCCACCCGATTTTGAGCCGTCCTTGCGGTGTTTAGTCTGCCGCAGCGCCCTGATGCGCACTTTTTTCAGGCCACGGAGGCAGCAACTTGACCAGCACCCACAGAAAAACCAACGGAAGGATGGTCAAAGCGATGGCTGCCAGGAGCCCCTCGCGGGTCACCAGGCTCATCTTGTAGGTCGTGTATCCGAGAAAACTCTTTGAGAACAACTGCCCGCCGATGACCACATTCCAGCGCATGGCGAAGACGCCGACCATGGCAAGGCAGCCGGAGGTTGCGTAGATCCGCTTGCGTGCAATCTCAGGCAGCTTTACTACCTGGGTGAGGAACAGCAAGAGCAGAGGCAGAACGGTGCCCAGGCAGATCTGGACGACGATCTGCGAAAAGTAAAGCTTGGTATGGACCATGAAGTTGAGGCTGTTGAAGGACTCGTCGGCCTCGTAGATGCGGTGAATCAGGTCCAGCATTTCCAGGCTGAAATCGATGACGAAGATATAAAACATGTACATGGCGATGGTGTCAACGCAGAGCATGTCGATCTTCTGCCCACGCATTTTGGTGAGCACCATGTAGAGCAGCATCACGCCGGCAATTCCCGACACCATTGCCGAAAAGATGAACACCACGGGCATGAGCGGGGACGACCACCAGGGATTGGCCTTGATAGAGCCGAAGATGAAGCCGACATAGCCGTGCAACAGGAATGCAGAGGGAATGCCGATCAGCGTGACAACCCAGCCGACACGCTCGTCAATGTGCAGCGAGCGAGCGCTTATGTTGTTCGAGCCCAGGGTCATGACCTTATAAATCCACCGCAACAAACCCTTGGACTGCTGCGACAAGAGTACGATCTCGCGGCGGTAGTCGAGCCAGATTTCCAGCACCAGCACGGCCATCAGGTACCAGAGATAGACGTAGCCGAACATGGCCATGGCCGAGGTGTCGTGCGGAGTGAAGTACATCTCCGGTGAGCGAAACGGATGTCCGAGGTGCAAAACCAGCGGCAGCGGCGCAACCAACAGAAAAGCCAGGGCGGTGAGCAATGCCAGCCGATAAGTGGGTTTAACCGCCTCTACCCGGAAGACGCGCTCGAGCGAAGCCAGAATAAATGCGCCCGCCACCAGTCCCGTGATGAAGGGGTACAAAACGATCAGCACACTCCAATAGAGAGTGATTTCGTT
>PLSH01000048.1 GCA_003165095.1 Acidobacteriaceae bacterium
GAGGCGGACGAAGGAGACGCTGCCGTTTGCCTGTGGGTCGGCCGGAATGGCTCGGTAGAGGCCGTCAAAGGCGGCCAGCCAGAGCTCCGCAGCGCGGCCGGGCGTGGCGTAGATTCGGTCCTGGCCTCCGCGGTTGTCGCCTCGCGAGGACGAGACCGGCGCTGGCGGGGCATCTGGCAAAGTAAATTCGTGGGCGGTGAACGTGGCTCCTCCGTCACTGCTCCGGTAAAGAGCGAAGCTGGCGAGAGAGATAGCGTAGAACGATCTCGGGTCCAAAGGGTCGGCGATGACGCGAAGGCCAGCGGGAAGTCCCTGCGCGGCGGTCCAGGTTGCGCCCCGGTCCTGAGTCGCGTAGGCCGCTTCGCGTTCCGGGGTCCAAATCCAAGAGCTTCCGTCGGCGGAGACGGCGATGGTTCCAGCGCGGCTCGTCGGTGTGGGCGCGGCAGCGGTGGGTTTCCAGGTGCGCCCTGCATCGAGAGAATAGCCGATGTTTTCGCCTGGCCTGTGCTCCGCGCTGTTGCCGACGCGGACGATGACCTCGGGGCGAAGGGGTGCGGAGGCGACACCTGTGGTGTTGCCCAAGCGCGGCGGCGCTGAGGCGCCTTCGGGAGCAGGGTGGTCCAGGTCCCAATGAACGTAGCTGCCATAATCGCCGATGGCGGTGATAAGGTGAGCGCCTTGGGTGGGACTCAAGAGTTCGAGAGCCACAGTCTCCTCGATGCCGGAGGCGAGGATGCTCCAGTGCGTGGGCTGGCCGCGATCCGCGGCGGTCAGGTCGAAGGTCTCCCAGCCGCCGTAGCCGGTGGTGAAGACAGCGTGGTCGGAGTTGGTTGGATCGATCTCAATGTCGAAGAGCCAGTGGATGGGAGTGCTCTTCACATAGGGAGCCAAACTGTAATCGTATACACCGCCGCCGCCGAAAATGGGCTTCCATGTGGCGCCTCCGTCCGTGGACCGGAACATGTCTTCGCTCCCTGCGGATTTTGGGCGGCCGAACGAGCTGGCGATCACGGTCTGCGGACGCTGCGCATCGACGGAGACGCCTGCGTAACCGAACTCCTTGCTGCCCGCAACGGGACGGTCGGGAGTGATGTCGGTCCACGCTCCGGTTTGGTTGTTGAGCTTCCAGACGGCCCCGTCGGTCATGTGGGAAGGCCCTGGAGCGGTGCCGTATGCGATGTAGAGGAATCCATCGCTCGAGACAGCGGCGCGGGTCGGCCGATACTTGGTCGGCTCACCCTCCACGTCGCGCCAGCTTGCGCCGCCATCGGTGGAGGCAAAGAGGTTGGGACGGCCCATGAGAGAAACGCCAGCATAAATTGTCTGCGTGGCCGAGGCCGGATTTTGCGAGTCGGCGGTGGGCACGAATTTGACGAAAACAATGCCGCTGCCGCGGACCGGCATGCGCCGCCGGTGCTGTTCGGGTGTCTCGCCGGGAACGGGAACCGGCGGAGGAGGAACGGCCTCGGTGACATCGGGAAAGCTGCTGACTCGCGTCCAGGTTGCGCCGTAATCCTGTGAGCGCCACAGTCCGTCGTGCCGGGTGCCAAGATACAAAATGCGGCCGTCGTGCGGATCGACGACAAGGCGCTCGCCGTTGCCGCGGCCGTCTTCGTTGCCTCCAAATTTGAAGGGCACGTCGGTGCGCTGGAAGGTGTGGCCGCTGTCATCGGAGCGCAGGATTGATCCGTTGGGCGTGCTTGGGTTGGTATACGTGCCGCAGGCCAGGTAGACGTGCCTGGGATCGGACGGATCCACCGCGATGGATTCGATGCCCATCAGATTCAGGTCCTTGTAGGGCACCCAATCCAGCATGGGCTGCCAACGATTGGCGGCGGTGTCCCAACGGTAGGCGCCACCCATGTCGGTGCGGGCATAGCGAACGCCGGGAGTTGTGGGGTGAAAGATCACTCCATCGACAAACCCACCACCGACAATCTGGACGCTCTTCCAGGTGTAAGGCGTCTGTTGCGGAAGCTGCGCGGGGGCGACCAATGTACCGAGGAGGCATAAGGAAGCGGGCAGAAGAAATGACTTCATGGCGGTGATCCTTTTTTGCCGCGACGAGGGAGTTGCGTTTCGGGGCGGCTTATTGCAGCTTCAGGTGAATTTCAGCTCCCGTGTAATGTACGCTCCTGAGCGGTGTGGGCGTGAACGAGAAGCCTTCCGGATGCATCCTCGAAACCAGTACCACCTGGAAGGTGCGTTGAGCCAACATGCCTTCGTAAGAGCCGGTTCGTTTGCCGATGGAGAGCGTATTGGTGTTGTCATTCCAGCGGATGGGAATCTCCGTGAATGCGCCCTTTTCGTAGTCGAAGGTTGTGCCTTGATCCTCATAGAGCGTGAATTGGCCGTCGCTTCCCGCGTAGACGTAGAGCGTGGTGGGATCGGAGGGTTTTTCCCCGACATACTGCATTACCGGCCCGTAGGGAATGATCGATCCTGCGCGCACAAACACAGGAATCTGGTTATACGGCGAGGGCGCGGAGAACTTGCTCGACGAAGCCTTCTTGCCGGTCCAGTAGTCGTAACACGTGGTGCCTGCCGGCAGGTACACGGGCCGGTCGCGCTGTTGGTATTGGGTTATGGGCGCCACCAGCAGGGCGGGTCCGAACATGTATTCGTCGTTCAGATCGCGCG
>PLSH01000163.1 GCA_003165095.1 Acidobacteriaceae bacterium
GAAGCTCAGGTCGGTCACGTTCAGCGTGGTGGGAGCAACGCCGGTTCCATTGAGAGTGATCGTTTGCGGGCTGTTGGTGGCGTTGGTGGTGATGGTCAAAGTGCCTGCCGGGGCCGCTCCGATGGCGCCCGGCGTGAGGGTGACACCAATCGTGCAACTGGCGCCCGCTCCCAGCGAGCCCGGGTTGGCGCACGTGGTCGACGGATCCAGGGCATAGGGCACCCCTGAGCCGACGATGGAACCGATACTGAGGCTGACGGCCTGGGTGTTCTTGAGGGTGATCTTCTCGATCACGCTGGAGTGGCTGGCGACCACATTGCCGAAATTAACGGCGGTGGTCGATAGCGTTGTCTGCGCTGCTGCTCCGGCCGAAGATAACAGGCCAAGAGCGGCGATGAGTGAGATCAGGACCAGGTTTTTCAGGTTGCTGCTCAGAATCCGTTCACGGTAAGACATGGTTACTAGCCTCCGTCGCGTTGCTAGGGGGTGGGGCAGGAAGGTGGGGGAGACCACCGGGCTGCGGGTCTAAAGGTGGTTAGTGCAAGTTCACGCTAAGTCGTTGATTCCTAAGTCAATAAAACGGTAGTGAGAAAGATGCCCGGAGCTAAGTCACTCCGCGCAGGATTTGACACACAATCGTAGGTCGTTCAAAACATTGACTCTGCATACGAGTAAACAAGACAGGGAAAATGAATGGTTAGCGAAGTGACTTTAGAGAATCCAAATTCCTAAATGCAAGTGAAATTTTCTGAATTTCCCGGATTTGCTGTTTGTTCACGGTCCTTTATCCCACAAGTAATAAGGGTCTTCTCTTTTTGGTAATGGGGAGTTCCTGCGATAGTCACGGTACTTGCTCAAAGCCACGAGGCCTGGCGCGGGGGGTCACGTAGCCCGGTAGACAAACCGATGCAGGGGAAGGACCCCGACCGGGAAGCTATATTCAGATCCGGGCAGCCTCCTCCGGGTCAGGTTGCGAGAGCAGTGCGCCCTCTCACCCGGTTCCCCNNCCTGGCGCAGCGAAAGCCGGCGAGATCCGGACACGGCTAACCCGCATTTCTCACAGGCGGCGAAAAATCGTAGCGCCGGTCTCCTGACCGGCTGTTCTGGGCCTCCTGCCCCTCAGAGACTTCGTCAGACCCAGAATTCTGGGTTTTCGAGCCGTCTGCAGGCTAACAGGGCTCGCAGAGAACCCTGGCCCAGCGGCGGATCGCTTCCGGAGTCACCTGCTCGCCGTTGGCCTGGCTGGCAGCGATTTGCACCGCGAAGCTACCAACGGTGGAGCTTTCGCACTCGCCGATTTCGACTTGAAGCCCGGTGCGCTGCTCTGTCAGTTGGACGAGCAGTTTGTTGCGGTTGGCGCCGCCGAGCATGTGAATGCGAACGAGCTTGCGGCCCAGCATCTTTTCCAGGCTCGCGAGGGCCGAGGCGTAGCGGGCTGCCAGGCTCTCAAAAATCAAGCGCGCGAAAAGAGGCTCGTTTCCGGGGACATCTGGAATGGGTTGGTGGCCAAGCCGGGTGAGCTCATGATTGATTCGCCGGGGCATATCCGAGTCGAGCATGAGCGGTTCAGCGTCGACATCGATGGTGGCCTGGGTTTTCGCCCCGCTGGAAGCTTCGACGAGGTCCTCGATGGTCCAGGGCCGGCCTTGCGCGGCCCACGAGTCCATGCACTGCTTTATGAGCCACATGCCGTTGACGAGGGTGTGGAAGCAGAGGTCGCCGGTGGCCGCGCCGATGTTGGTGTAGCGGGCATCAAGCGCCTCGCTGGTGGTGACCGGAACGGAAGTGAGGGTGCCGACGAGCGACCAGGTCCCGGAGCAGAGATAGGCGGTGGAACCGAGGCTGGCGGGAATGCCGGCAATGGCGCTGGCGGTATCGTGGCAGGCGGGCGCAACGATCTGCGTATCTTTGAACGCGTCGAGCGTGCTGAGCGGACCTTGCAAGGGCCCAAGAATGGTTCCGGAGGGGACGATGGGCGGGGCGGCGTCGAGCGGAAGATGGAGCAGGCGGAATAGATCCGCATCCCAGGCGCCGGTTGCGAGGTTCACCAAGCCGGTGTGGGTGGCGTTGGTGTACTCAGCCACGCCCCGGCCGCTGAGCCAGTAGAGAACGTACTCGGGAAACATGAGCCAGGGAGCGTGCGGGTCGATGCCGGCCGCCGGGTCGGCGAGCAGCTGATAGATGGTGTTGATGCGTAGAGGCAGAGTGCCGGTTCGCCGATAGAGATCGAAAGGCTGAATGAGAGCTTCGGCGGCTTCCTTGCCGGCGATGGTGCGCTCGTCGCGATAGCAGAAAGGCTCGCAGAGAAGTTTGCCGTCCGGAGCCAGGCGCACGTAATCGACTGACCAGCCGTCAACCGCGATGGAAGCGATGCCTTCAGGAGCCGATTGAGCAGCTTTGCGCAGGCCGGTTTCGAGGCCGGCAAGAATGGAGTCTATAGGCCAATGCAGCGAATTGCCGCGATGCACTGGGCCGTTGGGGATGCGATGGACGACTTCAATTTGCGGTTTGCCGTCGAGCCAGCGAAGAAGCGATACGCGGCAGCTTTCAGCGCCTAAATCAATGGCAACGCGTGCGGGTTCTTGCATGACGGCCGTTGAACTCCATCTGGATCATCGCATGAAGGCATCGACCAGACCGCCGTCCACGGGAATAATATGGCCGGTGGTGCAGCGGGCGCGAGGGCTGGCCAGAAAGAGGATTGCTTCAGCGCAATCGGCCGGATCGATGGGTTTGAGGGTAAGCGTGCGCTCGGCGTAGAAGGCGGCCAGGCGGCTGCGGAGTTCCTCGTCGTTGAACGACTCCTGAAAGGGGATGTTGTATTTTTTGAGCGAGGCGCGGACGCGGTCGCGAGGAAACATCTTGGACCCCTTGACCACGGTAGCGGGGCTCACGGCATTGACGCGGACGTTGGGCGCAAACGAGATGGCCAGTTCGCGGACCAGGTGCGAGAGCGCGGCCTTGCTCACGTCGTAGGCTTCGCTGCCGCTCTTTGCGACCACTGCGTTCACCGAGCTGGTGAGCACGATGTTGCCGTGCAGGGCCTGATCCTCAAAGGATTTTGCCACTTCAGTGGCGAGAAGATAGTTGGCGGTGACATTCAATTCGAGGGTGGAGGCCCAGGCACTGTCGGCGATGGTGCCGTCGGGCGAAGAGGGAAAGATGGCCGCGGTGTTGACGAGGATGTCAATGCCGCCGAATGCCGCAATGCCATTATTCAGCGCGGCGCGGATCGATTCGCGGCTGCGCACGTCGATGGAGGTGTTGGCGACAAACTCCGGAGAGGTGACGCCGGCCAGCTCAGCGGCGACGTTGGCAGCGCCATCGGCGTCGCGGTCGGCCACTACCACATGCGCGCCGCGGGCGGCGGCGAGGCGAGCCACTTCGCGTCCGATGCCGCTGGCTCCGCCGACCACGAAGGCAACTCTGCGGCTAAGCTCCTTTTCAGCGGGCTGGCGGCGGATCTTGGCCTCCTCAAGGGCCCAGTATTCGATGCGAAAGGCTTCAAGAGCGGGCAGAGCGACGTAATTGGAGTACACCTTGAAGCTCTCCGGATCCATGCCCGGCTGGCATTGGGGAACCGGACCGGCAACCTCGCCTTCGCCCAACAGGCTGGCGCCTTCCATTACGTGAATGGCATTGGTGTAGAACTCCCCGATGATGCGGGCTTCAGTCTTGTTCTTGCCGAAGGTGAACATGCCCAGGCCGGGAATGAGGACGACGGCGGGGCTGGCGTCGCGCAGCGCGGGCGAATTGGGAGAAGCGAAGGCGCGATAGTAGGCGCGGTACTGCTTGCGGTATTGGGCCAGCGAAGTCTCCAACTGCTGGCGCAGCGCGTCGATGCCTTCGTCGGCGGCCCAGGGGACAAAGAGCGGGCGAATCTTGGTGCGGATGAAGTGATCGGGGCAACTGGTTCCGAGGAAGGCCAGTTCCCTGGCATGTGCGGAGTTGACGAATTCGAGAACATCGGGGGCGTCAGTGAAGCTGGCGATATAGCGACGCTGCGTGCTGATGCGGCCGCGAAGAAAGGGCGCAATGGAGACGGCGATTTCATTGCGGTCGGCCCGCGCGGCAATAGCCTGGCCTCCGAAGCGGATCTTGCCTGTGCGGTGCCGTTCAATGAACTGGCCGATGCCGTCGATGACGTTGAGCGTGTTGAGATAGCACTCGCGCTGCGTCTGGCCCCAGGTGAAGAGTCCGTGCCCGCCGAGGAGGATGCCGTCGCAACCGGGATTGTCCTGGACGGCGCGCTTCATCATCATCGCCAGCTCAAAGCCCGGGCGCTGCCACGGCAGCCAGACCAGCGAGTGGCCGAACTCGCGGTTGAACTCCTCCATCTTGGACTTGCCGTTGGCGGAAGCCGCCAGCGCGATGCCCCAGTCGGGATGCAGATGATCGACGTGCGGAAAGGGCAGAAAGCCGTGCAAAGGCGTGTCGATGGATGCAGCCACGGGATTGTTGCGGAAGGCGCAGAGCGGGTACATGGCCGCCATGTCGTCTTCAGTATCCACGCCTTTGTAACTGCGCTCGAGAGCCAGCAGCTTGTCCTGGTAGAGAGTGGCGAAACCGGAGCGCTTGATGCTGCCCAGGTCGCCTCCCGAGCCCTTTACCCAGAGAACCTCGACGGGTTGGCCGGTGAGGGGATCGATCTCAGTGACTTTGGAGCTGGTATTGCCTCCCGCGAAGTTGGTAATGCGGAGATCGGAGCCGAGTAGGTTGGAGCGATAGCGGAGCAACTCCGGCTCATCGAGCGAGGCGGCGACACTGGTGTCCCAGCGGTCCTCAAGGAATTTAAGTGCAGGGGAAACAGGTGTAGCCAGGGTCATAAGAACCAGTCTTCGGGGAATTGGACTTACTCAATCAATCATACAGCCGGGAACACCGGAAAAAACGATTCTCAAGCGGATTCCGGAGCTGAAACCGCTGGAGCAACACCGCCATGCGAAGGGTCGGCGAGACCATGCTCGTCGCCCAGCGATTCCTGGGTCACGGCGCGATGATGCACGTAGTTGTAGGGCGGCACGGTGTAACCGCGAAGGAGGGCAATGCCGAGCTGAATCAGGCGCGGACCGTAGCTTTCGGCTTCATGGGATATGGAACCGATGAAGGCGCTGGATCCGCCGCGCATCTCTTCGAGTGCTTCAGGGATGCAGTCCTGGCCGACGATGGCGAAGTCAGGTTCCCGCCCGGCCTCGCGAATTGCATCCAGCACGCCCAGGGCGCTGGAGTCGGTAGCGGCGGCCACCAGGGTGTGCTCTCCGCTGTTCGAGGCGCGGAGAAACTCCTTCATTGCGAGATGGCTGGCTTCGCGCATGCCCCGGCCTTCAATCTGGAAGAACCGGTCGTCGGTCAAATCCCTCAACCGCTCGCGAATCCCTTCGAAGGCGCCGGTAATCCGGCTCTGAACAAAGCTGCCCGCCTCGTTGAATCCAACCCCCAGAACTTTGTCGACGCTTCCCTTCCATTTACGGAGTGCGTAGTTGCCGAGCAGGGCGCCGGCCTCGTAGCCGACCTCGAAGTTGTCCACGCCGAAGTAGGTGGCGTTGGGGTGGGGCACGTCAATGGCGACCAGGGGAATGTCGGCCTTTTTGAAGATGTGCGCCACGCGCGGCGCGATGGCCTCTTCGACCTGGAACTCCAGCACCAGGTCAACACGCCTGGCGACGAACTCCTCGGCGTTGCGAAGGGCGACTTCGGGATCGAAACGGTTATCGAGCATGATGAGCTCAACGCCGGAAGCGGCGGCGGCAGCCGAGACGCTGTGCGCCACAGCTTCAGAGAAGGGCAACTCGGCGCTCTGGACGGCGAAACCGAAGTGCAAACGGCGGGGGCGCGAGACCAGCCGGTATTGGCCATTTTGAGTCTGGGCGAGGTAGCCGCGATGAACGAGGGTCTTCAAAATGCGATAGACGCTGGTTTTTGAGATGTTGGTTTTCTGGTAAACATCTTCCAGGGTCAGGGGGGCGTGATCCCGCTCCAGCAGCTCGATGACATCGAGCGCCTTGGACAGAATCGGAATCAGGTAGAGCCGCTTGATTCGGGCCTTTGCCAACCACCCCTCCAATGCGTGCGCCCGAATTGCAGGCGCGGGCGAAAAAACATCATAGAACAAGCTCAGGCATAACTGCTTACGGCCGCACTGCGGGCTCCGCGCTCGCGCGCGATGCGTTCAACATAACCGCTGGAGCGGAGGGCGGCGAGCGGGTCGGCGGCCAGCCCGCGCGCTTCGCGCCAGGCTTGGGTGAGCGGCCGCACATCGCGCCAGAACGCGCCGCGGTAGAGCTCCTCGGCCGCCACCAGGTCGCAGGCCTGCTGATACTCGGCCAACGGCTCGCAATCGATCAGAGCCGCCTTCAGATACAGTTCCTGGGCGGTGACAACAGTCTGCACCATGGCCTCGATTTTGCCCTTCAGATTGTGGCTTTGGTCGATCATGAAAGCCACTTCGTGAGACAGGCCTTCGATACGGGCGGAGTTCAATTCATGGAGGATGCGGAAGACCTGATATGGATCGATAGAGCCCAGGGTCAGGTCGTCGTCGGCATAGCGGCGGTCGTTGAAGTGAAAGCCTCCCAGCAGGCCGGTGTGCAGCAGCCAGGCGACAATCTGTTCAATATTCTGCGCAGAGTAGTGGTGGCCGGTATCCACCAGGACGCGAGCCTGCGGCCCGGCGTGACGCGCGAAGTGTGAAGACATGCCCCAGTCGGCGATATCGGTGTGATAGAACGCGGGCTCGAAGGGCTTGTATTCGATGAGCAGGCGCTGGTTCGGCGCCAGCCGGTCATGCGAGGCTCGCAATGCGTCTTCCAGCCATCCAATGCGTTTGCGGATGCTCTGGGTGCCGGGATAATTCGAGCCGTCCGCCATCCACAGCGAGATGTCGCGGGAGCCCAGCGCCTTGCCGATCTCGATCGAGTCGAACATGTGCTGGAGAGCGTGCGAGCGAATTTCCGCCGAGGGGTTGCAGAGCGAGCCGTACTTGTATTCCTGATCCTGGAAGAGGTTGGGGTTGATGGAGCCGGAACGGATGTTAAAGCGGCGTTCCAGATCGCGGACCACGGGCACGTCGTCCAGGCCATTGGGCAGATCCCAGAGCACGTGAAGAGCCAGCGTGGGAGTTACGCCGGTGAGGCGGTTGACCTCGGCTGCATCTGCGAATTTCTCTTCGATGGTGGAAGCGGCCGCGGCCTGCACGAACTTGCCGAAGCGCGTGCCGGTATTGGCAAATCCCCAGGAAGGAATCTCGATGAGAAATGAATCCAGCACCTGAAATGCCAGGTCGCGGGTTGCGGAATCAGAGAGCGTCATTATTTCCCCTTGCCGGGCCGGTTTGCCCGGTCTCATTGCTGTATTTTGTTATCGCCCAGGTCGCGAACCAGAATTACGTTGAGGAACCGCGGACCATGGACGCCTTTGATGCGCGTCATTTCAATATCGGCGGTGGCGCTGGGGCCCGAGATCCAGGTAACCAGCGCCGGCGGTTGCTGGCAACGGGCGAAGTATTCGGGCAGCGTTTCCACAACCTGGCTCGAGTGCAGAATGCAGAGATGCCAGTCGGGCAACAGCGTCAATACCCTGCGTCCCTCGGTGGCGGAGTGGTGAAGCACGATGGTTCCGGAGTCGGCGACGCCGCAAAATGCCGCCGTAACCACGCCCTCGGCCTGCTCGATTTCTTCTGTCGTCAGCCCGTGGCCGGCATCGCATTGGTCGATGTTCCATTCGAGTCCGGCGATCTGCCATGCGGCCGTGACCATCCACGCGGGCGGAGTTCCGGGAGGCGCAACAAATTTAAGTCTGCCGCTTGCGGCAAGCTGCGCGGAAATTGCGGCCGGCAACTCATCCGGCGCGCATTCGGTAACTTCGGCGTCATATTCGCGCAGGCGCTCCATCATTCTTTGGATGCGCGCATCGGCAGTCATGGCGCCAACGCGCGTATAGCCGCGAGGCAACGCATTCCATGCGCTTGCCCCCTGCTCCGCTGTGCCGGCTGAATTTGGCGTAGCGGCGCGGATGCGCTCGAGGACCTGCCGGCGGCTGTTGGCGGCTGCGCTCATTTGGCCTCCTTCATCGGCTTGCGGCCGCGCTCGGCCCACCAGGCATGAAAGGGTTGGCTGGGAAGACCGCGCAGGTCGCGGGTCTGAGTCCACTTGGCGCCTACGCTGGGCAGCGAGTGAATCCAACCGTCCCCGCGGGTGAAGAAACCGAGGCCGATGCGGCCGAGGCGCTGGGCGGCATGGAAGAGCCAGGCTCGTGAAAAAAGCAGATTGGCGACGCGCAGGCCCACATACATGGGATCGAAGAAGCGCAGCGCCTGACGGCGCTCCTGATTGACAACCTGGGAGCGCAGTTCCAGCAGGACTTCGGGAATATTGATTTTGACCGGGCAGACTTCGTAGCATGCGCCGCACAGCGATGAAGCGAAGGGCAATGACTGCGCGTGATGCATTTGCATCAGCTGCGGGGTGAGGATGGCGCCGATCGGTCCCGGATAGACCGAGCCGTAGGCGTGTCCGCCGGTCTGGCGATAGACCGGGCAAGCATTCATGCAGGCCGCGCAGCGGATACAACGAAGCGTCTGCCGCTCCGTCTTTCGCGCCAGGATGCCAGACCGGCCGTTGTCGAGCAGCACCACATGGAATCTCTGNNCAGGGTAATCAAGGCGCGCGGCAGGGTGAGGCACATGCGGCCGTTGCCCTCCGACTCGACCACGGCGACCGACCCGGTTTCGGCAATGAGGAAGTTGGCGCCACTGATGGCGGTGGGAATATCGAGGAATTTCCGGCGCAGATAATTGCGCGCCGCCGCAGTGAGCGCCTGCGGGTCGTCGGAAAGATCCTTGAGCCCCATCCGCCGGGCAAATATCTCGCGCACCTGGCTGCGATTGACGTGCAGCGCCGGAGCCACGATGTGCGAGGGTTCTTCCTCGCCGAGCTGGAGAATAATCTCAGCCAGATCGGTCTCAAAGACCTTAACGCCCGCGGCCTCGAGAAACGGATTCAGCTGAATCTCGGCCGAGGTCATGGTCTTGATCTTGATCACCTCGGCGGCTTTTTCCTGGCGCAGAATCTCAAGAATGATGCTGCGCGCGCCGGCGGCGTCTGCGGCCCAGTGAACCGTGCCCCCCGCGGCAGTGCAGCGCTCTTCAAACTGCTCAAGATATGCGCCGAGATTCTCAAGGACGTGGTCGCGAATCGCTGCGCCGGCATTGCGCAGCGCCTGCCAATCGTCTTTTTCGGCCACCACGCGGGCGCGCTTGGCCTGAATCACGTCAGTGGCGTGGGCCACGTTCTTTCTCAGTTGCGAATTGCGCAGCACCGGGAGGGCGGCCACGGGAAACGGCGGCGCCAGCGCGGGATCGAGCACGGGATGGCCCCCGCCCGCAGCGTTCGCTCGGCCGCGGCTCACGCCAGCCCCTCCGCGGGATCGGATTCAGTGCTGGCCAGAATCTCAGCCATGTGAATCGTCTTCATGCCCGCGAATTGACGATGCATGGCTCCGCCCAGGTGCATCAGGCAACTGTTGTCGAGCGCGGTGCAGAACTCGGCGCGGGTTGAGACCACGTCCTGCAGCTTTACGGCCAGCATGGCGGATGAGACATCGCCATTCTTGACGGAGAACGTACCTCCAAAGCCACAACAGCGATCCAGGTTGGGGAGGGGCGCTAAATCCAGGCCGCGCACTTTGGCCAGCAGGCGGTTGGGCCGGTCGCCGAGGTGCAGACCGCGCAGGCCGTGGCAACTGGCGTGGTAGGTGACGCGATGAGGGAAGTATGCGCCCACGTCATCCACGCCCAGCCGGTCAATGAGGAACTCGCTCAACTCGAAAACCCTGGGCAAGAGGTCGGCGAGCTGGCGGCGCAGTTCGTCGTTTCCCAACTCTTCAAACAGGCCGGGATATTGATCGCGAATCATGGCCACGCACGATGAGGAGGGGATTACGACGGTTTCCGCATTCTGATACAGGCTGACGAAGCGCGTGGCCTGGGAAAACGCCTCGCTTCGAAAGCCGGTGTTGGCGTGCATCTGCCCGCAGCAGGTCTGCCGGGGGTGGAATTCGAGCTCAACACCCAATCTTTCCAACAGCCTGACCACTGCACGACCCGTTTCAGGATAGAGCGTGTCGTTATAACATGTAATGAAGAGAGAGGCGCGCATGGCAGGTATTCCCCGGCCTCACGGAGATGCACCGGAAAGAGGAATAATATATGTTGAGAAAACAATTGTCTATTGCAATAAGGCTGGGGGGCCATTCTGATCAATGCCTTCCGGGGGCCTTCCCCGGGGCCAGCCGAAGCTCGGTCAACAAGGCCTCTGGTCCCACGATGTGAGCCGACGACGGCGATAGCCGGGATGCGGAATCCCCTTCTTTTTGACGATGCCCTCCATTCTTGTTTGCTTCGACTTTACACGGGGCGGATACCGAATGGGCTTTGCGCGCGTCTCAGTTAAGGGCAACGCTGCCGGTGAATGCGAGAAAGGCGACTCGCGCTTCCCCACCGAAGGTCAACCCGTCACTCGAGAATTCGTCTAAAGATGGGGACACACATCCGCGGGAGACGATTCAGCTTCCCGTTCTTATAGTCTTCAGTCTCTGCCTTGGTGTGGGGTGCTCAAGCAGGATTTTGCAAGGAATCATTCGCGAGCCGAATGGCTTCCGGGCATGGGCCTCAGCAAAGGGTTATAGCTTTTCTGCGCAGCCTCGATGCACGACAGGCAGGGCGCTTTAACCGGGTCTTGGTTTCTGCCCGGCAACTTTGTCCCCCTAAAGCAGACTTCTTAACGGTATTCTTGGTTGAACCGCAACTTTTCTGCATTTCGGGTGTTTTCTTCGAAGAAAGGGTCTAGGACCTATCCGCATGGCAAATCTTCGCTCGCTCCCCCTGTTTGCACTCGCGAGTGCAATGTTGTTTTCCACGGCATCCATTGCACAGCAAGCGGCGCCCAACGTCCGCATTGTCAATTTGATCGACGAAAGCCAACTTGTAACGCTCAAGGGCACGGTACATCCGCTGGCCAACGCCGCCAATGACCGGGGAGCCGCGCCGGACGAGATGCCGCTGGGACGCGTGTTCCTGGCGATGAAGCGCAGCTCGACGCAGGAATCGAGTCTGCGCCAGTTGATTACGCAGATGCACACGCCCGGCTCGCCTGCTTATCACCAGTGGCTGACGCCGGACCAGTTTGGCGCGCAGTTCGGGCCCTCCGACCAGGACATTGCGGCAGTGGAGAACTGGCTCACGGGCCACGGCTTCAGCATTACCAAGGTGAACGCGGGCAAACAGACCATCGAGATTTCAGGCAACGTGGCGCAAATGCGCTCGGCCTTCCACACCCAGATTCAAAAGTACGAGGTGAAGGGCGAGACGCATTATGCCAACTCCACCGATCCGCAGATTCCGGCCGCTTTGGCGCCGGTGGTGGGCGGATTCACCTCACTGAACAACTTCCGGCTGAAGAGTTACAGCAAAGTGCTGGGCAAAGCCGAATACAACCCAAAGACGGGAACGGCCAAGCCGGAATGGACGATCGGTCCGGGCAGTCCCGCGGTTGAAAATAATTTTGTACTCGCGCCGGCAGATTATGCGGTCCAATACGACCTGCAGAAGCTCTATGGCAACAGTGTCACGGGAAGCGGTCAGTCGATCGCCATCGTCAACGAATCGAATATCAACGTCGACCTTGTGAACCAGTTCCGGACCCTATTCGGCCTGTCGGCGAATCCACCTCAGGTGATCATCGACGGCAACGATCCCGGAGTAGACGGAATCAACAACTACGATGGCCCCAACTACGCTTCAGTGGAAGCGTACCTTGACGTAGAGTGGTCAGGCGCGGTGGCGCCGAATGCCACCATCAACCTGGTGATCGCGGCCGATACGGCGCTGTCGAGCGGCCTGCAGATGGCGGCCATGCATGCGGTTTACAGCAACATTTCGCCGGTCATCAGCCTGAGTTTCGGCAGCTGCGAGGCCGGGATGGGCTCGTTTAACCAAACCATCGAATCGTTGTGGGAGCAAGCGGCGGCGCAGGGCATCACGGTGGTGACATCCACGGGCGACAGCGGCTCGGCCGGGTGCGACGACCCTAATACGGAAGATTATGCGGCGAGTGGGCAGGCGGTGAGCGGGTGGGCCTCAACGCCTTTCAATGTCGCAGTGGGCGGAACGGACTTCTATTACAGCCAATACGCCGGCTCCGAAGCGGCGCTGGACACCCAGCTCGCGCAGTACTGGAACACCACCCCGAGCAACAGTTCGCCGTCGCTGTCGATCAAGGGAGTGATCCCCGAGCAGCCGTGGAACAACAGCCAGTACGGCGACGACATCATCACCTATTACCAGGACGAAACGGGTGGGACCAACACCTCCATTGCGGCAGGCGGCGGCGGCGCCAGCAACGCGGCGGTGTGCAGCACAAACGATTACAACAGCAACACGGGCCTTTGCACCGGGACGCTTTCCGGGTATCCCAAGCCTGCGTGGCAATCGACCAGCATCACCGGGGTGCCCAACGACAATGTGCGCGATCTGCCCGACGTTTCGCTGTTCGCGGCTACCGAGCAGAATCTCAGCTACTACCCGGAATGCTCCGGGGATGGCGACTGCCAGCCGGCATCGGCCGGAGAAATAGCGCAGATTACCGGCGTGGGCGGAACCTCGGCATCTGCGCCGTCATTCGCGGGTATCATGGCGCTGGTGAACCAGGAATATGGACGGCAGGGCCAGGCCGATTTCGTTTTGTACCCCCTGTCCAAGCAGTTCCCCACCGCTTTCAACGACGTTAAGAATGGCACCAACACTGTGCCCTGCGGTTACTCTCCGCTCACGCCGAACTGCATCTCAGTGGGAGTAAACGCCCTGATTGTGAACGGGGTGACTGAGGGCGAGATCGGAACCGGGACCACCGCCGAATACAATGCCACGATGGGCTACGATCTGGCCAGCGGCCTGGGCACCATCGACGCCTATAACCTGGTGACCAACTGGAACAAGGTCACATTTACCCACCCCGCCACGACGCTGACGGCCAACCCGACCACCCTCACGCATGGAACCGGAAACGCCATCGCCATCTCGGGCACGGTAACCGGCAGCACACCCACCGGAGACGTGGCGCTGATGACCGACAGCACCGAACAGTCTCAGCAGGGAGAGGCGTTTTTCACGCTGAGCAACGGCGCCTATTCGAGCACCAGCGCGAGCAGCAAGGCCGGCTATCCCAATGGCATCAACTTCCTGCCTGGCGGCACGTACCACATCTGGGCCCAGTACGGTGGCGACGCAAACAACTACGCGAGCACCTCGGCCAAGCAGTTGATCACCGTGTCGCCGGAAACCAGCGCCATCGACATGAACATCATAGCCTCCGGCCTGGGCTACCTTTACAACAGCACTTCAGGCCCGGGGAGCGATGTCGACTACGGCACGCAACTGCTGCTGAGCGCAGCCGTGGGCCCGAGTTCGCAGTCCGCCGCGCTTGAGAGCTGCCTGACGAACGCCGGCAGTTGCGCGCTGGCAACCTATACCAGCCCCACCGGCGTAGTGACCTTCAAGGACGGGGCAACGGTGATCAATACGGCGGCCTTGAATATCGATGGCGAGGCAGAGTACAACGCCCCGTTCGCGGTGTCGGCGGGCCAGCATTCGGTAACCGCGAGTTACGCCGGTGACGCGAGCTACAATGCGGCAACGACAACCACGCCGATCACGTTCACGGTGGTGAAGGATACGCCAGCCATCGGGTGGGGCGCGTCGAATACGACGGCGGCAGGCGATATCATTACCGGCCAACCAACCGTTTTCACGGTGACCGTAGAAAACGGCGCGCAGTATAACGCTGCTCAGAGTGTCGCCGTTGCTCCGGTTGCGGTGCTTCCGCCAACCGGCTCGGTTGTTCTCAGCAGTACCCCGGCGGGCATATCCGGCACGGTCACACTCAGCGCCGGCGTTGACCCCCAGACCTTGGGAAAGATTGGCGTGGGCGCCATTCCCCTGCCCGCAAGCCTGTCTGCCAACACCTATACCGTAACGGCCAATTACAGCGGAGACGCAAACTACGAGGGCGGGACGACCACCCTCCCGCAAATTACCGTCGAGGCCGCCGGCGGCACCGCATCCACCACCACCGCGACCATGAGCGGGAGTATTTCACCCAATACGACAGTGCTGATCAGCGGAACCGTCACGGGCCAGACAGGCCACGCCGCGCCCACGGGCGACATCATCTTCTTCTCATCCGGCAACTCGCTCGGCGCGGTGGTAATTATTCCGGGTACAGGTGACTCTTCAACCTATGCCGCGGAGCTGAGCAGCCAGATTCTCTTCCAGGGAACGAATATCCTGACGCTTCAGTACACCGGCGACAGCACCTACGCCCCATCGGCATTTACGCTGACCAACCCCATCGCCAACCCGCTTTCAGACTTCTCGATGGTGCCGGAGACAACGATTGTGCCCATCGATGCGGGTACGTCGACCACCGGGACGGTCATCATCAACCTGGCGTCGAATAACGGGTTTGCGGGCACGGTAAGCATGAGTTGCTCGGCGGCCAGCCCGCTGACCTGCTCGCTCACGTCAAATCCTGTGTTGACCAGCGGCGGCAGCGCCAGCGCAACACTCACCGTCACCGCACCGGCGGGCACGGCCAACAACACCTATAACGTAGCGGTCACGGGCAAGGACGCGACCGGCGAATACGTTCACACGCTTGGCTTCCAAGCCGTGGTGACGGGCGCTGCGGCGGCTACGCCGAGCTTCCTGCTCTCAAACAGCGGCAGCATTTCCATTGCCGCGAACGCAACCACCGGCAACACCGCAACCATCACCGCGACTCCGTCTGGCGGGTTCACTGGAGATGTAACGCTTACCTGCGCAGTGACACCAACCACAGGGACTGACGTGCCCACCTGCTCCTTCTCGCAGAGTCCGGTGGACATCACCGGAACCGCCGCGGTGCAGTCCATTCTTACCGTAGCAACGCAGAGCGGCACGACCGGGGGCGCGTACACGGTGACGGTGACCGGAATATCGGGCAGCATCACCCAAACTACTCCCGTCACAGTCAATGTCACCGGCACTTCAAGCTCGCCTGGCGTCACGCTCTCCAACAGCGCCGGTATCGACGTGAGTCCCGGCGCAACCACTGGCAACACGTCTACGGTCACGGTTACGCCGTCGGGAGGCTTTAGCGGCCCGGTCAACCTGACTTGCAGTTTCGCGTCGAACGCATCCACGGATCCGGCGACCTGCGCTCTGGCTTCGACTTCGGTCACCATCAGCGGCGCGATAGCACAAACTGACGTCCTCACGGTGACCACCACGCCTGCGAGCAGTTCCAAGAATGAGCCGATGAAGCTGTTCTGGCCTACGTCCGGCGGAACGGTATTGGCGCTGGCGTTCTTCTTCGGTATTCCCAAGCGGCGGCGCAACTGGCTGACGATGCTGGGACTGCTGGTCTTCATAGCAGCCGTGGCGGGCATCGGGTGCGGCGGCGGCGTTAATAGCGGAGGCGGCACCAATCCTGGCAATCTGGGCACCACCCCGGGCACCTATACGATTACGATCATCGGCACAGCATCAAACGTCGTGATCACGCCCATATCCGTAAGCGTGACCGTGGAATAGGCACCGCAGGTGACAAAAATAACAACACGGGAAAGCAGACAGATGCGCCCTTCCTTCGGGGAGGGCGCATTTATTTCTGAGAGAGCGTCAAGTTTAAAAGATGCCGGCGGGCATTTCCCTATCCCGTCACGGCCACGCATACTATGATGGCCTTTTGACCCGTTTCAGCATGATTTGCCTGGCAACAGAATCACTCGCACCGGCAATCAAGCACGCTTATTAAAGGGATGCAGTTGCGGAAGCAGGATTTTTCATTGACCGGGAGTTTATAGGAACAAAGGGTCCGGGAGCTAACAGCATGGCAAATCTGCGCTCGATTCCGTTTTTCACTTTGGCCACCGCACTGCTGCTTTCCACAGCATCGATCGCGCAACAGCCCGGTCCCGCGGCGCGCATCGTAAATCCGATCGACGAGAGCCAACTAGCTGCGCTGAAGGGGACGGTGCATCCGCTGGCCAACGCGGCCAACGACCGTGGCCGCGCGCCGGACGACATGCAACTGGATCGGCTGCAACTGGTATTGAATCGCAGCGCGAGCCAGGAATCGGCGCTGCGGCTGCTGATTGCGCAGATGCACACGCCGGGATCTGCCGGCTATCACAAATGGCTGACGCCGGATCAGTTCGGAGCGCAGTTCGGGCCCTCCGACCAGGACATAGCGACGGTAAAGAACTGGCTGACGGGGCACGGATTCAGCGTCGCAAAGGTGAATCCCGGCAAGCAGACCATCGAAATCTCAGGCAACGTGGCGCAGATGCGCTCCGCCTTTCACACCGAAATTCATAAATACGCGGTGAACGGCGAGACGCATTACGCCAACTCGATCGATCCGCAGATTCCGGCCGCGCTGATGCCGGTGGTGGGCGGATTCATGTCGCTGAACAACTTCCGGCTGACGCATTACAGCAAAGTGATGGGCAAAGCCGAATACGATGCGCGGGCGGGAACGGCCAAGCCTGAATGGACGATCGGCAGTCCGGGCAATCCGGCCTTCGAAAACAATTATGTGCTGTCGCCTGCCGATTTTGCGGTGCAATACGACCTGAACAAACTCTATAGCGGCGGAATCACGGGCGCCGGCCAGACCATCGCCATCGTCAACGATTCCAATGTCAACATCGATCTCGTGAACCAGTTCCGCACATTGTTCCTGCCCGGTTATCCGCTGAATCAGACGCAGGTGATCATCGACGGAGCCGATCCGGGGGTAGACGGGATTAACAATTACGACGGTCCCAACTACGATTCGGTCGAAGCATACCTTGACGTGGAGTGGTCGGGCGCGGTTGCGCCGGGCGCCACAATCGACCTGGTCATTGCGGCAGACACGGCAATCGAGGGCGGTGTGGACCTGGCGTTATTGCACGCTGTATACGGCAATGTCGCGCCGGTGATCAGCCTGAGCTTCGGGGCCTGCGAACAGAATCTGGGCTCATTCAACCAGACGTTGAATCAGGTGTGGGAACAGGCGGCGGCGCAGGGCATCACGGTGGTGGTCTCGGCCGGCGACAGCGGTTCGGCATCGTGCGATAACGACAATGTGGAAAGTTATGCGGAGAACGGCCAGGCGGTGAGCGGATTCGCCTCCACGCCGTTCAACGTCGCGGTGGGCGGGACGGATTTCTATTACAGCCAATACAACGGCAGCCAAGCGCAGTTGGACGATCAACTGGCGACCTACTGGAACACCACGCCCAGCAACAGCGCGGCAACGGAGTCGCTGCTTCAGTACATCCCCGAGCAGGCGTGGAACGACAGCCAGTACGGCCTGGACGTTTTCAGTTATTACAAGGGCAGCGGAGATACAGACACTGACATCGTGGGCGGCGGAGGCGGAGCCAGCACCTGCGCCACCATGAATGCCGGTGGAACTATATGCGTGGCGGGCTATGCCAAGCCGGCCTGGCAAAAGGCGCTGGTGGGCGTATCGGGTTCGGGCATGCCCAATGACGGAGTGCGCGACCTGCCCGACGTGTCGCTCTTCGCAGCCAACGGGTACAACGGCAGCTACTATCCGGAATGCTCGGAAGATGGCGACTGCCAGGCGGCAACCGCAGGCAACACGGTGCAGATAACCGGGGTGGGCGGCACGTCGGCTTCAGCGCCGGCCTTTGCGGGGATCATGGCGCTGGTGAACCAGCAAACCAAGAGCCGGCAGGGGCAGGCTGGATACGTTCTGTACCCGCTGTTCTCGCAGTTCCGTTCCTCGTTTCACGACGTTACAGTGGGCGCCAATTCCGTGCCGTGCGAGTATTCGCCCACCGACACTGCCAACTGCATCGCGGTCAGCAATCCGATTACGCTGAGCTTTTCCAGTTCCAGTTCCGTGACGGAAGGCGAGATTGGAACTGGAACCACTGCCGAATACAATGCCGGGGCGGGATACGACCTGGCCACCGGGCTGGGTAGCATCGACGCGTATAACCTGGTGACCAACTGGGACAAGATCGCGTTCGCCGCTTCCTCGACCACGCTGGGCATGATGCCCTCTTCCACTACGTTTGCGCATGGAACGGCTCTCACCATCAGCGGCGCGGTGACGGGCGCCGGCACGCCGGGCGGCGACGTGGCGCTGATGACCGACAGCACCCAGCAGTTGCAGGCCGGGCAAACATTCTTCACGCTGAGCAGCGGCGCCTACTCGAGCGCCGGCAGTTTCCCCAACGGCACGAATTTTCTGCCCGGCGGAACGTATCACATCTGGGGCCAGTATGGCGGCGACGTGAACAATGCGCCGAGCTCCTCAACGCCGGTACAGGTGACGGTGACGCCGGAATCGAGCGCGATCGACTTCAACATTGTGGCGCGCGGCCAGGACAAGATTTACGAGCCCGGCGGCACCAGCCCCGGAGCGAGTGTGGACTACGGCGCGCAAATGCTGCTGAGCGCGGCGGTGGCTCCCACCTCGCAAGCCGTGGCGCTTGAAGCGTGCCTGACGAACGTTGGCAGTTGCTCCGCGGTAGGCACCTACACAGATCCGACCGGGGTGGTTTCGTTCATCGACAACGGAGCGGCCATCAGCACCAGCTTGCTTAGCCTTCAAGGCGAGGCTGAATTCAACGCGCCCTTCGTACTCGGCGCGCACTCGGTGACCGTCAGTTACGGCGGCGATGACAGCTACAAGGCTGCCGCCAATCCCGCGCCGATTGCCTTTACGGTGGTGCAGGATGCTCCGCAGATTCTTTATTCATGGTCGTCCGACTACTATACGGTGAACCCCGTCAATGCCACGGGGCAACCGACGGTGCTCACTTTTGCGATCGAGAATACCGCGCAATACAACGGGCAGTATGGCGGGGTTCCAGCGGCCGTAGCGCCGCCTACGGGCAGCGTCACTGTGAGCACAGTTCCAGCTTCGGGCCTTTCAGGGACACAGAAGCTGAGCCCCATCGTGGATCCCAATTTCAACTCCGTGGCAGGCGTGGCCGACTACATCGTTCCGCCCGGCATGCCAACCGGAAACTATAGCGTCACGCTCTCTTACAGCGGCGATTCGAATTACCTGCCGGTCAGCGGGTCAGCTCCAATCAACATCGAGAACCTCGACTCCAACGGACTGAAATCATCCACGACGACGGCGACCATGACCGGGAGCATCACACCCAACTCGCCGGTGGTGATTACCGGATCGGTAACCGGCAGCGGAACCACGGCGCCCACTGGCGGCGTCGCCGTTTATGAATCGGGCGCTACTTTGACCGGAGCCGGTTTCTCATCGAGCACGGGAAATGTCTCCTACTTCACCGTGGTAGTCAACAGCCAGAGCCTGGTGCGCGGAACCAACTACATTACGGTCCAGTTTCCGGGCGACAAGGTTTACAATCCGTCCGCGATGGTGCTGAGCACGGTGGTCGAAAACCCGCTCAGCGATTTCACTATGGTGCCGAACAGCACCATCGTGCCGGTGGGCATCGGCGGCGGCGCAGGCAGCGGGACAGCGGTAATCGACGTTTCTTCGGTCAACGGCTTCACCGGCACGGTGAACCTGAGTTGCGCGGCGGCCGCTCCGCTCACTTGCGCGGTTGCGCCCAATCCGTCGCTGAGCAACAACAGCAGCGCCAATTCCATACTGACCGTCAGTGCCGCGTCGGGCACCGCGTTTGGAACCTACAACGTGATGGTCACGGGCAAGGACTCGACGGGCGAATACATCCACGCGCTGGGCTTCAACGCGGTGGTGAACAATTCGACGGTTCTGCCGGGCTTCGAGCTTACCAACAGCGGGAACATCACCGTGGTCCAGGGCGCCGCCACGGGCAACACTTCCACGATTACCGTTACGCCGACAGGCGGGTTTACCGGAACAGCCAACCTTGCCTGCGCGGTTGCCGACCTCCCGATTGCGGGGAGCTATACCGCTCCAACCTGCGCGATGGCCACGCCGGCCGTTTCCATCAGCGGCGTGGCGGCGCAGACCGACTTGCTCACCATCACCACATCCTCAACCACGTTTCCCACCACCTGGCCGGTAACGATCACCGGTACTTCAGGCGGAATTACAGAGACGACGGTAGTGGATGTGATTGTGACAGCGGTTGCAACTCCGGCCTTCAATTTGTCGGCGACAGCACCTGCCTCGATCTCTCCCGGTTCATCCGTAGCCTCGACCATCACCGCGACCGGAAGCAACGGCTATGCCGGGACCATCACGTTCACCTGCGCACCGACTTCGTCTTCGGTCACTGACCCCACCGATCCTCCCACCTGCACAGGCGGCAGCGCAGTCGTTCTCAGCGCGAGCACGACAAGCGGAACATCGATCGCCACTGTGAATACAACGGCCGCCACCAGCGGGAGCCTCATGCCGGCGCGATCAGGATGGTTTGCGGCAACGGGTGGGTCGGTCCTCGCCGCATTCCTGCTCTTCTTCATTCCGGGACGGTCACGGCGGTGGAGAAGCATTCTCGGCGCTTTCTTATTGGTTGCAGCGGTCAGTTTCGCAGCAATCGGATGCGGCGGCGGCCTCAGCGGCAACACCGGTCCAACAACCACTACGCCGACAGTTACCGTAACGCCTGCCAGCAGCTCAATTGCCGCCAGCGCTTCTCTCTCCGTCACGGTGGCCGTCTCGGGGTCGAGCGGGACTGCGACCGGCACGGTCACGCTATCCAGCGGCAGCTACACTTCCCCCGCAACTACGCTTTCAGGGGGCGCGGCGACCATCCTCATCCCGGCAAACTCATTGCCAGTTGGCAGCGACACATTGACGGCCAGTTATTCCGGCGACTCCAACTACAACTCCGCCTCGGGCGCCGCATCGGTCACCGTTACGAGTGGTACGGGCTCCAGCGGCACGAGCGCCGGGAACTACACGTTCACCGTGACGGGAACGGGCAACGATGCGGCAAAAACCACCGCGGCCACCACATTTACCGTGACGGTAAATTAGGCATAAGAACCAGCACCGCGGATTGGCCCTTCCCCTGGGAAGGGTCTTTTCGTATTCGCGGCAAGTTCAAAAGATGGCCGGCGTCAGTTTGCCAGATCGCGGCCGCGGCGCTCCGGTCCAAAGCCTACGATGAGAAACAGGGCGACAATGGTGCACAACTCAAAGAGGGTGAGCGCCCATCCGTAGCCCACGCCGCGGCGCAGAGCATATTCGATGCCTACCGCGGGCGCGCCGAGCAACATGCCGAGCTGATAGACGATGCCTGGAAACAGGCTGCGCACGCTGGCCGGCGAGAGCTCGTTCAGGTGCGCGGGGATGACGCCGAAAACGCCCTGCACGCCAAACTGCATCACGAACGACCCGGCGGCGAGCGCCAGAAGCGACGAGCCAAAGGCCCACGCGGGCATGGCGGCGAGCGAAATAGCCAGCGCCAGCATAATGGATTTGCGCCGGCCCAGCTTCTCGGAGAAATGTCCGATGACCAGTGAGCCGACAATCGCGCCCACGCTATAGAGAATGGCCAGATTGGAGATCACGGCGCCTGAAAAGCCGTGCACGGTCTTCAGAAAATCGGGATATAAATCCTGGGTGCCGTGGGAGAGAGAGGTCATCGCGGACATGAGCAAGACCAGGTAGGCAAAATCTTTTTTGTGCCGCAGCAGCACGCGGGCCATCTGCAAGAGGCTTCCGGGGCGGCTGTTTTTCCAGGCCTGCGATTCCGGCGAGAGCACGGTGAGAACCGCGACCAGTGCGGCGATGATGAGTCCTCCGAGGAAGACCCATTGCCAGCCGCAGCGCGGCGCCACCAATGGTATTGCGACCGCGGCGAGCAGGTATCCAAGCGAATAACCAGCCTGGAGGATGCCGGAGAAGAGTCCACGCCAGCGCACCGGTGAACTCTCCATGACCAGCGACGCGCCAATGCCCCAGTAGCCGCCCATGCCGACGCCGTAGAGCGCGCGCAGCAGCAGGAATGCCGTGTAATTGGGTGCGAAGGGAGTGAAAGCCGAGACGATGGAGAAAAACAGGACGCAGGCGATCAGCGGGCGGCGGCGGCCGAATTTGTCGGCCATGGATCCGAGAATCAGCGCGCCCAGCGGACGCGTGGCCAGGGTGATGGTGATGGACCAGACGATTGCGGCCTTGCTGACATGAAATTTTCCGGCCAGGACATCGACGAGAAAAACGAGAACGAAGAAGTAATACGCATCGAGGATCCATCCCAGGATTCCAGAGGAAACCGCGAACTGCCATCCGGGATGGATGTGAGGAGGATATGTTGCAGCGGCCGGCCCTCTCGAGCCCGGCAGGTTGGCCGGGGCGCGGCCCGGCAGCGGCTTACTCATGGATGCGCTCCGCGGCGCGCGCCGCCACTAGAGCCTCTCCACCGAGAGCCCGCCATCGACCACCAGCACGGCTCCGGTGGCGTAGGACAACTCACCGGTGGCCAGAATGCGCACTGCGCGGCCCACATCTTCCGGCGTGCCCCAGCGTTTTTCAAGCAGCAGCCCGCTTTCAATCAGCGCATTGTATTTTTCGCGAACGCCCGCCGTCATATCGGTTTCGATGATACCGGGCCGCACCTCGTAAACGCCGATCCCGAATTCGGCAAGGCGTGCGGCCCACAGCCGCGTAGCCATGGCGACGCCCGCCTTGGAGATGCAATAGTCGCCACGATTTGTGCCGGCCATGGTGGCGGAGACGGAGCCGATGTTGATGATGGCGCGATGGACCGCAGCCTGGCTCGCGCGCTGGCGGATCATCCACGCCGAAACGGCCTGGGTAAGAAAATAGGGACCCTTGAGATTGGTCGCGATCAGCTCGTCGAAGCTGTCTTCCCGACCCTCGAGGATGTCGGCGCGGACGCGGGGCGCGATTCCCGCGTTGTTCACCAGCACATCGAGACGCCCAAGCTGCTCCTCGACGCTCAACAGGAGACGGGCGCGGTCTGTGCCGATCGAGACATCCGCCTGCACATAAATGGAGCTGTTGCTGCGCTCCCTTATGGAATCGAGCGCTGCCTGCGCCTGCTCGACCGGCCGCCGGCCCGAGCTGACGAGCGTGAATCCAGCCTCTGCCAACTGGAGCGCGATGCCCAGCCCGATGCCGCGCGCGCCGCCGGTTACCAGCGCTACCTTGTTCTCAATCGGCATCCGAAATCCTTTCCGGCAGGTCAGCCTGAACGGCTAGAAAAAAGTGCAGTAGCGGCCATCGGCCATCCTCGCCACCAGAAGCAACGCCTCCAGCAGATGATAATCGCCCCACATGCTTGACTCGCCACAGGGAATCTTTGCCCCGGGCGGAATAAAGTCCCACCCGTTAGGGCGATGGTAAACGCTGTGCAGCAAAATCCCCTCATGGTTGGGATCGGCAGAGAGATAAGGCTCCTGCAGCAGCCGCTCGACAATGGTCAGTCCGGCTTGCAGGTACAGGCGCCCTTGATCGCCCAGCACATGTCCCAGCCGGATGAGCCCCTGCGCGGCGATGGCGCTGGCCGACGAGTCGACCGGCTCGAATTCGTTGTACGGATCGGCGGCTTTCCCGCGCCAATCGCCCAGCAGGTGCAGTTGCGGGGCGCCCGTGTCCCAGTAGCAGATGCCGTCGCGGGTGCTGGCCTGCTGCATGTAGAAGTCCGCTGTAGCGCGCCCGGCGCGCTCCAGCATTGCAGATGCAGTTGCTTTTTCCGGAATGCCTTCAATTCCGAATTCATTTTCCGGCAGCGATTGAATAAACTCAAGCTGCTCGGCAAAGCCAAGCATGGCCCATGCCAGCCCGCGCGTCCAGGTAGTGAAGGGCGAATAGCCCTGCTGCGACGACGGACAGCGAAAGACGCCGCTCAAAGGATTGAAGATGGCCTCATGCGCGGTGCGGCCGCGCAGTTCGGGCAGGTCGTAGCTGTCGCGCCCTTCGCCGTAATAAATATTGAATCGCGCGGACGTCTGCGCGTGCTCGAGCAGCCTGCCGAGCAAGTTGATGCGCCGATCCTGCTCACCCAGGAGCACGTGCCCCAGAAGATGAGCGACGCCGCAGACGCGCAATGTGCGCAGAGTATCGATGAACAGCGAGTGGCTGCCATTGAAGGAATAAATGTAGCCCAGGCCATCCGCAAGACTGGTCCAGCGCGCCGCCTGCACCGCGCCGCTCACCTTGAGGGCCAGCTCATAAAAGCGCAGCTCCCATTCGTTGGTTTCAATGCGGCCCTGGAGCATGAGACGCCGCAGATGGCCGTAGGTTGAGATGTTATTGAAGCCATGGTCGTGCACGCCGGTGTGGGTCAGGTGTTGGGCCATGTCTTCCGTTACGTGACGCCGCGCCATGGCCAGCAGCTCGCCATCGCCGCCGAGATCGAAGCAGAGCAACGCGTTGCCGTACTGAAAGCCCTGTGTCCACTGGGTCCAACTGCGCGCGGTGTATCTGCCGCCGGCCGTGACTACGGGTGCGCCATCCGCGAGATTCCAGCGCCGCTCGAGCCGCAGCGTCTTGCCGGCCGCCAGGTTCACGGCCCGGCCGATCTCCGGCAACAGTTTCCGCGGCGTTAAGCTCTGGTTGACTTCCACCCGATCCCTCTTCTGCTAAACGAGCTTCTCAAATCGTTCAATGACCTGGACAAGAACGGTGTCGGGATCCTGATCCCACAGCGTGCGGCTGAAAATCTCAACTTCGATGGGACCGTCGTAGCCGGCCTGCTCAACCAGACGCCGCAATCCGCGGATGTCGATGACTCCATCGCCCATCATGCCACGGCCGAGCAGAATATCGGGGATTGGAACCAGCCAGTCCGAGACGTGGAAGCCCAATATCCGTCCGGCCGATTGCGCGATCAACTCCGCAACCCTGGGATCCCACCAGATGTGAAACACGTCGAGGATGACGCCGGCCTCGCTCGGATCGTAGGCCGACGCCAAATTGAGCGCGTGATCGATGGTCACCATCACCGAGCGGTCCGCCGCGTACATGGGATGCAGCGGCTCAAGCCCGATGCGAACCTCGCGCTCCCGCGCATACGGAACCAGTTCCGCAACTCCGTCGGCAACCATCTTGCGCGCTTCATCGAGATCGATGCCCACGCAACCGCCGACGACCAGCACCAGGGAGTCGGCCTGAAGCGCGGCTGCTTCGTCGGCGGCGCGGAAATTGTCCTCGATGTTTTTTCTTCTCTCCGGCCCGGTGAGCGCCGGAAACATTCCTCCGCGACAGACGCTCGAGACGCGCAGACCCGCGTCTTTCACAAGCTTCACGCAGCAGTCGAGACCGGTCTCCTGAATCTTGTGCCTCCACAGACCGATGGAGGAAATGCCGTGACGCACGCAGCCCTCGACTGCCTCGGCCACGCTCCAATGAGCCGTGGTCATCTGGTTCAACGAGAGCTTTGATTTGTCTGCCATGCGCTTCCGCCTCTCGGGAAGGTGAAGTTGAATTACGCCGACTACTGCGTATCGAGAGAGATCCCGGGAACATCGACCCAGCGGCGTTCGCGACCCGAGGCCTGGGCCAATTCAGCCAATTGCACACCGCGCGCGCCGTCGATAAAGGTGTGCGGAAACGGCGCATCTTCGGCAACGTGGCGCAGGAACATCTCCCACTGCACTTTGAACGCATTGTCAAACTCGGCGTTGTCGGGGACGACGGCCCACTGATCGCGAAACTGGAATGGATTGGGAAGATCGGGATTCCAAACCGGCCGCGGGGTGTTGACGCGATGCTGCGCCCTGCACTCGCGCAGACCGGCCACGGCGCTGCCGTCCGTGCCGTCCACCTGCAGGCTGAAAAGTTCGTCGCGATACACGCGGGTGGCCCAGGATGAGTTGATCTGCGCAAAGATTCCGCCGTCCAGTTCGAACATCCCGTAAGCCGCATCCTCAGCCGTGCACTTGTAGGTCTCGCCCGCCTCGTCGACGCGCTCGGGAATGTGCGTGACGCCGGTGCAGGAAACGGCCCGGACCGCGCCAAAGGTGTGGTCGAGAAGATAGCGCCAGTGGCAGAACATGTCTAGAATGATGCCGCCGTCCTGTTCTTTTTTGTAATTCCACGAGGGACGCTGCGGCGTCTGCCTGTGGCCCTCAAACACCCAGTAGCCGAATTCGCCGCGCACGGAAAGAATGCGCCCGAGGAAGCCCGAGTCAATCAGACGCCGCAGTTTGCGAATACCGGGAAGAAAAAGCTTGTCCTGCACCACGCCGTGCCTGACGCCGGCATTTTCCGCGGCGCGCGCAAGGCCGATGGCGCCCCGCATGGTCGTTGCCAGGGGCTTTTCGCAATAAACGTGCTTCCCTGCCGCGATCGCCTGGAGCACATTCTGCTCGCGCATGCCGGTCGAGCCGGAGTCGAAATATATTGTGTCGTCGGAATTGGCAAGGCACCGCGCCAGGTCGGTGCTCCAGCGGGAGATACCATGCTCGGCCGCGATGGACTTCAGCCTGGCTTCATTCCGTCCCACGAGAATGGGGTCGGGCATCACGACGCTGCCATCGCTGAGAGGGACGCCGCCTTGCGCACGGATCTCGAGAATCGACCGGACCAGGTGCTGATTGAGTCCCATCCGCCCGGTGACGCCGTTCATGATGATTCCGGCTCTGCGCTCGCGCATTTCCACTCCCAACGCAATTGGTGGCGTATCGACGGAATCCTATCATACTGCTCGCATCCGGTTCGACGGCAGAGACGCGCCGCGATTGGCTTCTGCACACACTTTAAAAAACAGGCGCGCCGGGGAGTTGCGGGAATGCGCTAGAGAATTGCCGCGGCCACGGCGTGCAACGGCAGCACTTTGTCAACGCCGCCGAGCTTGATAGCCTCCTTGGGCATGCCGAAGACAACGCAGGAGGCTTCGTCCTGGGCAAAGGTATGGGCGCCCGCCTGCTTCATCTCGAGCATTCCTCGCGCCCCGTCGTCGCCCATCCCGGTGAGGATGACGCCCACGGCATTTTGTCCGGCATAGCGGGCCGCGGAACGGAACAGCACGTCGACCGAAGGACGGTGGCGGCAGACCAGCGGACCGTTCTTGATCTCAACGTAATAGCGCGCGCCGCTGCGCTTCAGCAGCAGATGATGATTGCCGGGCGCGAT
Organism: Acidobacteriaceae bacterium; assembly: GCA_003165095.1. Next base: position 27,081 of record PLSH01000163.1, read on the forward strand.
GAGCGCGCGGCCGCGAATCACGGTGTCGTTGGTCTCCGCCTCTTTTACCGTGATGCTGCAGAGGCTGTCGAGCCGGTTGGCGAAGGCGCGCGTGAACAGTTCGGGCATGTGCTGCACGATCACGATGCCGGGAGTGTCCGCGGGGAGCGTTTCGAGCACGGTTTTCAGGGCCTCGGTGCCGCCGGTGGAGGCGCCGATTACAACCACTTTTTCAGTGGTTTCAGCCATGGCGTGGGTGGCGGGCGAGAGGATGGCGTCGGCGGTGAGCTTGGGCTCGACCGTATGGCTGGGCCCCAGAGTTCGGAGCCTGGCCTGGGCCGCGGCCTTCACCGCGTTGCACAGGATGATGCGCGAATCTTCAAGGAACTGCTTGGTTCCCAGACGGGGCTTGGTCACAATGTCCACCGCGCCGTATTCGAGAGCCTTGAAGGTGCTTTGCGTACCCTCTTCGGCAAGGCTGGAGCAGATGACCACCGGGATGGGGTGCTGGCTCATCAGCTTCCTGAGAAAGGTGAGCCCGTCCATGCGCGGCATCTCGATATCGAGAGTGATCACGTCGGGCACCTGCTCGGCAATGCGGTCGGCGGCGACAAACGGGTCGCCGGCGGTGGCAATCACTTCAATTTCAGGATCCGACTCGAGTACCTCGCGCAGGGTCTGGCGGACCACAGCCGAGTCGTCGACGATCAAAACGCGAATTTTTTCAGTACTCATGCCGTAACTCACGTGTGCCGCTGCAGCAGCACTTCCCCGGTTGCAGTATTGAAGTGAATGTTGACGCCGCGTTTGCCTCCCAGCGAAGACGCCGCGACACCAAAACCTTCTTCCTCGAGCACCTTGATGGCCACCTCGCAGTTGAGCCTGCCCACGGTGGGCCGGGCCGCATCGCCGGCCGTCGACAACACGTCTCCGCCCCCGAACAGCTTGACTTCGACTTCATTGCGGCGCGCACCCAGCGCGTCGAATTGCCGGGCCAGATCGCGGATGGCGAAGTCCACATAGCGCCGGCCGCCGGAGGAACTCAACGCCGCCGCCGGCTTGACGGGATAGCGGGGCAACATCGGATGACAGAGCGCGCCAATGCCCAGGCGCGGAATCCGGAAAGCGATTCCAACGCAGGAGCCCAGCAGCGTGCGCAGGATGGTCGGTTCCCGCACCAGGTGCGATTCGCCCGGCTGCACGTAGACTTCAGGCAATCCCCGGTCAGGCTCCTGCATCGATCCTCCTGTAGAGCGACGGAGCCACCGGCGCCAGCGGCAAATCCATATCGTGCAGGGCTTCGGCGTGCCCGACGAACAGGTACCCGCCGTGCACAAGGTAGTGTGAAAGCCTCTTGAGAACCCGTTCCTGCGTGGCGCGATCGAAATAGATGATCACGTTGCGGCAAAAAATCGCATCCGCCTTTTCCTGAATCCCGTAATCGGCATCCATGAAGTTCAAGCGCCGGAACTCGATCAGGCGCCGCAACTCCGGCACGATCCGCACCTGGTTCGAGCCCCGGTCCCGGCTCCCCATGATGTACTTGCGCCTGAGCGCAGCGGGAACGGGGTTTACGATTTCGCCGGCATAGACTCCCGTCTCAGCCTTGGCCAGCACGGTGGTGGATATATCGGTGGCCAGGATTCTGAAGCGGAAGCCCTGGTGGGCCGCCGCATATTCGCTCAGCACCATGGCCAGGGTGTACGGCTCCTCGCCCGTCGAGCAGCCGGC
>PLSH01000289.1:0-2003 GCA_003165095.1 Acidobacteriaceae bacterium
GCTACAGCGAAGAAGAGAAGCTGCATATCGCTTCGCGCTTCCTGATTCCGCGCCAGATCAAGGAGAACGGCATCACGACGGAGCAGATCGAATTTCCCGAGGATGCGGTGCGCTACGTGGTTCGCCATTACACGCGCGAGGCGGGAGTGAGGAAGCTGGAACAAACGCTGGGCACGGTCTGCCGCAAGCAGGCGCGGCGGGTGGTGGAGGGCAAGACGGAAAAACTCGTGGTTACACGCGAGGTGCTGAAGGAATTTCTGGGCGGCATCCAGGTGCGCGTGGAAACCGAAGTTGCGGAGCGGGTGAAGAGGCCCGGCGTGGCCGTGGGACTGGCGTGGACGCCGGCCGGCGGGGACATTCTCTTCATCGAGGCCAACAAGATGAAGGGCAAGGGCGGCTTTACCATGACCGGGCAAATTGGCGAGGTGATGCAGGAGTCGATGCAGGCGGCGCTGACGTGGGTGCGGTCGAACTCCGGCAGCCTGGGGCTGGCGGAGGACTTCAACAAGGAGATCGATCTGCACATTCACGTGCCCGCGGGGGCGATACCGAAGGATGGACCCTCGGCCGGCGTGACCATGACAACGGTGTTGGCATCGCTGCTGACCGATGTGCCGGTGCGGCCGCTGACGGCGATGACCGGGGAGATCACGCTGAGCGGGAATGTGCTGCCGGTGGGCGGGATCAAGGAAAAGTTTCTGGCTGCGCGCCGGGCCGGGGTGCAAACCATCATCCTGCCCGCGGACAACCGCCAGGACGTGGAAGAGGATCTGACGCCGGAGCAGATCGAGGGCGTCACGATCCACTACGCCAGCCGCATAGAGGATGTGCTGGCGGTGGCGTTGCCGACGCTGAAGGCCAGGGGGGAGGCGCAGGCGTCCGCGCCGGAACTCGTGGTAAACAATACGGCTGCGTAAACGGGCGGCAGGGATTGAGCAAACAGGCCGGCGAATCTGCCGGCCTGTTCTGTTTGTGAGGGCTGAAATCTGTTTTACGAACCGGAACTCCTATTTAATAACCGGTACTAGAGTAACCCGCAGCTTTGCCGATGAAGAGCAAAGAACGCGACTACCCGCGAAGCGAGAACTATGGCGACACCACATTTGATTGTTCCGCTGCATCTGTCCGGGAACACCACCGAGCATCAGAACCAGATGCTTCAGCAATTCCTTGGCGAAGCCGTCCAGAAGGCGTACAAGTCGGCCATCGAGCAACTGGACCGGCAGACGGCGCAGGCGGTTCTGGACATGGACAAGAAGCTGAAGTCCGAGGTGGCCGACCTGGTGGTGGAGATCATTCAGCGGCACACGGTGAGCGACAAGTTCAAGGACGAGGAAGTGAGTTCGAACCGGGCCTATCCGCCGACGTACCGCGTACGCCCGGTGGAGGCCCAGGTAACGGAACTGCGCAAGCTGTTTCCGAAGCTGGGAAGTTGCAACGAGAAGCTGTCGCGGTTGCAGCTTCCGGAGGGCGCGGAGGCGTGGTTCGCGATTCCCCGCTGGCAGGCGCTCGCGGCCACGTACAACGAGGCTGTGGAGATGCTGCTGGAGGTTCTGTCGGCGAGACGGCGGTTTTCAAACCGCATTATCGGCCGGCTGGGCCAGATTTACCTGCGCCAGTCAGAGCGCTCCAAGCTTGCGGAGACGATTTTGGCCGATCAGCAGCAGGGCAACGACATGCTGGTGGTGGCGGCGCAGGCGGGGATGCTTCATCGCGGCTCGTCGGCGCGGCGGACCCGGGTGGCTATGGCGGGCAACGAATTCGGCATGGGCGTGTTTGCGTTCGGCTCGTTGCTGCTGACCCATCCCGAGCGGCTTTCCAGCGGAGAGGGACTGATGGTGGATTGCAGCGGCGACGAGTATTCGGTGCGCGGCGACTACACTTTCGACCGCGTTCCGCTCTTCGACTTCGACCTGGCGGGCATCGAGTTCAGCATCTTCTATGAGGATCGCGCGCGTAATCTCTGGGGGTCGCCGACGGGGTTCCTGTACAAGGTGGTGTGA
>PLSH01000289.1:2019-4929 GCA_003165095.1 Acidobacteriaceae bacterium
AGGGAATAGGGAATAGGTCCCTGATTTGCTTCTGACGCGTCTAATTGGCAGGCGGTATTCTTTCAGCAGTGATGCAAGTACGCGTGATTCCCTTTGGGGTATTGAAAGATTGGCTGGGCGCTTCTCCGGCCGCGATTGAGCTGGGCGAGGGCGCTTCTGTCGGCGATCTGCTGGAGCGTCTGGGCGGGGGTGCGGCTGCGCCGCGGCTGCGCGGGATTGCCGTGAGCGTGAACGCCGAGTACGCCACCACGGCGCAAATCCTGCATGAGGGCGACGAGGTGGGTCTGCTTCCGCCCGTCTCCGGCGGTGCTGNNCGCGTACGGCGGACTCTTTGGATCAGAGTGAGGATGAGCGGGCGGCGGTTGTTGCGCTGACGCGCGAGCCTATTGACGCGGAAAAACTGGTGGCTGCGGCCAAGGGCGGCGAGGATGGCGCGGTGGTGGTTTTCGACGGCATCGTGCGCAACAACAGCCGCGGACGGCAGACCCTGCATCTGGACTACGAGGCTTATGAGGAGATGGCGGCCAGGCAGATGGAGGCGCTGGCCGCGGAGGCTCTTGCGCGCTTTGGCGTGCGCCGGGTAACGATGATCCATCGCCTGGGCCGATTGGAAGTGGGCGAGACCAGCGTGCTGATCGTGGTGGCCTCGGCGCATCGCGCGCAGGCCTTTGACGCCTGCCGCTGGCTTATCGACACGCTCAAGCAGACCGTCCCCATCTGGAAAAAGGAAACTTTTGCGGACGGCGCGGTGTGGGCGGGGGGTGAGCCGTTTCCCGAGGGGATTGCGGTTGACGGGGCGGAGGCGGAGCATGACGCGTAGGGTTCGCGGAGTTCCTTGCCTCAGGAGCAATTATCGACCCCAAGTCTCAAAATCGAGACCTGGGGCACCCGGTTTATTGCTGGAATGGGGGACGATCTTCGGACTGTTGCTGGGCTTGCTGCTGGCTGCGCCTCTGGCTGCGCAGGAAACCACGCTGCACGTGGATGTGAAACTGGTCAGCGTTTTTGTGAACGTGGCGGACCACAACGGGGCGCTGGTTGGCGGGCTGAAGCGCGACGATTTTGCGCTGTTTGAAGATGGCCGGCCGCAGGATATCGCGGTTTTCGAGCGGCAATCGGAGTTGCCGCTGAGCCTGACCCTGGCTATCGACACCAGCGGCAGCGTGCGCAAGGATATGAGCGAAGAAGCGGGCGCGGCGCGGCGGTTTGCGCACGCGATCCTGCGGCCGCAGGACCAGATGAGCGTGCTGCAGTTTGCCACTGAGGTGCGCGAGCTGACGCCCTTCACCAACAAGCTGGCGCTGATCGATCACGGCCTGGGTCAGCTGCGCGGCGACTGGGCTACGGCGCTCTACGACGCTATTTACCTGGGCTCGGAGCGGCTGGGAGCGAAAGAGGGGCGCAAGGTGCTGATCGTGGTGTCAGACGGGGACGACACGGCCAAGAGCACCACCTACGCGCAGGCTCTTGAGCAGGCTTTGCGCAACGAGGTGATGATTTATTCCGTCATCGACGTGCCGATCGAGGCCAGCGCGGGCCGCGACCTGGGCGGCGAGCACGCGCTGATCACATTGGCCGAGCAGACCGGGGGCAAGCATTTTTACGTGGGAGACGGGGGGCTGGACAAGGCCTTCGCGCAGGTGAGCGACGATCTGCGCACGCAATATTTGATTGGGTACTATCCGCGCCACCAGTTGCCCGGCACCACGTTCCATCGCATCACGGTGACGGTTCCGCGCGCCGCGCCGGATGCGTTTAATATTCGGCACCGGACGGGGTACTACGCCGAGGCGATGGCGAATGGGAATTGAGCGCCTACGCCCGCAACTCTCCGCGGCGAACGTCTCACGCCTCGCCTGGAGCCTCGGCGATTTCGCACCAGCCGGTGATCCCTCTGGCGACGTGGCGTATATCGATACGAATCCATGATGCCGCCCACCGCTTAATGGCGTGGCCCGCAGACACTTCCCACCCCATCAGCGCACCAGATCAGCGCACCAGGTTGGTTTTGGCGAGGTCGATGATTTCGTTGCCGCGCCCATCGAGAACGGCTTTGATCATGAAGAGGCTGAAGCCCTTGATCTGGTCGACGGTAATGGTTGGAGGCATGGAGAGTTCCTGCCGGCTCACGATCGCTTCAACCAGAGCCGGCCCGTCATGTTGGAGTGCCTGCTCGATCATCGGCCTGACTTGATCTGACGTTTCGGCCCTGAGCCCAAGAATGCCCGCGGCCTCGGACATCTTTGCGAAATTGGGGTTGTGCAGGTTGGTTCCAAAATCGAGGATACCGGCGGCCTTCATTTCCAACTCGACAAAGGCCAGCGAACTGTTGTTGAAGACAATCAACTTCACCGGCAACTGCAACTGACGAAGCGAGAGCAGATCGCCCATGAGCATGGCGAGGCCGCCGTCTCCGGACATCGAGATTACCTGGCGGCCCGGATGACTGACCTGCGCTCCAATGGCCTGCGGGAGCGCGTTGGCCATGGAGCCATGCGTGAAAGAGCCGAGTAGCCGGCGCTTGCCGTTCATATGGAGATAACGGGCGGCCCAGATGGTAGGCGTACCCACATCGCAGGTAAACACTGCATCTTCTGCCGCAAGCTCATCCAGAATCTTTGCAATGTATTGGGGATGGATCGGCTTTCCGCCGGTTCCGCCGGTGGCCAAATCGTCAAGGCCCTTGCGGGCTTCGCTATAGTGGCTGAGCGAAGCAGTCAAATGACCCTCATCCGGGTTGGCGCGCAGTTGCGGGTTGAGCGCGGCGATGGTGGCTTTTACGTCGCCCACCAGGCCTAAATCGACTTTGGTGCGGCGGCCAATCTGCTCGCCCCGAATGTCGATCTGGATGACGGTCGCGTCCTGAGGGTAAAACTGCCGGTAGGGGAAGTCCGTTCCGAGCATCAGGAG
>PLSH01000289.1:4970-7001 GCA_003165095.1 Acidobacteriaceae bacterium
TCTTCGACTTGTTCAGCAGTGCCGCCAGGGCCGCGATCTCGTCCCCGGATGGGCACACGGTGGGGTTGGGTTCATGGATATGAACACGGCGCGCGGTTTCGACGGCTTCTCGCAAAGCTACGTCGCCTGGCATAGTAATTACGGCAACGCCGCGCCGCGAGATCGCGGTTTGCATGGCAATCTCAAGCACGCGGGGCATCTGTTCGGGTTGCGAAACCAGTTCGCAATAGTGGCTGCACTGCGCGAAAAGATGTTCCGGATGGGTCTCCTGGAAGTATCCGCTGCCTAATTCGTCGCTGGGGATCTGCGCAGCGATGGCGAGGACGGGGACGCGGCTGCGATGGCAGTCGTAGAGACCGTTAATCAAGTGCAGATTTCCGGGGCCGCAGCTTCCGGCACAAACCGCCAGCTTTCCGGTGAGATGGGCTTCCGCGCCCGCGGCAAAAGCTGCTGTTTCTTCATTGCGCAGATGGATCCATTCGAGTTTTCCGGTGGCTCGTATCGAGTCGGTAATTCCGTTGAGCGAGTCACCCGAAACTCCAAAAATCCGCCGGACTCCTGCTTCTGCCAAAACATCCACCAACAGGTCAGCTACTTTTCTTTTCGCCATGACGGCCTCCCTCCCCCAGGGAAATGCTGAGGAATTTTCATGTTCGGCCCGTTGGATCAACTATAGCGGAGGCTGGGTGCGGGGTGAATGTGGGGGGGGTGGGCGTTTATCATTAGATAATTCGCGGACCTCGATTATGCGCCCTACCGATGAGCGAGTTTGAGTATGGCTCCGACACGCGATAACCACTTCGTGCCCCAGCTGTACCTGAAGAATTTCGCCACACCTTCCGGCGAGGTTCTCGAGTACCGCATACTCGTCTCTCGCTCAAGCGTACCTGTGTGGAAGCGAGTCAATGTAGCCGGAACAGGATACGAGAAAAACCTATACACGAGGATTGTGCGCGGAGAAGAGGCGGACGACATCGAACAATGGCTGAATCGCGAATTTGAATCGCCAGCCAAGGAACCGTTTCAAAAAGTCCTCGCCGACAAAGAACTCACGCAAGGCGATTGGGAAATACTCGTTCGGTTTCTTGCGTCTCAAATTGTCCGAACCCCCGCGTTTCTTATAAAAAACCTGCCACTCTGGAATCGGATGGCCCCAGTGGTATTGGACCAGTCTTTGAAAGACGTTGAAGCTCGCTTGCGCGAGGCAAGAGAGTCGGGCCAGAAGATAGTCGAAGACAATGTTCCGCACACGGAATACTTTCCTATAAAAACTGATCGAAAGGACCTGCCCGAAGAGAAAAAGGTCCAATTCACTACGACACTGGTGGTGGGCCGTGGGCTTTGGTTTTACACGATGAAGCACACCTTGACGAATACGCTGAAGGTTCTCCACAAGCACAAGTGGGCAATACTTGAAGCGCCCGCCAGTTTGGGATGGTTCACGAGTGACGATCCTGTTATCTGCCTGAATTTCCGATCCGAATCCGATTACGATTTCAACGGCGGCTGGAATCGTGCGCGGGCCAATATCCTCTTTCCACTAAGCCCACGCCATCTTATGTTTACGGAGATCGGCGCAAATTCGGACCCAAGGCAGGTTCCCTCTCGCTACCACGCCAGGCTATTCCGACGCATGATCGCCGAACATGCTCACCGAAGGATCTACTCATTGGCAGAGGACGGCAAGATTCCACAGTTAAAGCCTCGCTTGGTGGACGCCGTCGCTTTCCAGAACGAAAGGACACTCTGGGGAGCCTGGTACGAAGATCAATCCAGAGCCGAACAGCCGCTTTGAATGCCTGGCGCAAGACGCGACATTCTCAGCCAGCCTATCGCCCGTCCCGCTCAGCCCGTTTGCAGATAATAACCCCCTGTTGGCGCGCAATGGAATCGAGCATGAGCAGGAAACCCGCAACGCAGGCCCGAGCCATAGGCCGCGTGGCAGAATCGCTCCTGACTGGGAACAGGGCGGCGGCCGGTTTTGTGTGTTGGCGACTTAAGGAGCCGCGGGCTGAAGAGGCTGCGGAAAAA
>PLSH01000366.1 GCA_003165095.1 Acidobacteriaceae bacterium
ATCCGGCAGATGCGCCAGGAGTTGGGCCGCGAAAACACCGTCTTCGTTCACCTCACGCTGGTGCCCTGGATTGCCGCCGCGCAGGAACTCAAGACCAAGCCCACGCAACACTCCGTCAAGGAACTGCTCTCCATCGGCATTCAGGCTGACATGCTGTTGTGCCGCTCCGACCGCAGCCTCAGCCGCGAGATGAAACAGAAAATTGCCGCCTTCTGCAACGTCGAAGAAAAGGCCGTGATCGGCGCCACCACCGTACCCTCCATCTATGAGGTCCCGCTTCGTTTTGCAGACGAGGGCCTGGACGCGCTTATCCTCAAGTACCTGCACAGGGAAGCGCCCGAGGCTGACATGGCGCGGTGGAAAGACATCGTTTACCGCTGCTATCACCCCAAAGACGAAGTTTCCATCGCCATCGTGGGCAAGTACGTGGAGTACGAGGACAGCTACAAGTCGCTCAAAGAGGCGCTGACGCACGGAGCCATCTCGCAGAACCTGAAACTAAAAATCACCTGGATCGAGGCCGAGGGACTGGAATCGGCAACTCCGGAAGATAGAAGCTACGAATCGCAGTTGGAAGGATTCGACGGCATTCTCGTGCCTGGCGGCTTTGGCAAGCGCGGCATCGAGGGGATGCTGAACGCCATTCGCTACGCGCGCGAGAAGCTAGTGCCGTATTTTGGAATTTGTTTGGGCATGCAGACGGCGTGCATCGAATTCGCGCGCAACGTCTGCGGGTTGAAAGACGCCAATTCAAGTGAGTTCGACCCCGCCAGCCAGCACCGCATCATCTACAAGCTGCGCGAGCTGCTGGGCGTTGAGGAGATGGGCGGGACGATGCGTTTGGGCGCGTGGACCTGCATTTTGCAGGAGGATTCGCTGGCCGCCCGCGCGTACGGCGGAGCCACGGAGATCAGCGAGCGCCATCGCCATCGCTACGAGTTCAACCGCGAGTACGAGGCGCTGCTCACCGGCGGCGGCCTGCGCATCAGCGGCACTACCCCCGACGCCACTTACGTTGAGATCGTTGAGATCCCCGGTCATCCGCACTTCCTCGGCTGCCAGTTCCATCCGGAATTCAAGTCGAAGCCGCTGGAGCCGCATCCGCTGTTTCGGGAGTTTATCGTGGCGAGTTACAAGAACCGCGAGCACCGGTTAATGGAAGAATCGAAAGCCGACCCGGTTGCGGCGCAAAAGCAGTAATATGCCGCCCAATGTGAGTTTTCAATCTACGGCCTTCTGGCTTCCGCCATTATTAGTGGAGCAGCTATTAGTGGAGCAGCCCAATTGAAACGCCCACGGTGTGAGTAGCAATACCCGAATCCGGCGGAAGCCGCCACCAGCGCGACTTATGCTTTTTCAGCCAGTAACTGAGGCCTGTCCCGTACGCGACCAGCGCTAAGTCGATAGTGATTTGGCCTGCCTGCGATGAGGGCATCATGGGATTACCTTCCCGGCATTGATGGTCGGCGATGCAATGCTGTGTTATCTGCTCGTCGAGGATGGCCATCCCCAGATGCAAACCATTGAGCATGAGGAATTGTCTGTCAACGATGTGCGGCCTGGCTGTGGGATGCGCTGGCCTGAGGCCCGCCGCCGATGCAAACCCGGGCATAAAATCCGCAGCAAAACCAGTCCGGGATTCATCCGCAGCCAGCGTCAATCGGGGCTGCGGGGCCTCAGGGAATGGCACCAGCAGATTTGAAGTTTCTTGTGCCGCGCAGGACCATCCTCCCATGGCTATTGCCAGTCCGAATGCTGCGCTGCATATCGAGTTCGTGCTGCTGTCTGGCCACCACGCACTGGACGCCGATGGAGTTATCGGCTTAATTCTAATTGTGGTAACCGGCATATCGTGTTCTCCGATCGATTTCTCTGACTCAGCCCACACTTGACACGTGATTTTGAGGGCACGCACACCCGCGCTAACTTGCCTTCCCGCTCTGGCCTGATTTCCCCGGCAATTGCATTCGTGCGAAGAGCATGCTTACTCGCCTGTAGAGGAAAAGCCGCCATTACGCTTCGTCCACAGTTACCGCCGGCCGCTAACAGGAAAGCATGTCAAGTTACCCCACTTAGCGTGGGAACCGAAGGAAAGAGTGGAGAGAGTTATCTCTTCTTCACGCCGATTCTTTCAAAACGATAACTGCATGGCTGAGCCGGAATGCTCACAAAAGAATGCGAAGCGATTGGCTCGATGAAATTGCGTCGATGCGGGAGTCGCTCCTCAACCGGAAACGCGGTCCTGGATGTCTTGCCCATTTCCTGCGCCTGCAGCGTATGCTACGCAATTCTCGTTTTCGGATTTGCGCGCGTCGATTGCGATTCCAAGTCGTTCTTCCAACGGAAAACGCGTTCGATTCGAGCGGCTCTTCCTAAGATTTGGCTGTTTTGGGGCTTCTAATCTAACTCACACGAGCCGCTGTTTACGTTAAGCCTCAGCTTCCGCTCTGGATGCTTAACGAGGGCCGAAGAGTCGTCTCGTGGTACTGGATCGTTCTCTTTGCCATCGCGATCGTCGTAATGCTTGTCGAGCAGAGGGGGCTGAGTGCTAATTCTCAAAAAGAGAACGGCAATTCGCACATTGCCATTACCAAACAAGGTAAGCCGTAAGGACCTACCCCAGTAGCACGGCCCCCTTTACTTTCCCTGCCAGCGCGCGGTCAAATGTGACCAGCTGAATCCCTGCCGTCTCTGCGAAGGCTGCAAGATACCCACCTGCCCACTGCTTCGTAGCAGCCTGCTGGCTGCCTGTCTGTTGTCGAAAGACAGGATCGATCCCTGCCGGCTCGCCGATCATCCGGTTGCGCGGATCGGTGACGAGCAGATCGAATGTTTCCCATGCCTCCAGTTGCGTGAGCACATCGGCTCGCATTGCGTTTTCATTGTTCAGCAGGCGTAACAGCCCAAGCTGCGTGAACCGGCAAAAATACGCTACCGCATCGCTGTCCAGCGACTTGCCCCATTCCGTGGCCGGCTTGTGGTGCGGGTGAATCTCGTGGACCAGCGCCAGCCACACGTTCACGTCAGGGAAAAGGAATGTACTCGTAAACGCCTTCCTCTCCAAGCTTGAGTGAGCCAGGATGTTTGGAGCGAATCACCGGAAATCGCGGCCCGTCCCCTCGTGATGCCGCCGTGCTTCCGCCGCGAAGCCTCATCGTGACACCTTCCAGGATGAGCTCCCGGATGGTCGTACCCTCATTGGCCGCACGGATCTTCATCTCGCGGTATACGGGATCCGGGAATTCGACAGTTGTTCTCATCTTCGTTGGCTCCAGATCCAGACATTTACGTCACGAGCAAGCTGTGAGCTCATCGATCTGCTCGTTGGTCAGGTGGAGCGTGCCCGGATGCGAGGAGGGAGTCAGCGGGAATTGCAGCTTTCTCACCGGCTTCTCCCCGGTTCCTTCAAGCTCGCGTTGAATGCCACGCAAGAGAATCTGGCGTACGGGCGTTCCTTTTTGCGCGGCCTTGATCTTCAGATCGCGGTAGGTCTCGTCCGGAATGTCTACTGTTGTACGCATATTTCCATATTACCATATTTATGTATCGATGCAGATTTCCCCCCGCCTCTCAGCCTGCGATGCAAGCCCGAATGAGGGCACTACCAGGCGCCTGGGTTTGAGCATCACAACCAGCTCAAAACCTTCAAGAGTCCATGAGTTTTCTGCTAAATTCCTTTACCGGAACAACTTTGCCCGGTTTGGCGCATCTTATGGCGGTGGGCATCATCGGGGTTATTGACAAAGATTTCCCGGCAGGCCTATGGTGACTAAGTTTTGGTGAAAGGCAGGAAAGCAAGATGGTCGCCTACTTTCAGCTGCAGCCCGCGGAAGCGGAGCTTCAAGAGCTGGCAGAGCAATACTGGCAGAGGACAGGGGAAAAAGAACAGGAACTGGAAAAAGCGGCATTTGAAGCCGGCGAGGCGATTCGGAACGGCGACTTTACGCTGGCCAATCTTGAAGCTATCGTGCGCTGGAAATCAGAGCGCGTGGTTCATTACCTGATCGGCAACAGCAATGAGAAGATCCGGCGGGTACTGGCGGTGGCCGCGGCGGCAGACGCCTCGACAGAAACCGCAGTGACGGCGCTGCTGGAGTTGCAGGGAGTGGACATCCCGGTGGCGTCGGCGATTTTGGCCGCCATCTACCCGGAGCGATACACGGTGCTCGATTTCCGGGCTCTTGAGGCCCTCGGCCATGCCCGCCACGATGTCCACTTCTACGAGGAGTATCTCGACTTCTGCAAACGCCTGGCCGACAGCAACATCGTCAAACCGCAGAGCAATTTACCGGCGCCCACGCCGCTGCGCACGCTGGACCGCGCACTGTGGGAGTGGTCGAGGAGCCACACCGGATAACGGACGCCGGGCAATTTTGCCGGCCGGTCGTTTAGAATCGCCCTGGTGAGCAACTCCTTTGAAATCGGGCCGGTCCATGTTGGTGCGGGCCGGCTTTTTCTCATCGCCGGTCCCTGCGTGATCGAGAGCGAAAGCCACGCCCGGTGCATGGCCGACGCCGTTCAGCGCATCGCGGCCGATCTCGACATTCCTTTCATCTTCAAAGCCAGCTACGACA
>PLSH01000133.1 GCA_003165095.1 Acidobacteriaceae bacterium
CGGAAACCAGGATCTTCGAATATCTCCTGGTGCAGCGAAATGGAAGTCTCAATTCCCTGCACCACAAACTGGCTCAGAGCGCGCTCCATCCGGGCGATCGCTTCCTGGCGGTCGACACCGTGGACGATCAGTTTGGCGATCAGCGAGTCGTAGTAAGGAGGAATCACGCCTTCAGCGTACTGTGCTGTATCCACTCGAACGCCGTTTCCGCCGGGGACGTTGAACACGGTGATCTGGCCCGCCGAAGGAGTAAATTTCTGCGGATGCTCGGCATTGATGCGGCACTCAATGGCGTGGCCGCGGATCTCGAGCTTTCCGGGCAGAATGTCGCTCAGACTCTCTCCTGAAGCGATGCGAAGCTGCGCCTTCACGAGGTCCACTCCGGTAATCATCTCCGTGACCGGATGCTCGACCTGGATGCGCGTGTTCATCTCGATGAAGTAGAGCCGGTGGTCGGCGTCCATGAGGAATTCAACCGTGCCGGCGTTCTGGTAGCCGATATCGGCTAGGCAGCGGCACAGGGTACGGCCGAGCTCCTCGCGCAGTTTGCCCGATACCTGCAGCGAAGGCGCTTCTTCAATCAGTTTCTGATGGCGGCGCTGGATGGAACACTCACGCTCGAAGAGCGACGCCACCTGGCCATGTTCGTCGGCCAGAATCTGGAACTCGATGTGACGAGGATTCTCAATGAACTTCTCCATGTAGAGTTCGCCGTTGCCAAATGCGTTGGCGGCTTCAGCGTGAGCTGCATGAAAGAGATGAGGCAGTTCTTCCGGGGAGCGCGCGATTCTCATGCCGCGGCCTCCGCCACCGGCCTTGGCCTTGAGGATTACCGGGTAGCCCACCCTGGTGGCCCACTCCTCGGCCTCCTCGATGGTGGCAATCACGCCGTCGGAGCCGGGCAGGATGGGGACCTTGGCTCTCTTCATCGTCTGCCGGGCCTTTTCCTTTTCGCCCATGAGGCGCGTGACTTCAGGCGGAGGGCCAATGAATTTAATATTCGAGGCGCGGCACACCTCGGCAAAGTTAGCGTTCTCGCTGAGCAGGCCGTAGCCGGGATGAATGGCGTCGACGTCGGCAATCTCGGCCGCGGAGATTACTGCCGGAATGTTCAGATAGCTGTCGGCCGCGCGCGGAGGACCAATGCAGATGGCCTCATCGGCAAAACGAACGTGCAGGGAGTTGCGGTCCGCTTCGCTATACACAGCGACGGTACGCACGCCGAGTTCACGGCATGCATTGAGGACGCGCAGAGCAATTTCGCCACGATTGGCGACCAGAACCTTACGAAACATTCAACCCCTTCGGAAGCGGAGCCAGCTATAAGCAGGGTTAGCGGAGCCAGCAAGAACCCCCCGGTGGCTGACGGCGCTAACTCCGCCAGCTCCGCTTATCCGGCTACACCGGACGGATGGTAAATAATGGCTGCCCGAATTCGATGGGCTGGCCGTTGGATACCAGGCATCTGACGATCTCACCGGCGGCGTCGGATTCGATCTCATTCATCAGTTTCATGGCTTCCACGATGCAGATCACCTGGCCCTTTTCAACCCGGTCGCCTGGAGAAACGAAGGCTGAAGCGCCGGGAGAAGGCGATCCGTAGAAAGTACCGACCATCGGCGATTTGACCAGGTGCAGGCCGGCATCGGGATCGTCAGCCGCAGACGGCGCCGTCGGTTGCGCCACATTTGGAGCGGGCACGCCAGGTTGCTGCGCCGCTGGCGGAGCGGCTTGGAGCAGCCGCGCAAGGTCGCCCAGGCCTGCCGATGAGCCCTCCGGCTGCGCAAACTTGAGCCTGATCTTCAGGTCTCCGCGGTCCAGATCGAATTCGGCAACCTGATATTGCTTCAGAAACTCAATCAACTGTTTCAGGTCTTCGATGTCCTGTGGTTTCATTCGTTCCTTAACTCTCCCGCTTGCGGGCGGACTGTTTCAAAGTTCGATGAGGGCCTTGGGCGCCGGGGTAAGCACCTGACCTCCGGTACCGGTTACTGCAACCATATCCTCGATCCGTATCCCAAACTGCCCGGCAAAATAGACCCCCGGTTCAATGGTGACAACCATTCCGGGAATCAACCGCGTTGACTGTCCAGCCCCGATTCGCGGTGCCTCGTGAATCTCCAGGCCGACCCCGTGACCCGTGGAGTGGGAAAATGCCTCCGCCAGACCCTCTCTGCGTAAAATGCCGCGGGCGGCCTCGTCCACTTCTCCCGCGCTTACGCCCGATGTTACCGCGGCCACTGCGGCCTCCTGCGCTTCGAGCACCGCGTCATATGCGCTCCTCTCCCTGGGTTTCGGCTTGCCCAGGAAGACGGTTCGCGTCATATCGGAGCAATAACCATTGAGGATAACACCGAAATCGAGGGTCAGGAAGCCTCTGCGGGGTAGCGGCAAGGTGGTGGCGCGGCCATGGGGCAGCGCGGAGCGCACACCCGAAGCCACAATGGTTTCGAACGACATACCTTCGGCGCCGAGCCGGCGGGCCTGGTGCTCCAATTCCGCGGCCACTTCGATCTCAGCAATGCTGGGCTTGATATAGCCGAGAATGTGGTCAAAGAGCTTGCAGCCGATCAGGGCCGCCTCAATCATCACCGTCAACTCGTCCTCGTCTTTCACCAGGCGCAAAGATTCGACGCATGGAGAAGGGAGGGAGGCGAGAAAGCCGCGGCGAAGCCGGTAGGGCAAAGCGGCCTTCCAGTTCGAGAGTTCGGCTACGGTGGTCCGCGCGGGGTCAAATCCCGCCACCTCTACCCCGGGCTGCGCCGCCAGCCACTGCACCGCTGAAACTGCCGGAGGACCGGAAACGATCTGGACGCGAGCCGCCTGAACCTCCTCATTGGCCTGCGCGGTATAGCGGCCATCGGTAAACAGAAAGGCAGTACGGCGGGTCACCGCCAGCGCCGCGCTGGAGCCGGTGAAGCCGCACATGTAGCGGACATCGGGTAGGTGGGTAACCATGAGGCCGGGAAGGCCGGCGCGTGCGAGCTTGCGGCGCAATGCGCCCATGCGGCGGAAGTGGTCCACGTGTTGAGGATAAATCACAGCGGGGGCCGGGCCGCAGGGATATCCATACTCTGGCCTTACAGTGCGGGCCGCACCGGCTTCTTTTTCCCGGGCTCGAATTCAGTCCCGGCGGACTGAAGATCCGACTGGCGATCCATCCATTCGTCGAGCCGGGAACGCTTGAAGCGCCAGCGGTTGCCCAGTTTGAAGGCGGGAACAAAGCCGTCGGAGGCGTATTTGTACAGGGTGTCCGGCGAGATGCCCAGATAATCGGAGGCTTGGCGGATGTCCATGACCTCGCGTACTTCAGGAACAAGAAGGTTGGAACGGGCCGCTGCGTTGCGCATGGAATGCCTCCTGATGGTCGAGATGCCCTTGCGGGCACGATACCGGCAAACATACCGGTAGCTTTGTATATAGCCTGGTTTCACCTGTAAGTTCAAGGAATTTCCGGAAGTTAAGCGGATTTGCACGGGATTTGCCCGTTCCGTTCGGGGACGCCGATTTGCCGGTTCCATACCGAAACCCCTCCCTATTGGGCCTGAATTCAGGCTGGACGCAACAAGTTGGGTTATTGGAACGGATGGTGCGGCAAAATGCAGATTCTGACAACTCAGCCCGGCAGAAGACATGGCTGTCCTCCGGGCTGGAGCAAAATCTCTGGTTCCGGTTTTTGGTTAATTCTGGTCGTCGCGGCGATGCAGCGTTGGCTGGTCATCCCCGTTGTTCGAGCCGGTGCTGCTGGTCTGATTGCCCGAATCGTCGTTTGGATTGTTTCCCGTCCTGCGCAGCGAGGGCCTGGTTACCCCTTTGGTGTCGACCAGGCGGCGCTTGTTCTCAATCCGTGCCAGGCGTGCCTTGACGTCGTCGAACTCCGATGTGGTCACCGTGTACTCATCCCGGGCTGGAAGTATCCGCGCAATCTCCTTCTGAGTGGCCAGAATGCGGTCGGGAGTCTGCGGGTGGTCAGAAAAAGCCTTCGCTACCATTCCCGGCTTCCGCTTCTCGAGAGCCTGAACCTTCTCAAAGAAACTGATGAATGCCTGCGGATCGTAGCCGGCGCGGTACATGTACTGCACGCCCAGGAAGTCGGCCTGAGCTTCGAACTCCCGGGAAAATTCAAGGAACGTGATGGGAATGGCCAGCTGCGCGGCCTCGTAAATGCCGTAGCCGGTCCAACTGTACCCGGTCAGCATGATCAAAGGAACCATGCTGAGCTGGGCGTAATTGGCGCGGGTCATCTCCCGAGCAGCATGGTGCGCGCACACGTGGGCGGTCTCATGCGCCATCACTCCGGCCAGTTCGGCCTCCTCGTCGGCGGCCAGGATCAAACCGGAGTTGACGTAAAAGAAGCCGCCGGGCAGCGCAAATGCGTTAATCTCGTCCGAATCGATCACCTTGATGGTGAAAGGAACCTTGCAATCGGAGTTCTTTACAATATTCTGGCCAATGCGGTTGACGTACTCCTCCACCTCAGGATCGGTGATGAACCGGGCGCTCTTCTCGATCTGGTCGGCATACTGCTTGCCCATCTTGATTTCGCTGTCGGTCGAATACCAGTTGCCCATGCCGCGGCCGCCGATTTCCCGGTTGCCGACTGCGCTCACGTCCTCAATGCTTCCGGGCTTGATCTTCCCCATCTCGCTGCCGGGATCGACCACTTTCTCGGCATCCACCTTTTCTGAAGGAGCAGGGCTATCTCCGCCAACGGGAGTGGTGCCCGGGGCGGGAGTCTTTGCCGAAGGACCAGTCTTGTCATTTGCGGAAGCGGTTCCGGAGGCAGGCTGCTGTGCCGGGGCTGGCGCATCGCCTCCAACTGCGGTGGCGCCGGGCGCAGGTTGAGCTGCGGGGGCAGACTGAGCGGCTCCGGCGGAAGCGGACGCAGCGGTACCGGCAGAGGCGGGCGCAGCCGACGGGGTGGCGGCTGGCGGCGTGCTCGATGCGGTGGACTGTGCCGATAGTCCAGTCGACAGAGCCAGCAACAACCCTGCCAAAACCGCAACTATCGAATATGTGCGATGTGCCCTCATGTTCCCACCTCCGGCGGGCAGACTCCGGCCTTGGCTGCGCCGCTTCGCTCTATCGCTTAGACGCTAGTATCCGCTTATTGGTAACGAATGGAAAGAATAATTCGGGTGCGGCGCCGGCGGCCGGAATCTGGCAGTCTGCGAAGGCGAGCCTGGGGCACAAACTCATTCCGCTGAAGCTGCAAGCCCCACAATTCGGGGCCTGGTCGCGAAACGGTTGAGGACGTGTATCGATACGGGGGGCGCTTTCTCGTTGGCCGGCCGGGCACGAATGAGATTGCCTTCCAAACGGCATATTTAATATTCTGCTAGTCAAGAGGCACATTAAGGTACATATATTAAGGACATCGGAGCGGAGGGCCTTTTGCGGGAAGCGATTCTGAAAGTAGCTCTGGCGGCTGCCTGCGCGACCGTGCATCTGGTCGCCCAGCCAAGTCCTGCGCCGCCTGTTCCCAAACCTGCAGCCGAGTTGCAGCCAAACGCCCGGCCGGAGCCGGCTGCGGGCACTGCCCTGCCCGAACCCGAGATTATCTTCGATGCCACTGCGATGGGCTCTCCAATGTTGCTGGATAAGAACTGGCGGGTTGGCATCACGTCCGACCCAGCGGCTGCATCCCCCGGATTCGACGATTCCGGATGGGCCCTCCGCAACGCCCTCGAAAACCTGGAGGAAGTTCCCAGCGACAATCAGACAACGGAGGAGCGGCAGACACAACCCAAAGGCGCCCATGTCAGCGTCAACAATCAGGATGTCGGGAGCCCTGGACAAACCGGAGCCCAGCCGAAATTTGCCTGGTTTCGGCTCCATATCAGGTTGGCTCCCCATCATGGGCCGGTTGCGCTGCTCATTGAATTGCCGATATCCCAGGCTATTTCCCTGGGCATTGGGTCCGCGGGCCCGAACCCGACCGTGTTTGCCAACGGCAACCTGATTGTGCCGGCGGGGCCGCACGGAGACGTTCCGGCGCGCTACCAGCAGATTTCACGGCTTTACAACCTCAACGTGGACCCGTCGGTGACGTCGCTGACCCTGGTGGTTGGAACGGCGTATATTCCCTTCGGATATGGGGCATATACCGGCTTTTTTGCCAACCGCCGGCTGAGCCTCGGCGACCCGGACGATCTTCAGCACGAACTCGACCTGTGGTCCAATCGCAACCTCTTCGAGCGCCTGCCCCGGCTGATTTATTCAACCATGCTCACGGTGCTTGGGATCTTCCTGTTGGCGCTGTATTTCTCGCAGAAGGGGCACCCGGAGTACATGTGGCTGGCCTTGCATGAGCTGGTGCAGGCTCCCATCGGCTTTGTCGAGCTGGCCGGGAGTTCCGCGCGGCTCGACAGCCTGTGGTACGCGGCGCTTTGGCTGCAGCTGGTGTTGCTTTCGGCCTACCTGTTCTTCGAGTTTCTCATCTCGTTTCTTTCCCTGCGCTGGCGCTGGTACATCCGCGCCCTGCGCATTTCCGCGCCGCTGCTGATCTTCGTGGGACCCACGCTGTTGATGGTGGGCCACGGAAAATTCGTCCTCTGGATGCTGGTGCTCGTGATCCTGTTCGGCTTCTTGTGGCTCCTTGGATGGTCCCTGTTCATTTTTTCCACGCTGATCAAGGCCGCATTGAGGAAAAACCTCGAAGCGGGGATGCTGCTGATCCCGCTGTTGCTCACCCTCATTGGGGTTGTCGAGCCGGTATTGACGGCCAGCATGAACGAGCGAAGCGGGCATGAATACCAATCACCGCTCACGCTGATGGCCGGCCCCGTTCCGATTCACTTTGCCTCTATCGCGGACTTCACGGGAATTCTGGCGATTGTGCTCATCATATTTTTCCGGTTCCTTCGCATTCACCGCGTCCAGGAGCGCGTGACCAGCGAGCTGGCGGCGGCACGCAGCGTGCAGGAACTGATGATTCCCAGGGAGAAGCAGGCTACGCCCGGCTTTCAAGTGGACTCGGTCTACAATCCTGCCAACGAGGTGGGCGGAGATTTCTTCTACGTGCAGCCGACCGCCGACGGAGGCATGCTGGTGGTGATTGGAGACGTGGCCGGCAAAGGGCTGAAGGCCGCGATGAGCGTCTCCATGCTGATGGGAGCGATGCGAGGATCCGGCGAGCAAAGCCCGGCAAAAATCCTGCAGTCGCTGAATCGCGTTCTGGTTGGGTCGGAGAGCTTTACCACCTGCCAGGCGGCATGGTTTGGAGCCCACGGCCAGGTCGTATTTGCCAATGCAGGCCACCTGCGGCCCTACATGAACAGCCAGGAGATTCCCTTGCCCGGCGGATTGCCGCTGGGGGTTATTCCCGAGGTGAGGTATGAGGAAGTGCGGCTCTATCTGCATCCCGGCGATCGCATTCTCCTGTATTCGGATGGAGTGGTCGAGGCACGCCGGCCGTCAGGCGAGTTGTTTGGCTTCGACCGTGTACACAACATGAGCAACCAGACGGCATTCTACTTGGCTGAGGCCGCCAAGGCGTTTGGACAAGAGGACGACATCACCGTGCTGACCGTGCAACGCCTGGCGCAGACGATGGCGGCTTAAGCGGCCCCGGTTTCCCCTTTGAGCGCGTTCAATCGAGGGTCTTCATGTATTCGCCCAAATTCAACCAGGTTTCCGATCGCGCCATTCTCATTGAAGCCATGCGAGCCTACTCCTTCGCCATTCTTTTTGGAGCGGATTCGGCTTCCGGAAGCGCCGCCGCGGCCACGCACCTCCCGCTGGTGGTGAAGGACGATGGTCCGCACGGATTGCTCGAAGGCCATTTCGCGCGCGCCAATCGCCATTGGCAATCGCTGGCCGGGCGTGAAACGCTGGTCGTCTTCCCGGGACCGCACAGCTACGTTTCGCCTACGCTCTACGAGGAGCCGCTCTCCGTTCCCACCTGGAATTACATTGCGATCCACACCTACGGAACCCTCACGCTGGTTGAGGACGAGGCGGGAAAAGACGCCTTGCTCGCCGGCCTCATCGGCACGCATGAGCCGGCTTACGCGGAGAAGTGGCGCGCTATGCCGGAGGGATTTCGCCGTTCCATGCTGGCCGGCATTGTGGGATTCAGGATTCCGATCGACCGCATCGAGGGCAAGTTCAAAGTGAGCCAGAATCGCGCGGAAGGCGAACGCCGCAACGTTCGCGCCGCGCATGCCGCGGGAGACTCAGACCAGCAGGCGCTGGCTGCGTGGATGGCGCGACTGGGCGCTTAACCTGAGACTCACGGTAATACCGGCTTCGGTGGGTCTTCCACTTTCCCGGGACGCGTCTCCAGTTCCGCGCCCATTTCCTGGCGCACATACCGATCCATGTTCCCAACCAGGGTCTTCAGTTCCTTGACCACTCCATTGAGCTCGTCTACAGCGTCCTCAGGCACCGGCCCACAGCCCCGCATGTAACGGGGTTTGAGCTCCTCAACCGCAATGTCGACAAAAGACAGGCCGGTGGTGATCGATCGCGTGACGGGAATTTCCGGCGGTTCCGGCTTCAGGTGTTGCCAGGCAAGAACCCTCAGCAGTTGAGACCGGAGGAGGCATATATGGTCTTCAATCATCCGGGCCTGTGCCGGAGAGATGTCTACAACGTAATCGGGAAACGGAGATTGCGATGCCGCGGAATGAAGCGCGTGTTCGATGTCGCAGAGCAGGTTGTCGATGTACTTGCAGGTGATTCGCAGGCGCCGCTGCTGGGGATCGTTCAATTGCCCGGCGAATCGCTTCTTTTCAGTCGCATGTTCCGATCCGGGCATCACTCCTCCAGGTACTTTTCTGATCGCGTTTTCGCAATCGGACGCACCCATCAATGAACGATCATCACCGGGCAGTGGGCATACCGCAGAACACGCTCCGAGTTTGAGCCCAGCATCCAGCGATGAAGGATCGTGTGGCTGCGCTTGCCCATCACGATGAGGCTGGCCTGCACCGTGTCCGCCTTGTGAATGATCTGCTCCGCCGGATGGCCCAGCACAATCTCGGTTTCAAGCTCCACGGCCTTTTCCCTGGCGCGTTCGCGGAGGGGAACAAAGCTACGTTCATAGCGCTCACGCCCGTCCTCGAGCACCGCGTTGAACTCCGCACTCTCGGCAGGCTCCGGCGGCCGGATTACGGAGACCACGAACAGCTTGGCTTTCATATCCCTCGCCATCGACAGGGCTACATCCAAAGCGTGTTCGGCGTGCGGAGATGCGTCGAATGCAACCAGTATCCTTTGAATTCCAACAAAAACCGGGCTTCCCATGGTGACCACCTAACCTTCTTCTGCTGGTACAGGCGGTTGAACCGCCAGCTCGGCTTTCTTGCTTTTCAGTGAATGGGGAAGGAGATGCCGGGGAAGAAAGAACGAGTTCGCAATCATGGTCGGAATGACGGCGCTGGCAATGACTGTGCCCACAATGTAAGAGTACTGCGCCGAGGTGATGATCTGGTGATTCAGGCCGAATAACGCCGAAATGGTGCCGAAGGTGAGACCGGTGGACATCATGAGCGTGTAATACGCTCCAGCCTTGCCGTCGTATCGATGTACACGGACCGCCGGATACACGGCAACGAACTTGAACAGCGATTTCGCCCCAAACAGGACGAGCAGCGTAACCGGCGCGGCCAGCAACGCCGGCACCGAGACAAACGATCCTGCCCGAATGAAGTAAAACGGCGTCAGCAATCCGAACGTGAGCGTACGCAGGCGGCGAATCAGCGCGTGGTCTTTCCCCACCGTCCCCGCCAGTACCATGCCGATCATGTAAGCCGGCAAAACCGGTTCGCTGCCCGCCCAAAGAGCCAGCCCGCCCATGGCAAAAAGGAAAAACAGAAGATACTTGGCTTCAAGTTCTGAGACGCGTCCGCCATATTTTTTGAAGAATCGCGGCGTAAGAAACGGCAGCGCCACAAGAACTACGATTGAAACCAACACAAAAATCAGCGTCTTGATGGTGAACGGGGAGAAGATGAGTCCCAGCGCAATCACCGTTCCCAGGTCATTGATGAAGCAGGCGGCCAGAATCGCTTTCCCATACTCCGTGACGTTGAAACCAAGCTCCAGCATCACGGCATAGACCACGGCTACCGAAGTCGTGGAAAGAGCAACCCCGCACAGCCAGCTTGGCATCACGGCCCAGTGCAGCACGTAATGAACGACTGCCGTGCAACCGAAAAAGGGGCCGAAGAATCCCGCCAGCCCGATGACCGACGCTTCTCGCCACTTGATCTTGAAGATTGCGGGATCGAGTTCGGCTCCGGCGAGGAATGTGAGCATAATGGCGCCGGTTCCGGCTAGAAAGGCGATCCACGGCGTATTTCCCGCCAACCCACCCTGCGCAAATCCAAAAAGCCCAGTAAGAAACACGCCGATGACCAACTGGGCCACGGTCCCAACTACAATTTCGGATAGCGCCGTTGAGACCTTGAACCAGATCGCCAACAGCGTCGCACCCAACGCCAGCCCCACCCACAGCGCGCAAAGAGCCCAAGTGTTCATCATGAGCACCAACTCCTAACTTGTAATTCAGGGACCGGGCCGGGACATGACTCCGCGACAGCGTTCCCTGTCAGGAGTCATCATCTGTCCGGCCTATTGGATGGACAGCGGTTAAAGGTGAACTCCTTCACCGTAACCAACACTTCAATACACACCATCGGCTGCCCCAGTGTCAACATGAGGGGACCATCATCCCAGGGCAATCGCATTTGGAATTG
>PLSH01000248.1 GCA_003165095.1 Acidobacteriaceae bacterium
CTGCTGCTGCCTTTGCGTTCCGAAAATGCCGCTGACTGAGATACCTCTTTGCAAATTTGAGATAGGCCTCACCGCGCGTCTTCGCCATTTCCTTCACCGCAGCAAGACTCCGCTGCGCATCCTGCCGTGCCGCCAAACAAACAGTTCCCGGTCGCATACCGATTCTCCTTTTGATAAGTTCCGCCCGAGATATCAGACGACAGTCAAAATCTTCCGCCATCACGCCAACACCGCCGCATCAGCGATGCAACTCCTCGCGTACCAATCCTCCTCCGCGCAGCCGAGATAGTCTCACCCATCAGGTTGCCGCAGTGGTGATTCTGCGCGGGTGGATGGAGGCCGGGGAGCAGGCAGCTGCGCTGAAGCAGCGAAATCTGCACAAACAAAATGGTGCGGAGGAATAGGACAGTCCAGCAGCATTCCCCGAAGCAACGGGCCTTCTGTGGGGTACACAGGACAACCAACGCATCTATATATAGCTCCGCTGGTGCTGCGCAGACCCTTTTTCCAGAAGCTCTCCCGCTACGATAGGAGAGAATGCTCGATACCAAGGCCCTATCTCCCGAAGCTCTGCTGCAGATCACAACCTCGCTCAATATCTCCATGCACTCGCTGGTTGCCGTCATCGGTCTGCTCGACGAGGGCGGAACCGTGCCCTTCATCGCACGATATCGGAAGGAGGCCACCGGCAATCTCGACGAGGTGCAGATTCGCGCCATCGAGGAAAAGCTCGCCTACCTCCGCGATCTATAGAGCCGCCGCGCCACAATCCTCGCGTCGATCCAGGAACAGGGCAAACTGACCGATGAGTTGAAGGCCAAGATCGAGGCGACCTTCGACCGCGCCGAGTTGGAAGATCTCTACCTTCCGTACCGCCCCAAGCGCCGGACGAAAGCGACAATCGCTCGCGATAAGGGTCTCGAACCGCTCGCCGACTACCTCTGGAATCAGCAGGCCACCGCCATGCCGCTCCACCAATTCGCAGCCACTTTCGTTAGCGTAGAGAAGGAAGTAGCCACCGTCGAAGGTGCCCTCGAAGGCGCCCGCCACATCGTAGCCGAGCGGATTAGCGAGGACGCCGAGCTACGAAAGTTGACCCGTCACCTGATGTTTGAAGAGGGAATCATCCAGAGCCGCCGCTCGATCGACGGCGTCGACGAGCAGGAAAAGTTCAAGATGTACTACGAATATCGCGAGCCGGTGAAGACGATTCCCTCGCACCGAATGCTCGCCATCCGCCGCGGCGAGACCGAGTCGATCCTCTATTTTCTGATCGAGATTGATCCGCTCCGCGCGATCGGCCTGCTCCGTTCTCGGATACTGCGCGCCGACGGAGACTGGACGCCGCAGCTCGAACTCGCCATTGATGACTGTTGGAAACGCCTCCTGAACCCGTCCATCCAGGGCGAGATTCGCCTCGAACTGAAGAAGCGATCCGACATAGATGCCATCCAGGTCTTCCGCGACAACCTGAAGAATCTGCTGCTCGCCGCACCGGCTGGCCCCATTTCAGTGCTGGGAATCGACCCCGGCCTGCGTACTGGATGCAAGGTCGCGGTGGTCGACGAGACGGGCAAGTTCCTCGCAAACGACGTGCTCTACCTGCACACTTCGAAGAGCGCGGCCAGCGGAGCAGGCGACCGCCTGGTAGCAATGCTTGCGAAGTACAACGTCCGCGCCATCGCAATCGGCAACGGCACTGCCTCGCGAGAGACCAACGCTTTTGTTCGTGACACGCTGCGGGAAAACAACCTGGACAACATTTTTTCGGTCATGGTCAGCGAGTCCGGAGCCAGTATTTACTCCGCCTCCGACGTCGCTCGCCAGGAGTTTCCCGACCTCGACCTGACCGTCCGCGGCGCCATCTCTATCGCGCGCCGCCTGCAAGATCCGCTCTCCGAACTCGTCAAGGTTGCCCCCAAGTCCATCGGCGTTGGCCAGTACCAGCACGACGTGGACCAACGCCAGTTGCAGCAATCGCTGGAGACAACTATCGAGAGTTGCGTCAACCGCGTCGGCGTCGATCTCAATACTTCCTCGTGGACGCTGCTGCGCTACGTCGCCGGAGTTACCGAACGGGTCGCGCTGAATATCGTCTCTTACCGCGACGAGAACGGCCGCTTTCGCTCGCGCAAGCAGCTCAACAAAGTCCCCGGCATCGGGGCCAAAACGTACGAGCAGGCTGCCGGTTTCCTGCGCATCCGCGACGGCGAGAATCCGCTGGATTGCACGGCTGTCCATCCGGAATCGTATCCGGTGGTCGAGCAAATCGCCCGCTCGCTGGGTACACCGGTCGGCGAGTTGATCGCAAACCCACAGCTCCTGACCGCGGTCGATGCCCGCCAAATCGACGCAGGTACGTTCACCGTCAAGGACATTCTGGAGGAGCTGCGCAAGCCGGGACGCGATCCGCGCGAGCAATTTGTGGCTCCAAGTTTCAACGAAAAAGTCCGCGAGTTCGCCGACGTTCAGCCAGAAATGATCCTCGAAGGCGTCGTCACCAACGTCACCAAGTTCGGCGCGTTCGTTGACATTGGCGTGCATCAGGACGGCCTTGTACACATCAGCGAACTCTCGAACCGCTTCATTAAAGATCCCTCCGACGCGGTCAAAGCCGGACAGATTGTGAAGGTTAAGGTGCTCAGTGCCGACGCTAAAACGAAGCGGATCGCGTTATCGATGAAGGCGCTTATGAGTCCCACGCCGAAGAATAGCCGGCCCCATTCAGCGCAACCGGTTCCCAAACCGCAACCGAGTCTGAGCGAAAAGCTCGCCATGCTATCGACCAAATGGAAGACCTCATAAGCGCCGGTGCTCACAGGATTTCAGGCGTGTACACCCGAAGTGGCGCGACACAATTCTTCCAATTTCAAGCCAACAGACTGACGCGGACTGAAATCATGTCCTAAGGCTTTGTGTGTTGTTGATCGCTAATGGGCGGCCTCGGCCAGCCCGACTAACGGCATCACAAGAATTCCGGAATCGCAAATTGGCCTAACTTGGATGAAAAGTCCCATTTTTGGTATTCTGATGAATTCCATCCAAATGACGGATAGCCCTTTCTTCCTAATATGATAGACGCTCATAGTTGGAGGATATTTATCCCTTGAGATTGGCTGAGGTGCCCAGGAGTGAATTCTTCGATTTCGATGACAAATATGCCAGTTATTGCCCCAGTTAACCCCAACCCTGTATCAGATACGGTGTGGTTACCTTCCGCGATTCCATATTGAGCTAAGCCGAATCAAGAGTCCCATTCTTGGTATTCTGACGAATTCCATCCAAATAGCGGTTATCCATTTATTACCAACGATATAGTCGCTTAGACTTGGAGGATATTTATCCCTTGAGATTGCCTGAGCGACCCAGGGGCGAATTCTATCGATTTCGAGTATGAATATGCGCGGTTATGGTCGATCGACCCCGACTAACCACTTTCCCGCGCTAGCCCACACGTTGCTCAGTAAAGAGAAATATAATACACAAATTGGCTACTTCTTGCTTATAATAAATCTTGTTATGGGGAAAACGACTCCAAACCTTATACCGCGCGTTTCCCGCTTGCTTAATGAAGTAGGCATGCACCTTAAACTGGCGCGGCTCAGGCGAAAATACTCATCGGAGACCGTAGCGCAGCGTGCCGGAATAACGCGACGCACGTTGTCCAAAGTGGAGCAGGGAGACCCTGGAGTTGCACTTGGAGTGTACGCGCGTGTCATGCAGGTATTGAGATTAGAGGGTGCCCTTGCACTGTTGGGAGCCGACGATGAGCTCGGGCGAAAACTACAAGACGCAGGAATTACTCCGAAGTTGAGAGCGCCCAAACGCACCGCAGCCGCAACGGTTGATACAGCCCAAGGACATCACTGATGGCAGGCATTGAGACAGTTGAAGTCTATGTTGACGCCGATCAGATGACAGAACCGCACCTCATGGGAACGCTTCATTGCCAACTAAGCGGCAGGGGAGAGTTGTTCTCATTCAGGTATGACAAGACCTGGATCGCTCGTGCTGAAGCCTTCGCTTTTGATCCTGACCTTGCGCTTTCTGAGGGCCACCAATACCCCTCGGCGGACCGATCGGACTTCGGCATATTCACCGATTCGTCTCCCGATCGTTGGGGGCGGGTGCTGATGCAGCGCAAGGAAAATCTGCGCGCGCGTCACGAGGGTGTGCGCCCTCGGATCCTGACGGAGTGGGATTTCCTACTGGGTGTTCATGACGAAACTCGCCTTGGCGCGCTGCGCTTCAAACTTCCTGGCGGTCCTTTTGTCGACAGCGAAACGAAGTTAGCCGCTCCACCTCTGACCTCTCTCCAGGAGTTGCAAGCGGCCAGTCTTCAGTTCGAGCAGCACATAAACGACGAGGATAATCCCGATTACGAGAGGTGGCTCAGACAACTCATTGCCCCCGGAACCTCTCTCGGTGGCGCACGGCCCAAGGCTTCTGTGCGCGATGAAACAGGGGTCCTTTGTATGGCCAAATTCCCGAGCCGCCGGGACACGCGGGACGTTGGAGCCTGGGAATTAGTCGCCAATTCGCTTGCGCGGAAAGCAGGAATCAATGTACCCGAAGCCAGGCCGCTGCATTTTCAGGAGAGCGAGTTCACTACATTTCTGGTGAAGAGGTTCGACAGAACTGCGCCGGGAAGACGCCTTGCATTCGTTTCGGCGATGACCCTCACCCAGCACAAAGATGGAGATGAGGGCGCGAGCTACATTGAACTTGTCGACCTTTTCCAATCCCGAGGCGCTGACACCAACGCCGATTGTGAACAGCTATTTCGCAGGGTCCTGTTCAACATTCGCATCCACAATACGGACGACCACCTGCGCAACCACGGCTTCTTTGTCGGCGGACAAGGCATTCGGCTTTCGCCGGCTTACGACATCAATCCCTCCGTCGATCGCAACGAACTTTCGCTTGCCATCGACGAGACGGAGGCCACCTGCGACGTCTCGGTTGCGATGAACGCATACAAAAGTTATGGCATTTCCGCCGCGCAAGCGGACAACGCTTTGCGGTCTGTCGACACGGCTGTAGTCGACTGGAGGGCAGAAGCAAACAGGTTCGGAATCCCCAAAGCAGAACAAGCTCTCATGGAACCGGCGTTCGACGGTTGACCAGGTTGCCGCCAGATCATGGCGGCCATGATCACGCGAATGGAGGAGGGTTGTCCAGCTCGGTGATCATCGGGGCGATAAAGTTCAGTCTGTCCAAACGCTAATTGGACGCTGATTACAATACGAGTCTGTGGGTGATGTTTCCAAAACCGGACGCATCACCCGCAATATTAGCCAGCGACTTCGCTAGCCAATATCTTTGGGGAGATCTTGGGTGGGCGAAGGTTCGTCACCTCGGCAAGGCTGCGATTCATTGCAGTCGCCGTCGATTTCGGAGTCGTCGTCGTCGAGAATTAGGGTGTCACCGGAATCAAAGAAGTCGTCTTCCGTGACTTCGTCAATCTTAGTTTCCATGGTGGTTTTCCTTTCAGAAGTGGGGCGCGAAAGTGCGCCATAAAACGGTGGACGTGCCGAGGCACGTGTACGGTCCGACATTTGTGCACACGATTAAGCGTGCTCGGAATTCTCAAGATTTTGGAGTTCCCGCGGCTCACGCCACGGCTTTGCGGAGGACCAGAACTTCCCCCTCGTGCTGAACGCGCTCCAAAAGTCTGCTCAATCCTGCATCAGTTTGGTGCCGGCGGCGGGGCTCATTGCGATCCGACGGTGGTTTGTGCTCAGCGTGCAGAAAATCACTCCACGTGAATCGTTGTGTTCCGCGCGCTTTTCAAATTGTTACGGCCCGGACGTTGCGGAGGCAGAGGGCTATGAGCCCGATCCACGACCGCATGCCCGCCATTCTCAATCCGCAGGATTACGACGAGTGGCTCGACCGCAGAGAGGTGGAAAGGGCGCCCATTCACTTGCTCCGTCCCTTTCCTGAAACCACACTGCAGATCCACGCTGCCAATCCAGGGGTCGGCAATGTGCACAACCAGGACGCCGCCTTACTCGACCCGCAGTAAGAAACGGAGACTGTCCACTTGTTCACTCTCAGTCATCAGATATGTTATTCGGAC
The DNA here is from genome assembly GCA_003165095.1 of Acidobacteriaceae bacterium. Next base: position 6,083 of record PLSH01000248.1, read on the forward strand.
CACAACTTCGCTTGCTTGGCGGCGACTCCGGCACGGTCCAGTTCGACCAGCCGCGACTTCCATTTGTCTACCAGTTTCGCCGCCTGACGAGAGCGCCGCTCGGCACGGGAAAGCATTCGCTCCACATGGATGCGCTGCTGTGTCGGCTTGTCGGCGGAATGATCGGGCACATTGATCCTGACGCACACGAGGAGAGACGTACAACCGGATTTTATACAAGCTGGATTGAGTATGCTATGAGCCCATACGCGACCACATGCCCGCCATTCTCGGTCCGCAGGATTACGATGAGTGGCTCGACCGCGGGGAGGTGGAAAGGGCGCCCATTCACTTACTCCTTCCCTTCCCTGAAACCACGCTGCAGATCACTCAAGCAGCAAAGCAGTAATCGATTTGCAACAGCATCTCTTCGACTATGCGAGAGCCGGCCTCCGTCCGCAGAAGCTCAAGTGGAACGCGTCCCTCAAAACGTGCCTTTGGTTTTCGCAACCAGCGCGCTGCTTTTGCGTCATCACCGAAGACCTCTTCGGCCTGCGAAGTGATACGTGCTATCCGGACAGCGCGGTCGGACTCGTCGTGGGTTAGCAATTCGTGCTGAGTCCTCCGGTGAGCCAAAGTTCGCCTCGGCACAATGAGGCGGTAGATCTCTTCATCGCTCATTCCAGCGGTTGATAGCGAGTCGACTGAACTAAGAGGGAGGCGTTCCTCCACCAATCGGGCCAAATCACGGTCCGATTGCAAAGGGCTAATCCCTAGTTTGGTCTCGATGCGATGATAGAGCATGAATGGTTCTCGCTTCGCACGATGCCGAGCGATTTCAGGCACAATGGCCTCCTGCGCAATATGACCCTAGACTATAGGGCATAGCGCTCAACCTCAAAACATCGTGGGGTACGAAGTGCATGAAATCGGCTTTTGACCAAGTTCGAGGGAGCCTCTCGTTCGAACGTCAATTGGTTGCTCAAGTATGCCATCCTCTACAGCCGCCACTCTCCCCGCTCCTGGATTGCCGCATGCATGGCGTCGGGGGCCAGGTCCAACTCGCCGGGCCAGGACACGGCACCGTAATCGAGTGCGACCTGCGCGAACAGAGACGGGTCACGGAGCGCAGCGAAGACCCCAGCCTCTGGAGAATGCACCAGGGAGGACATGTCAACCACACCGGCAAGGCCATCGGCGAATGCAACCCGCAGACGGAACCCTGAAAGGGCTTCGACTTCGGTCACGCTCCATGGCGACCGGGGGGCGGATTCCGGTGTGGCTAGGGCAGCAGTTGAATCTTCTCGGGGATGTGATTCTGTACGCATAGTTCCCAGTCCTCAATGAGTTTGTGCGGTGTAGCTCAACCCGCTCCCAGCACGAGGGCTGTTGCCCGGCTGGGTAACTTGGCCTCGATGGTAGCAGAGGTGCGAATGTCGAGCACGGCCTCGAATTCCACACTCACTGAAAGTGCGGGGATCAGATCGAACTGCCTGCAATGTTCCTTTTGAGCAAGTTCGCAAAAGCCAGGTCCGACTTCGAGGACTCGATCTGATTGCCAGTCCAGATCGCGCCGATTCAGGTGGCGAGATTGGAGTGTAGTGGGTGGTGGGATAATTGCGCATTGGGTAGGTTCATGCCTGCCTTCAATGAAGGCTGCGATCTCTATCTGGCAAATACTTGAGGCGGACTCATTGGTTGTTTCAACATCAAAACAACAGAAGTTCACGTGCGGTCCCCGGCGACGAATCTGAACGACGTGTCCACTTTATTCCTATTCGGCGGATGGGGTTCCGGATTTTTCTATAAAAATAGTCTTGACTCTATATAGATTAGAGTCTATATTTGTCTACATGGCAACCGAGGTCATCGTCACCGCCGAATTCGGTGCATGGTACGAGGGCCTCAGCTTGGCCGAGCAGAATTCCGTCGGTCGGGTGGTTGGCCTTCTGGAGGAACGTGGTCCGACACTTGAATTTCCCTTCAGTAGTGGAATCAAGGGTTCGAGCTTCTCTGGAATGCGGGAGCTGCGGATACAGCACGCTGGCGACCCGTACCGCGTCCTATATGCTTTCGATCCGATCCGGCAGGCCATTTTGCTGGTCGGTGGCGTCAAAACGGGCAATGGGAAGCGGTGGTATGAGGAAGCAATCCGTTTGGCGGACAAGCTGTTCGCTGAATATCAGCGAGGGGAGTAGATGCCTCTTGCGTGCAATGGTGGCCACTTCGACGTGGCAATAACCTTTGGAGGCGACCGCTTCCGGAAAAGACTGAGTCATGAAAACGCTGGCATGGAAGGATCTGAAGCACAAGGCGTCGCCGGAAGAGCGCGAGCGCATCAAGCGCGAGGCGATCGATGAATTCGACCGGATGGGCTTTGCATCTCTTCGCAAGGCCCGCCAGCAGACGCAGGCGGAGCTCGCTGACAAGCTCGGAATTGACCAGGCGAGCGTATCGGCAATCGAGAACCGTTCGAACCTGCTGCTGAGCACACTAGCTAAGTATGTCCGTGCTCTGGGCGGGGACGTCGAGATCCGCGCCGTCTTCCCGGAAGCGACGTTCAACCTCGAACCGCTCTTGACGGGCGAGATCGTGCCGACGCCAGCGTCCGTCTCCATCTCATCCAAACGTCGCGCTGTAGGCCAGAAGTCGTTGGGCGGACGCCGCAGGGTTGCGGCTGTGGTTAGCTGAGAGCTTCGCGAATGAGAAGCTCCTCCAGTTTGCGGATGAGGGTCTGATGGTTTGGGTGGTAGCGAAGCCGGTCGATGCGGCCCGGTGCCGTAATCAACCTGGCATTCTTCAGATGGTTGCGTCTCGATGATCACCCGCACTTCCGGCGATCCCGCTCCGCGCAGCTTGCGCACGAAACGCTTGACGCTCTGGTAGCCGCCCCCGCAAACCCGTGCCCATCGACCAGACCTGCCAGATAGCCATCGCATTGCGGCCCAGCGACAGCTCCACCGCGATCATCTCGCCGTACGCTTCACAGGCACTCACCGAGCGCTTCCCGTCCGGCTCCGCGGGCATCGCGGGCGGCCCAAAGCCGATGGTCACTTCTATGGCCAGCTTTGAATATATCTCTGGGTTTGAGCCATCCGGCGCGCTTTCGTCGTCTACCTGGCTTGCCACAATCGCCCTGTCCATGAAGTGCTGCTTCCTGCCGTCCGCGACATTAGTCAGGAGTATAAGCGTACCTTTCAGGGAATGACGGCCGTGCCAGTCGAGTTGAGCGAACTGATTGCCACGCGGGAACGTCTCATCCGTGAGATTCAGCAAGGTTTGGATTCGGTTGAGCGCAAGTTTCTGATTTCATTCGTTCGCAACTAGCCGAACTGGAGCCTTCTGTCTGGCGTCAATTATTCTCACCGGTCGTAGGGCTGTGGCGGCTTCTTGGTGTTTCAATCCACGTCCCCCGCGTGGGGGGCGACAATCGCCATCACCGGTAAAGAGGTTTGAGCATGTGTTTCAATCCACGTCCCCCGCGCGGGGGGCGACCATTTATTGGGGCACGGAGGTGGCCGTCTGCGCTCAGGGTGCGGTAAAACCGCGTTTTACCTACATAGTCCATCAACCCTATTTTCTGCCGGAGTCGAGCCCAGTCTCATGATCAAAACCAGACACGCGTGTCACCCAAGTCCTTGCCCTCTCCTCAGCGACCGCATAGCAAGTCTTATTTCCGGGCTGGCCTTCATCGGTTCGGGCACTGAGTCTCACGAGTACATCTTGTATCCCCAAAGTATCCCCTGGACTTTCTGGATCTCACTCTGTTCTCGTAAGTCATTGATTTTATGGTAGCGTTACCGGGGCTCGAACCCGGACTCTCCGCCTTGAGAGGGCGGCGTGTTAACCAGTTACACCATAACGCCATCGTCGCGCGACAGGAGGATGTTTTCTCCAGTGCAGGTTCAACTATATCAGCCGGCAAATCGCTACTCAACCAGGGCAGGAGGACCGGCGCGTTTACAGG
>PLSH01000108.1 GCA_003165095.1 Acidobacteriaceae bacterium
GACTTTGTGGAGATGGCCAAGCACGTCGGCGCGCCGTTCGTTACCTTCAGCGAAATGACGCTTGAACGCGAAGAGCTGGACGCGCTGATTGTAGAAGCCGGCGAGATGAACTTCCCCGATGAAGAGACCACTGAACTGGTCGAGGCCAAGTGGCTGCGCAAGTATTCGGGCATGCTCGGTTATATCCAGCTGGGCTTTGTTTACCAGGGCCTGGTGTTTCTGCATGAGACCACCACCGAGTGGTATGAGCGTTTCCAGGCGCTGCTCGAAGATATCGAGGCTTTTCAGGACATCGTGATCGACGATACCCACTCCCACGACGAGGACGAGTAAGGCGCGTGGGCCTGGCCGGCGCTCAGGATGGACTCGCCGCCTCGCAGCGGCAACTCCCCCGTCAGCTTCCTCCGCAGCGTTGGATCCTTGCAGCGCAGCATCCTGAAGCCGCCGCGGCGCTGGCCGCCGAAGCGCGCCTGCCGCTGGTGCTGGCGGAGCTATTGGTGGCCCGCGGAATTACCCAGGCTCCCCAGGCCTCTGCTTTCCTGAATCCTGAAGCCGCTCAACTCCACGATCCNNGGCGATTACGACGTGGACGGCACCACGGCTGTCGTGCTGCTCAAGACCGCCATTGAAATGCTTGGTGGCGTAGTCCGTTTTCATGTGCCGCACCGGCTGCGCGAGGGCTATGGCATGCAATCGAGCGTGCTCGAATCTGCATACGCCGACGGCGTGCGCCTGGCCATCACGGTCGACACCGGAATGAGAGCTTTTGCCGAGGCCGAGACGGCGCAAAGACTCGGGCTCGATCTCATCATCACCGACCACCATCTGGCGCAGGCGGGCGACGCGGTGCCTACGGCGCTGGCGATTCTCAATCCCAATCAGGCCGGCTGCGCTTACCCTGAAAAATCGCTGTGCGGCGCGGCCATTGCGCTCAAGCTCTCTCAGGCCCTGCTCGAAAGGCGCGATCCCGAGCGCACCCGCGAAAAGACTCTGCCCAGCTTTCTGAAGATGGCAGCCATCGCCACCATTGCCGACGCCGTGCCGTTGAGCGGCGAAAACCGCGCGATCGCGGCACTTGGACTGCGCGAGCTCCGCCGCCCCGCGGGCGCCGGTCTGCGCGCGCTGTTTGCCGCCGCCGGCCTCGATCCCGCGGCTAAGAAAATCACCGGCTTCGATGTCGCGTTCCGGCTGGCGCCGCGCATCAATGCCGCGGGGCGCATGGACGTGGCCTCGGAGGTGATTGAACTTTTCTGCACGCGCGACCCGGCGCGCGCCGCCCAGTTGGCCGCCAAGCTGGAGCGGTTGAACCACGAGCGGCGCGATGCCGAGGCGGCAGCGCTGCTGCAGATCGAAGCCCGCCTCGATGCCGGAGACGAACTGGCCGCCGAACTCGCATCCGACCGGCTGCTGGTGATCGACGGGGCCGGCTGGCATCGCGGCGTCATCGGCATTCTGGCTTCGCGCGTGGTGGAGCGCACCGCCAAGCCGGCCATCGTGATCAGCATCGAGGACGGCGTCGCGCACGGCTCCGGCCGCTCCGTCGACGGCTTTCAACTGCTCAACGCCCTGGAAAGCTGCGCGGACCTGTTCACGCGTTTCGGCGGCCACGCGTTTGCCATCGGCTTTGCCATGCCCGCATCCTCTCTGCCCCAGCTCAAACGCCGCCTGCGCGAGTATGCCGCGGAGCACCTGGCCGCGCGCCTGCCCGAACGGCTGCTGCGCATTCACGCGGAGTTGCCGCTCGACCGCATCACGCCGGTTCTGGCCGGATGGCTCCAGAAGCTCGAGCCTCTGGGACACGGCAACCCTGAGCCCATGTTTGTCGCCCGCCGCGCGCGCCTGCTGGCTCCGCCCCGCGTCATGAAAGACCGGCATCTGCGCCTTGAGCTTGCCCAGGAGCCGAGCCGCTCCACCGTTTCACCTCTCGGTCAGAATTCAGCTGATGCCGGCACAGGCCGGGCCATTCGCGCCGTCGGATGGGGCCTTGCCGCCCACGCTGCCCAACTCGGCCTCGCCCAGGGCAGCCTCATCGACCTTGCCTACCGCATCCGCGAAAACGATCACCCGGAATACGGCGGGCTCGAGGTGGAGATCGCCGGCTTCGAGCTGTCAGAACCCTGACGCAACAAAGCCCACGGCGGACCGTGGGCTTTGCTGGCTCAAAATAAAACCGCTTGGAGCGCGACTACTCTTTCTTGGGCTCAGGTTCCGCCTTCGGTGCAGCATGTTCTGCCGGAGCGGCCCTCGGAGCAGCCTTCGGCGCGGCGTGTTGCGCAGGGGCAGCCTTCGGTGCAGCGTGTTGAACAGGAGCTGCCTTCGGTGCNNTTGGTGCCGCGCGCTCTGCGGGAGCTGCCTTAGGCGCCGCATGTTCTGCGGGAGCGGCCTTGGGCGCAGCCTTAGGAGCAGCGTGCTCTGCAGGCGCGGCCTTCGGTGCAGCCTTAGGAGCAGCATGTTCCGCGGGCGCGGCCTTCGGTGCAGCCTTAGGCGCCGCATGTTCTGCGGGAGCGGCCTTCGGTGCGGCCTTGGGCGCCGCATGTTCTGCGGGCGCAGCCTTCGGTGCCGCGTGCTCTGCAGGCGCAGCCTTGGGCGCTTCCTTTGCAGCAGGCGCAGCAGGCGGCTTGAATCCAGCCGGAGCAGCATGTTTTTCCGCGGCCAGCGGCTTGGCCGCTGCCAGCGTCTTTGGGTGCCCGCCGTTGGCCTTGGCATACGAAGTCTTGTCNNGCGCCGTCTGGAACCTGGTTGGCGCCACGTGCGTCTGGTGCGCGGCAGCCTGCTCGGCCGCGTTCGGCTGGTGTTGCACTCCGCCGGGACCGCCGCTGAAGGCCGCGTGATTGGGGTTGGAAACCGTGCTTCTCTCAATAATCGTCCGGTCAACGAAGGTAGTGTGGACGTAGGTCTCGTTCACATTGACCACCGCGGTGTTATAGGCGAAATTCCCGCCGCGCCACTCGCCGCCCGCAAACCCCATGCCCAGATACCCGCCGCCGTAGTTCACCCCGCCGTAGTAGCCCACGGTCGGACCCCAGTAGCCCGCGTTATAGCCATAGTTGCCGTTGTTGTATCCCCAATAGCCGGGCGTCCATAACGCACCCTGGTAGGGCGCGGGAACCCAGGCGCCGGGAACCCAGAAATAGCCGCCGTTGTCGGCGTCATAGGACCAGTAGCCCGGCGTCCACAGCAGGTTCGGCTGCGGGCACATGGGTTGCACATAAACGGGCATCTCAGGGGGAGCAAAATTCACGCTGATTGAGAATTGGGCGTGCAAGGATGCCGGAATCACCGGCAACAGCAGGACGAGCAGCAGCCAACGGGCAGTGCGGAGTAGTTGCATGGAAGAGCCTCCCGGTTCTTTCGTGCCTGCTCCACTATCTGCTTCGATACGAGTCTGCGGAGCGAGGGCTCAGGTACGTAATGGCCACACTATCCCGAGCCCCTCGTTCCTTTCTGGTCAAAATTGAACAGGGCATTCACTCTGTCCAGTTTTCTTGATCCGCACAGTCAATA
>PLSH01000041.1 GCA_003165095.1 Acidobacteriaceae bacterium
CCTCACAGCCGCTACGCAACTTTACCAGCAGCTGCAGCACCAGCCGCGCACGCCATCGGGCGGCTTCTGGCACAAGCAGAGATATCCCAACCAGATGTGGCTGGACGGGCTGTACATGGCCGAGCCTTTCTATGCGGAGTATGCGTCAATCTCTCATCACCCCGAGGATTTCAAAGACATTGCCCACCAGTTTGTGCTGATAGACGAGCATGCGCGCGACGCAAGAACCGGGTTGCTGTATCACGGATGGGATGAATCGAAAGAGCAGCGGTGGGCGGACAAGAGCACCGGAGGCTCATCGCAATTCTGGGCGCGGGGGATGGGCTGGCACCTGATGGCGCTGGTGGACACGCTCGAGTTTTATCCCGATGACGATGCTGGGCGGAATGAGTTGTTGGCGATTCTGGAGCGCGAAGCGGCGGTGGTGGCGCGCTATCAGGATGCGTCGACGGGGCTTTGGTACCAGGTGATGGACAAGCAGGGCGCGCAGGGCAATTATTTTGAGTCGTCGGCTGCCTGCATGTTTGTTTATGCGCTGGCCAAGGGAGTTCGGCGCGGCTATCTGCCGGAACGTTATCTGACGAATGCGGAGCGCGGTTATCACGGCATTTTGACGCATTTCATCAAGGCCGGCGACGATGGCGTGACACTCACATCGACGGTGAAGAGCGCGGGGCTGGGCGGCGAGCCTTACCGCGACGGCAGCTACGCGTATTACATCGGCGAAAAGGTGGTGAGCAACGATCCCAAGGGCGTGGGCGCTTTTATTCTGGCGGGCACGGAGATGGAAAACGCGGAAGATGCAAAGATCGGGCGCGGCGACACGGTGGTTGTGGATGGATGGTTCAACTCGCAGCAGCACCTGGACGCGTTTGGGCAGCAGGTCTACTTTCATTACAAATGGGATTTCCAAGGCGAGGCGGGCTATTCGCTGTTGGGGCATATTTTCAGGAACTTTGGCGCGGAGACGAAACCGCATTACGCGGAGCCCACTTATGCGAATCTTCGCGGCGCAGAGGTGTACATTATCGCTTCGCCGGACAATGCGGACAAGAATCCGCATCCGCACTATGCGAATGCGGAGGACGCGGCGCAGATTGCCGAGTGGGTGAAGGCGGGCGGGGTACTGATGATGATGGAAAACGATACTTCATTTGCCGATCTGGAACACTTCAACGCGGTTTCAGAGAAGTTCGGCATTCACTTCAAAAGCGTGCTGCGCAAGCATGTGACCGGAACGCAGTGGGAGATGGGCAAGATTCAAGTGGATGGCGACGGCCCGATTTTTTATCATGCGCACACGCTTTTTGTGAAGGATGTGTGCACGATCTCGGTGAGCGGAGATGCGAAGACACTGCTGACCGAAGGCGACGACGTGTTCATGGCGGAAGCGAAGTACGGCAAGGGCACTGTATACGCGATGGTGGATCCGTGGCTTTACAACGAGTACACCGATGGGCGGAAGCTGCCGGGGCTGTATGACAATTACGCGGCCGGCGAGGAACTGGTGCGCTGGGTTCTCGAGCAGGTACCGAGCAAAGGCAAACACGCCGCGCAGTAAAATGAAGTTGTTTTGTGGGCATGAACGGGAGGAACGATGAAGACGATATTGATGGCCGATCCGGTGCGGTACCAGCGCATGACGACGGAAGAACTTCGCGAGACTTTTTTGCTGGATGCGCTGTATGAGCCGGGAAAGATTCATTTGAATTATGTGGATCTGGATCGGGCGGTGGTAGGAATGGTTGCTCCGGTGGAAGGAGCGATTGCGCTGCCTACCGATGCTGACCTGCGGGCGTCGTATTTTACGGAACGGCGCGAGGTGGGAGTGCTGAATATCGGGGGCAGCGGGACGGTTACGGTGGAAGGCAAGAGCTACGAGCTTGAGAATCTGGATGTGCTCTATGTGGGGCGCGGCAATGCGGACGTGAGCTTCGAGTCGAGGGATAAGTCAGCGCCGGCGGTGTTTTACTTGCTGAGTTATCCGGCCCACGCGAGTTACCCGGTGACCGTGGTGCGCAAGGCGGATGCTATTCCTACCGAGTTGGGAAGCGTGGAGACGTGCAACAAGCGCACGGTGTGCAAGTACATTCATCTGGAGGGCGCGCGGAGTTGCCAACTGGTGATGGGGGTGACGCACTTGGCGGCGGGGAGCAACTGGAATACGATGCCCCCGCACACGCACATGCGGCGGTCGGAGATTTATATGTACTTCAATCTGGATGCCGGGGCGCGGGTGTTTCATCTGATGGGACCGCCGGCGGAGACGCGGCACATTGTGCTGGGGGACAAGGGGGTTGTGATTTCGCCGGGGTGGTCGATTCATTCCGGGGTGGGAACGCGGGCTTATAGCTTCTGCTGGGGCATGGGCGGGGAGAATCAGGATTACGCGGATATGGATCCGGCGCCGGTGGAGAGGCTGAGATAGAGCAGGGAATAGGGAACAAGGGAACGAGGGAACGAGGCAATAGGGAATAGGGAATAGACTGCGGACTATTGTTGGTTTGTTCGCGCAAATCGGCGCGGGCCCTTCATCGAATCTGCATGCTGAGAGAAATGGAGGGAATTTGCGCAAGTCCATCCTGATATTGACAATTCTGATTGCGCCGGTAGTGTGCACAGCTCAACCGAAGAGAGCAGAGTTGTCGCTGGCTGGAGTCCAAATAGGTGCGCCTCTGGGAAAAGTCAAACGAATCCTTGGGGTTCCTATGCGGGTCGTTGACATCCCAAATAGTGAATTCGCCTGGCGTGCTGGCGAACGAGAGTACGATTTTGCTCGTGGCCTACTTGTTGTGAAAGTTGTTGAGGGTTACTATCAGAAGCCTGGCATGCAATCAGAGCATTCGAGTGGCGTCTTAAGTGTTGCCGTCCAAGGAACTGGATCAATAGATAAGTCCGTAAAGACGGGCCTTGGATTAACACTCGGAGATTCGTTACAAACGATTAGACGGCTATATGGACAGGCGCCGCTGGTAGGGAAACATATTCAGATTTATTGGATCAATGGCAACATTCTGGACATAGATTTGGATTCGCAAGGGAAGGTTGCTCAGATTGAGCTCAGCGTCAACCAAGAATGAAAATCGTTGAACCAAGTCTCTTTTATGAGTTTAGGAATATCGCTAAAAGGCAACGCAACCCTGGAGTTTGAGGTTCCCAGGTCCCAAAGGCGGGACCTGGGGCACCCAGTTTTCTCGAGTATTTGATGACTTAGACGCTGTAGGTGGAGGAGGAGACTCGGCCGCCGTGGCCGGTCCAGTTGGTGTGGAAGAACTGGCCTCGGGGCTGGTCGAGGCGCTCGTAAGTATGGGCTCCGAAGAAATCGCGCTGGGCCTGGAGCAGGTTGGCTGGGAGGCGCTCGGCGCGGTAGCCGTCGAAGAATGCGAGGGCTGTGGAGAAGGCCGGGGTGGGCACGCCCAGCTTGACGGCATGAACGAGCGCTTTGCGCCACGATGACTGGTACTTGTTGACGGCGCGCGCGAAGAATTTGTCGAGAAGCAGATTCTGGAGGCGCGGCTTCTTTTCGTAAGCGGTCTTGATCTGGCCGAGGAACTGGCTGCGGATGATGCATCCGCCGCGCCACATGAGGGCGATGCCGCCCATGTTGAGGTTCCAGTTGTTTTCTTTGGCCGCGGCGCGGAGGAGCATGTAGCCCTGGGCGTAGGAGACGATTTTGGAGCAGTACAGGGCGCGGCGCACGTCTTCAATGAATTTGGCGCGATCGCCGACTTTGGCTTTCGATCTGGGCCCGCGCAGAATCCTTGACGCGGAGACGCGTTCGTCTTTCAATGCCGAGAGACAGCGCGCGAAGACCGATTCGCCGATGAGGGTGACGGGCTGGCCGGTGTCGAGCGAGCTGATCACGGTCCATTTGCCGGTGCCTTTCTGCCCGGCCGCATCCAGAATTTTGTCGACGAGCGGGGAGCCGTCTTCGTCTTTCTTGGCGAAGATCCGGCTGGAGATTTCGATCAGGTAGCTGTCGAGCTCGCCCTTGTTCCACTGGGCAAAGACTTCGTGAAGCTCGTCGGGGGTGAGGCCGAGGCCGTGCTGCAACAGGTCGTAGGCCTCGCAGATCAGCTGCATGTCGCCGTACTCGATGCCGTTATGCACCATTTTGACAAAGTGGCCTGCGCCGTCTTCGC
>PLSH01000439.1 GCA_003165095.1 Acidobacteriaceae bacterium
TGCGACCCAGGGGCTGCTGCGTTGCCAATCTCAATTCAGCCGCCTATAATCCGGAACACACCGAGAGTAGTCAGGAGTTTGGAAGCGTGCCTAGTTCAAATTTGGTTTGTTTGAGTTGTATCGCTACAAGCGCTTGATTCTAATAAGCATATGGGCAACGTTACAGAAACGTTTCATGATGATTCGAGAACGCTTGAGGGCCTCACACCACGAGAATGCCTCGCCGAGGTCAATCGCCTCATAAGCAGTCCTTTGCTACAGCGCTCCGAAAACCTCTGTAAGTTGCTCAAATACCTGGCAGAGCACACGTTGAGCACTCCGACACAACATCTCAAGGAGCATCAAATTGCAACCGAAGCCCTGGGCCGCTCATCGGAATTTGATCCACAGTTAGACGCCAGCGTTCGGGTCCTTACCGGACGTTTGCGCAGCCGGCTTGCCGAGTACTACCAATCGGCTGGGGTCCACGATCCGATTCTCGTGGATGTACCCAAGGGAACCTACATGCTCTCGTTCGAGCGCAGAACAGGTGCTCTGGAACCAAACTCGCCGGCCGCGGCGCCTGCCAACGGCTCTCTTGAACCAACGGCGACATCTGGAAATCGAGTCAGGGCCGTTATGGCACTCGCAATTTTTGCCATTGTGCTGGTGGTCAGCGGATTTGTGATTTATGCCTTCCATCGCGGGGCAGCAGGGCCGGCGACCAAAAGGGATGATGCAGCTGAATTGCCAGCCGCATTTCAGACTTTCTGGAGTCCATTCATTCACGGACCGCAGCAAACCATCGTTGTCTTCAGCAACGCGCTTTTCGTCGGCAATCCTGAGACTGGCTTGCGCTACTTCGATCCATCCCGAGACTCACGCGATCAAATCAACCAGCACTACACCGGGATCGGCGAACTGTTGGGAGTTTCGGAATTGGATGGCCTTTTCCAGAAATCCGGAGGAAATTTCCGCATCAAACCGGGCGCCATGTTCACGTTTGACGAAGCTCGTGGCAATAATCTTATTTTCGTGGGTTCTCCAACGGAGAACCTCTCATTGCGGCAGATTCCAACTCCTCAGGAATTTGTTTTCCGGCGTGTACCTGCCGGAGAGAATCGCTGGAACGAGGTGATTGTCGATCTTCATCCGCGAGCCGGCGAAACTGGCATATATCCTCCCGCTTCGGAGGCCGGCAAGCAGGATGCGGACTATGCCCTTATTGTATTGATGCGCGGCCTGGACCGTTCTCAATGGACACTGATTCTTGCAGGCCGTTCGACCATCAGTACAGAGGCGGCCGTCGATTATACTTGCGATCCGGCATCTCTTCATGAACTCCTGCAACATCTGAACATTTCCAAAGCAGCAGACTTAAAGCCATTTGAAGCATTGCTGCGGGTCAAAATGGCCAAAGATGTGCCGATTGAAACCCAACTCATCGATTTCAGGCAAACCAACTATTGAGCTGGTTATGCTTCGCGCAATCTGGCCTGCCCGGTGTTTTGCACCAGTTGATTTAAGAGAAACTGCGGCGGTTGAAGGGCCCAGTCTTTTTGAACCAATCGCAATGTTAGTCTTCGACTGGTTTTAGGTTGCAGTCAGTTCGCGGCTAGCCGCGAACTGACTGGCGAATTCGCCCGGCGCCAGGTTTCCGAGAGCCCTGTGAGGGCGACTCTCCCAGATGCTTCAACCGGCTGTTTTCATCCTGCAGTTGCTTCATCTCCCGGACCTGGTCCGACTCCAGGCCCACATACTGCCTCTTCCAGCGATAGAAGGTCTGTTCACTGATCCCCACATTCCGGGTCAGCTCCACCACAGGCACACCCACCTCGGCCTGCTTGAGTATTCGCGTTGCATGGCTGTCTCGCCGGTGAATTTCAGTCTGGTAGCCAACGCCGAGCGCAAAATGGCAACGAGCGTCGCCCGGAAATGCGCGGCAGCGCATCCCTTCAGCCCCAGCGTTCATCGGCCTAACCCAGATGGGGCAAGGTCTGGACTTGGGTGACCATGTCAAGCCCTGGGCGNNGGCGGAATTCGATTGAATCTCGTGGCGAGTCAAAAGATAACGCCCGTTGCGGTATTTCATTTGCGCTCGTAAACCGTCCCTGCCGGCTGATACGGAGGGTCGGCCACCGCGCGAGTATACGAGATGAGAGCCCGCACATCCGCTGCGCTCAGCGTATCTCCGTAGGGCGGCATCAGCGCCGAACGGCTCAACGCCGGGCCGCCGTGCCGGATAATCGCCGTCAGATCCGCATCGCTCATTTTGTTCAGCGTGTTACCATCCGTGAAAGGATGCGGCTTGACCTCGAGATTGTCGTAGTTCGACACCCGTTCGGGAGACGACTCCGGATCGTGGCAACGGCTGCAATACTTATCCGCCAATATCGATCCCAGCCGCTGCTGATAGCCCAGCGCGGTTTCCACAATCTCCAGGCTTGCCGGTTTTGACTTGCCGGGCGTCACTGCGCTCAGCTGGTAGCGCCCCGCAATCGTGCCCAGCGTAACCGACGCGGTTGCCTGCCCGCTGGTGTCGGTTAGCTGGGTCACTGGATCGAAACTCACTCCTCCCGGGCCATGGAATTCAACCAGAGCTCCGGGAACAGCCGTCCCCTGCTCGTCGTTGACCTGCACCACCAGCGGATCTTTGAGCGCCGTCCCCGTGGCGCCCACCTGGTGGCCGCCGCTGGACTCCACCAGCGCCGTTCCCGCAGCCGTGGCCTTCAACGCCGGAACCGGTGCGGCAGTGTGCCTGCAGCCGGCCACGCCGGCAAGTGCCAAAACCGCGGCCCATGCGCAGGCCCATAACATTTTGCTTGCGGCCGATTGCCTCATCATTGCTTCGCTCCCCGCCCGCCTGGGCCTTTCAGCGTCATCAGGAAAGCCGTGAGCGCGCGGGCGTCCTCATCGCTCGGGTTCTGGTTCGGTTCAGCCGTGCCGGGCCGCAGCGCCTGTGGGTTCTTCAGCCACGCGTAAACCCAGGCCGCAGTCAATCGCGAGCCCACTTGCGTCAGCGTCGGTCCGATATATCCCTTGTCGGTCTTGGTGTCGACAATGTGGCACGACTGGCACGCATATTTTGAATAGAACAGTTGCCGTCCGTGCTCCACGGCCCCCGGCAAACTGGAGGCCGTCGGCGCCTGTTCCTCATCGATCGCAGGCGATTGATAGACGGTAAGAATGTAGTCCGTCAATTCCTTGTCATCGCTGTCGCTCAGATTGAAGCGCGGCATGCGCCGGATCAGCGATGGGCGCAGCGTGTTGGGATTGTGCAGGAAATCAATGAGCCATTGCCTCTGCACTGCGCTTCCTTCCCACGTGAGGTCGGGCGCCATTTCGCCGCCCCTCCCGTTGATGCGGTGGCAACTGAGGCATGCGAGCTCGTTGATCAGCTTGCCCGCGTGCCCGGCAGGCTGGTAGTTCGTCTCCGGAACGGCCGCGACGCGCAGATTGTCGGGCATCGATCGGCTGCGGCTGGTGAGAGCGAGCAGCGCCGTCGCCAGTGCATCTGTCTGCGCCGCGGTCAGCGTGAATTGCGGCATCTTTACGCTCGATCCGAACGCTCGCGGCTGCCGGATCTTGGCCACGATGTAGCTGGACAGCGTGTGCTCCATGCCGGGCAGAAACACGATTTGCGGCAGCGGCTTGCTGCCGATGGTGCTGAGTTCCGGCGCAAAATTCTCTGGCTTCTGCACACCGTTGATCGTGTGGCAGGCGGCGCATCCCAGCTCTACAATCAGTTGTCGCCCGTGCGCAATCTGCTGCGCATTGGCCACATCCAGATGAACGCCAGTGCCGAAATCTGAATCCGATTTGCCCTGCAGATAGCCGGACAGAATCGCGATTTGCTGCTTCGTAAAACGGTAATGCGGCATGGGCGTTGTCGTATCGTAGATACGCGGATTCGCAAGCCACGCTGCAAGCCACTCCGGCTTTGCCTTGTTGCCGATGCGCGTCAGCTCCGGCCCCACGTCGCCGCCCGCCAGGTTGCCCGCGGCATTCTGAACCGCGTGGCAGGAAGCGCAAAACGATTCGCCGTACAAGCTCGCTCCCGCCGCCGGATCGGCCGGTCCGCCGCTTTTCGAATTCGCTTGAACTCCGGCCGAATCCGTATCGCCCGCCTGCGGCGTGCTCGCGCTCACCAGGTAAGCCGAGATGTCACTCGCGTTTGCGTCGCTCAGTTTGAAATCCGGCATCGTCGTAGATATCGCGTAAGCCTGGGGAGATTTCAACCAGCTGTAAATCCACTCGCGCGTCGTCTTGTCGGCAATGTGCGCCAGCGACGGAGGATGATCCGTGGCCTCCACCCGGCTGCCGTCCGGTCGCGTGATAGCGTGGCAATGCACGCAGCCGTAGCGCGTCAGCAGGGTCCGGCCCAGGTTCAGTTGCGGCGTTCCCGGCAACGCGTTCTGGTGGCACTGGCCGCAGCCGGACTCAATGTAACGGGCCGGCAAAATCGGCTCCTCGCCGACCCGCTCGCTGTGGTGCGCCTCGGCAACCGTCGTGGCTGCTCCCTGTCCGCCATGGCAGATCACGCAGCCGAATCCATCCAGCGCGTGCGGAATCACCGGATGCTTGCGGAAGGGCTGCTCATTTACATCCGCAAGACTGCCCTCTTTCAATCCCAGGTGGCACGTCGTGCAGCGGTCCACCACGCCCAGATCGGGCAGCCATATCTGGTGAATCCCCGGCTGGAAGCGCCGCCGCAGGCTTACTGCATCTCCGCGATCCCGAATCAGCGTCAGGTATTGGCGCTGATAGCCGTGCCACTGGCTGAATTGGTCCTTGGCCGGCGCAATCGCCAGCGCCAGCAGCAGGATCAGGCTCACTACGCCGAACGCCCGCACCGGGTCGCCGAAAAGCGCCTGCCACGCAGAGGAAAGAACCTTTCTCATGTATTGCACTTAACTCCTCCAGGGCCATACCCAGGACCAGCCTGGGCCGCGGAACCATGTGCCTACTGCGGTGAGCACAACCAATTCAAGAAGAAACCACGTCATGATCCAGTAAGCCAGCGGCTTCGCGGCCAGGTACCGGCGCAGCCGCGAGTGCGATTCGGGTGTGCTGTTCGCGGCCACCATCATGCCCAGCGCTACGATGACCGTAGGCCCGGCGGCCACGTATACGTGGAACGCCAGCAGAAATATCAGCATTCCCAGTGCCGCCAAATAAAACCACCGCAGCCGCTTGGTCCGGTCTTTCAGAAACAGGCCGTTGGCTTCGATGTTGATGTTGAAATACGGAATCACAATGAGAGCGATGATCAGCAGCGTGGGAACCAGCACTCCTGCCACGACGGGCGGAAAATAATGCAGCAATTCCTGCAGGCCAAGAAAATACCAGGGCGCCTTGGCGGGATTCGGTGTGTGAGTTGGATCGGCGATGCCTTCCAGCGGCGCATTGAAAAACAGCGAGAACACCACCAGCGAGATGGCAAGCAACTCAATGGCCAGCGCTGCTCTGAAAAGCACCTCCGGGAAGGTCTGCAACTGGTCTTCCTGGGTTGCCTTCACCTGCGCCGAAGTGCGGCGGGTGACAAAGACGACTCGCGTTGGCGAGCGGCGCTGATCGGAGTCGACTCCGGCCACAAAATCTTTCGGATCGCTCATTTCGCCTCCTTCGCGAGCGGCACAGCGTCAATGGCCGCTTGCGCCTTCGGCTCCGACTGCTGCACGTAGAGGCCGCCGTCCTTGCGGATCCGCCAGAAATGCACGGCAATGAAAAGGATGGCAGCCAGCGGCAGAATCACGCAGTGCAGCACATAAAAACGCAGCAGCGCATTCGCGTTCACCTGGTTGCCGCCGAGCAGCAAAAAGTGGATCTTGTTGCCCACCAGTGGAACCGCGGATGACAGGTTCGATCCCACCGTGATCGCCCAGAATGCAAGCTGGTCCCAGGGAAGCAGGTATCCGGTGTAGCTGAGCAGCAGCGTGATCACAAGAAGAACCACGCCAATGACCCAGTTGAATTCGCGTGGCGTGCGGTACGCGCCGCGGTAAAACACCTTGAACATGTGCGCGAACACCAGGAAAACCATCAACTGCGCCGACCAGCGGTGCAGATTCCTGAGAAATAGACCCGACGATACCACAAACTGCAGGTCCTTCATGTCGGCATAGGCCTGGGGCACCGAGGGATGGTAGTACAGCATCAGCAGAATGCCGGTGATGACCAAAATCAGGAATGTCCCAAAGGTCAGCGTGCCCAGGAACCATGTGGCGCTGAAACGCACCATGCGTTTGCGGACCTTGGTCGCAAACAGGTGCAGGAATATATTCTGCTGGATGGCCAGCGCGCGGTGCAGCGTGCTCGATCCCGTGCCACTGCGGAAAACCGATCGCCACACCCGGCTCGCGCGCGCTTTCTCAATCATCTGGCCGGCCTTCGTGGGCATGCTCATATCCTCAGGTACTGGAATGGTGGAATGTCGATGGAGCGATCGACCATCAGGTCGCCTTCGTCGCTCACTGTGGTCTTGAGCCATGGCAGGGGCTTGGGCGCCGGGCCTTCAATCTTCTCCCCCGTGCGCGTGAATTTGCTGCCGTGGCATGGGCACGCAATGATGCCCAGGTCCTGGTTCCATGCGGTCAGGCAGCCCAGATGCGTGCACACCGCGCTGAGCGCAAAGAATCCTTCTTCCGCTCGCACCAGGTAGATTCCTGAATTCACGTCCATGGTTACCGAGTTCATTGCGAAACTGTCGGGCTTGCCCACGTTCACAATGGCCGAAGGTTCATACAGAACGTTGGGAGAGAGAAACTCGTAGGAGAAAACCACCGTGCCCACCGCGGCGATGCCCAGCGATCCAAGTCCAATCTTGGTGAAGAATGCCCGGCGATCGAACTCTGCCACGGGTTGCTTGGTCGTCAACTGTTTCTTGTCGGGCATGCATTACCCCTTCACCGCGCCTGCCAGAGGCGGTCTGGACCGCAATGGACGGTCGATCGATTCAACGGATATCAATCCGGTTGGGTCCGCTGAAACAAGGTTGAATGACTCCATGGTGATGGTGCCTACGGGACAGCGCGCCGCGCACAGTCCGCAACGGATGCAGCGCGACTCGTCTTTCAGCATGGCCGAGCCAGAGATTACCCCCAGTTCCTCGGCCTTGATGTCATCCAGTTCCACTCCCAGCAGATCGCGGAGCTCTCCCAGTTGTCCGGTAGTCGCATCGTCGAATTCAATGCGGTCGAGCGAAACAAGTTCCAGGCAGTTCTCCGGACAAACGTCGACGCACCCGCCGCACAGAATGCAGGAAGTGCCGTCAGAGGCGTTGCCTTCAAATACCGTGTTGACCCAGCAGTGCAGGCAGCGCTGCGCTTCCGCCACTGCGGCTTCTTGGTCGAAGCCGATCTCCACTTCAGTCACCCCGGTGCGGCGGTTGAGAGGCAGCATCGGAATCTGCGGCCGCAACAAGTCGAGCAGATCGAGCGGCATGCGATGGCGCTCCAGCACCTCCACTTCCACAATCGGGGCTGCGTGCTCGTGCCCGCGCAGAAACTCGTCGATGCCCACTGCCGCACGCTTGCCGTCGGCTACGCTGTCGATAATCAGCCGCGGCCCAAACACACAATCGCCGCCTGCGAACACCCCGGCGGCAGACGTCATCAGCGTTTGCGGGTTCACGGCGATCAGCCCCCGCGGCGAAACTTCCACGCCATCTTCGCTGCTCAGAAATTGCAGGTTGGGCGCTTGGCCAATGGCCATGATGATCGTGTCGCATTTCAGACGCGTCTCGCTGTTCTCGTAGAAAGTGGGACTGAAACGGCGGTTGGCATCGAAAACCGACTTGGTCTTGAGCACCTCAAGCGCCACCGCTCGACCGTTCTCCCCGATGATCTGCTTGGGGCCGAAGCCGGGATGGATGATGATCCCTTCTTCTTCGGCCTCTTCGATCTCCTCCAGCGCGGCGGGCATTTCACCCCGAGTCTCCAGGCAGACCAGATGTACCTCCTGCGCGCCCAGGCGCAGCGCGGAGAGCGAGACGTCCATCATCTCGCGGGCGGCCACCGCATCCATGCTCCCTTGAGACGGCTCGAAGTTCTCCACCCCGCCCGCATGCTGACGCAGCACCTCGCGCGCCGCGGACCGGGCCACGTCCATGGCCACGTTGCCGCCACCAATGACCAGAACCTTCTTCCCAATGGTGAACCGGTAGCCGAGATTTACGTTGAGCAGAAAATCGATTCCCTTGTAGACCCCGTCCAGGTCCACACCGGGAATGGTCAGGTCGCGGCTGCGGAGCGCACCTACAGCGATCAGCACGGCAACGAAGTCCCGTCGCAGAACGGATATTGTGAAATCGCGTCCGGCCGCCCGGTTCAATTTCAAAGTGATGTCGCCGGTGGAGAGGATT
>PLSH01000008.1:0-1106 GCA_003165095.1 Acidobacteriaceae bacterium
CCGGCTACTCGCTGCATACGTTGCGACAGGCCAGTCGCCGCTCCTGGCGTATTGGCCAGCGGCACGCGGTGCGCGTTAAATTCGTCACCTACGCGGGGACGATGCAGGAGACCTGCCTCCGATTGATGGGCAAGAAGATGCTCGTNNGCGAGTTGGTCGAGAAGGCTGGCGTTGGGGAAACAGCAGACGCCGCATGGCGCGAGTTAGAGAGAGAGCGGGAGCGAGTGCTGCCACAGCCACCCGCGTTGAAAGTCGAGGATGACGACAATCCTGTCTTCGACTTGTCCGTCACCGAACCGCTTGGTCCAGCAGTCGAACGCGCTGGCATTCATCTCGTTGAACCTCCTGCGAGCGTAAAGGTGCGGAAGAAGTCCTCGCCGTGGTCCACGGACACAGGGCAGGCCGTGCAGCTCAGCCTCTTCGGCTGAAGTTGTCTTCCTGGCTCCTGTTGATTGAAATACTTCCCAATGGCTGCGAATAGTGGTAGCGTAGCCAATGGGAGAATCGTTCCAGCGATACCGGCGTTAGCCGGTGCGCAATCAAAGGCAAGGCAGAGGGTCGGCGCGAGCTGGCCCTTTGTCTTGCTCGGAGATTTTCCATGCCGAAAGGACCGTTTCATCCCTCCGAGTTTGTGCCGACGAAGTTTTCATCGGCTCAGGACAAAGCTGATTTCGGCAACGCTTTCTTGCACTTCATCGAATCAGAGTGGGCGCGGACAGCCTTTTCCAAGAGCTTCTACAACCGCCTCTCAATGTGCTTTGGCAATATAGCTCACTACAACTTGGCAACGTTCTATGAGACTTGGTTTACATCCGATACTGACCGACTTGAATTTCTGCTTCACGCGCTCCAATGGCCGTGCTGGGGCGATCCAGAGTTCACCTTTTNNATGAACTGCGCGCTGCCGAGGCTGTACGTTCTGGCGAGATGGAAACGCTCAAGCAACTTGAAGCGAAGTATCAAACGGCAGCCACCCATCAGACGGATGCGGACTCTGCCCCAACGATTCCACCGGCAGCCGCGCAGGAAGTAGCCAGGGCAAGAATGCCCGTGCAAGCCAGCCTCTTCTAACCACAACATCGATTCATCTTGAAATCCGCAGACAA
>PLSH01000008.1:1122-3494 GCA_003165095.1 Acidobacteriaceae bacterium
ACCGCAACCCTCACCGGCCCGGAGGATACCGGAACCACTCTGCGTTACACCTTCAGCCGCGCCATCGGCTCGAAGGGGTGATCCGTGCCCACGCCCGCATTGTCGCAAGAAGAACTGGTGGCGTTGTTTCTCAGGAAGGCCGCAGAACCGCCACCGGAGGCCAACTTGATCCTGGCGAGGCACCTCCAATGCAAAGAATCCCGCGATCTCGCACAAGCCGTATCAGAAGCTATCCGGCAGTATGCCGCGCCAGGCAGTTATCGGCTCCCGACGCCGCAAGAACTACTTCCGCCACTGGGGTAGCAACGCTTGCACCAGCCTTCGGTCAGGCATTGCCGTTGCTCGCCGATGTTCGCGCCGAGTACAACCATGAGGTCAACGCAGAACTGGTCTATGAACTC
This sequence comes from Acidobacteriaceae bacterium, assembly GCA_003165095.1. The sequence continues at coordinate 1,524 of PLSH01000008.1, forward strand.
TGCGCCGCACTGGTGCGAGAAGGGCTTGGAACTGCGGAGACTTGGAAGAAATCTGGTGGCAACGCGCTCGCATTCGCGCAGCACGCCATAATGAGCGCGATTAACTCTGAGCGCGGCGATATACTGCAACGCAATGTCGAGTATCACCTTGAAGTGAGCGATCAACTCGGCCGCGCTGGGAGCGATGCGGAACTCGAAAGCGGGCAACTGGTTGTCACCGTCGAGTGTGGTGGATCGGGGTACTTCAGGATTGGGCCAGCGCTTGATGCGCTGGAAGCGGAGGCCGAGGGGCTGGGAGCGGCGTTCTATTGGGCACTGACCTTCGCACTCTATCGCGTAATGTGGATCTACAACCACGACAATGNNAAGAGCGGATGCGCGATTATGCCGCCGAGGACGACGCAGAGAACCAAGGTCAGTATGAGTTTCCAGAAGTGGAAAAGGCGCTGCCAGAGTGCATCCGAAAGACACAGAAGCGCGAATATTCTGACTGGAAAGCACGAGACCGCGATCTGCTGCGCAGGTTTCGGAATAGCAAATACAGTTCTTGGTTTGAGCGGTTGCGGCGCATTCAGCGTCTGTCACGGGTTCCACTCAAGCAGTCGCGAGAGTTCCTCGAACTTGGTTACTACGACGATCCTCCTCTACCGTCTTTGCTTGTCGTTTTCAAAGAGCATGACGCCATTACCGCCTGTTTCGACGAAGAGGGCCAGTCCATGATGGAGGGCACCGCAGAGCCGGCCGTGTGCGTTGTCTTTTCGCCGCGTCAGCCGGAGCAGGTTCGGCACGCTATTCGGATCGTGGATCGCTTCATCGCATTGAATTGCGAGTTATTTCGATTGATCGAGGAAATTCAGGAGAGTTATCATGCAGACGCACCTGTCGATCGGGGAGAACCATCGCTTCGAACTGCATGAGGCTCTGCTGATTTATCGCGACCGCCAAAGCAGTTTCATCACCCGCCACGACGTGACCACCCGCAAGGATGCGCCGCCCACGCTCGGGCCAGCGCAACCGCTCACTTTTGCATTCATCGAGTCTCTGGCGCGATCGCTCAGCGGCAGCGTTCAGGCCGAGGTGCTACCGGCCAACGTACTTGCCAAGGCGGACCGCATGATCGTCTGGTGGACTCCCGCAAGGCGTCGCCAGATGTTCTACGAGAACTCCGAAGGCAAGGCAGCGGAGTTGAATGGCTGCATCTTCTCGCAACCTCCATTGGTCTGGCGGGTATCGAATGGAGAACTCAACATTCGTGCGCTCACTGGGAACAAGCGGCCCGATAGTTCAACGAAACTTGCCATTGCGCCCTTCTGGAATCTCTCGGACGATGGGCGCGTTTGCACCGGCACCATGCGACGCCCGGACAGCGCGTGTGTTGCGTCGATTCCGGCTTGGGAACGCGGCTTCTACGAGAGCGCCTTCACTCACGCCAACGTTGGCCGCTTGACACGCCATGACGGTGGATTCGATGGGCNNGGGCTGTGGAGTGGCCTGACAGGCAAGCGCCAGAAGTTCCCAGTCGAAACACTCATCGCCCTTCCGCAGACGCTCACGCAGTTCGTACGCGGAGAGAGAGGCTGATATGCGCATCGAGCACGCGCTTCCAAGTGAATTGTTGGGCCAAAAGCCGGTGCGCGTATTGGTCGTCGGCGCGGGCGGGACCGGCAGCGCCATCGTCATGGGCCTGCCTTATCTCGACCAGGCGATGCGAGTCTGGGGCCGGTCATCCGGGCTCGAAGTGGTTATGATGGATGCCGACACAGTCTCGGAGACGAACTNNGAGCCGACTTACTTTGATGAGCAGACCTTCGATCGGATCAATGACCGGTCCATCGATCTACTGATTGGCTGCGTGGACACCAAGGTGGCGCGCTGCATCATTGCGCGCACACTGACCAAGGGCAGGAACCGCACCGCGTACTGGCTCGATCTCGGCAACAACGCCTCCAGTGGCCAGTTTGTTCTCGGCCA
>PLSH01000306.1:0-16332 GCA_003165095.1 Acidobacteriaceae bacterium
ATGACCAAAGCGACCTTTTGGCCGCTCAGCCCACCGTCAACTTCGCCGCGAGCGCGGCGGACGCGGATACCAACACAATCGTCGTCGATCCGACGCAGCAGTATCAGTCCATCGAAGGTTTTGGCGCGGCATTTACGGATTCGGNNAGCTTCATGCGCATTCCCATGGGCGCATCGGACATCGCGCTGTCTGTCTATTCGTTCGACGATATGACGGTAGGCGAAACAGATCCGAGCCTGACGAACTTCTCGATTGCCCACGATCAGGCTTATATTCTGCCACTGATACAGCAAACCAAGACGCTGAATCCCCAGATGAAGCTGATGGCCAATCCCTGGAGCCCGCCGGGGTGGATGAAGGATACGTCTTCCATGATGGGCGGAACGCTGCTGATGACCGGCGCAAATGAGACGGCGTTCGCAAACTACTTCGTCAAGTACATTCAGGCATACCAGGCAGCCGGCGTACCCATTGATTACATTACGCTGCAAAACGAACCGCTGAACATCACGACGGGTTATCCGAGTATGGGAATGAGTTCCAGCACTCAGCTAGCCTTGCTGCAGAACTATGTTCTGCCGGCGCTGACGGCCAATAACATCTCCACCAAGGTGCTTGTGTACGACCACAACTGGGACACACCGACTTATCCGGAGTCTGTTCTTGCGGGCCTGACGGTTCAGCAACTGACTCAAGTGGCCGGCACCGCCTGGCATGGCTACGCAGGCGCGCCCGGCGCGCAGCAAATTGTGCAAAACCAATTCCCGAGCTTGGGCTCATGGGAGACCGAACACTCCGGCGGCACCTGGGTCGCCGATCAATTCACTTCCGATTTTCTGGAGATCACCCAGGTGCTGCGCAACTCCGCCAAGTCCTATGTAAAGTGGAGCCTGGCTCTGAACGAGAACCTGGGTCCGAACCTTACGCAGAACGTCCCCGGCCTGGGAGGATGCAATACATGCACGCCGATTGTGACGGTCAACAGCCAGACCGGCGCGGTCACCAAAGGCACCGAGTTCTACACGCTCGGCCAGTACAGCAAGTACGTATTGCCCGGCGCCGTGCGCGTCTACTCCAGCAACACGCCGGCTATCTGCAGCGTGGCTTTTGAGAATCCCGACGGCTCGATGGCGTTGATTGTTTTTAACAACTCCAGTAACAGCCAGAGCTTTAATGTGCAGTGGGGCAAGCAGTCGTTTCCCTACACCTTGCCGGGCGCCGCCGCCGCCACGTTCACGTGGACGGGCACGGCGAGCGGTAGCACACCCCCGCTGGCGGCTACAGCGCAGATCCAGGGCTCCAGCTTCTCGAGCGAATCGGGGCTGGAAACCGAGACGACGGGCGATGCGACCGGCGCATACGATCTGGGTTACCTCTCGCCTGGAGCCTATGCCGTTTACAAGAATATCGATTTCGGCACTGCGGTTAGCCAGGTCAATGTGCGCACGGCCAGCGCCGGCAACGGCGGAACGGCTACGTTCTATCTCGATAGCATGACCAATTCGCCGATTGCCACGGTGAACTTGCCGGTTACAGGAGGCTGGCAAACCTGGACGAACGTTACCGCAACGGTGTCCGGCGCTTCGGGCGTGCATGACTTGTATGTCGTCTTTGGCGGATCGACGGCCAGCATCTCGAACGTCAACTGGTTCCAGTTTCAGTAAGCCGGGCGGCGATCACGCGCGGGATGCCGGCCAGGTCGAGGGCCGTCTCGATGTTCTGCCAATGGCTGGAGAACATGGCGGCGACGCGGCCGCTGGTGTTGAATCCCAGTTCCATGATGAGCCAGCCGCCGGGGCCGAGGACTCGTTCGGCGTCGCGCACGATCCGTTCGTAGAGCTCCAGGCCGGTGGGTCCGGCGAACAGCGCCTGGTGCGGCTCCCAATCGCGAACTTCGCGCTGCAGACCGGCTTGGTCGCCTAGCGGGACATAGGGCGGGTTGGAAACGATCAGGTCCATCGACGAATCGGAGAAGGCGGACATCAGGTCGCAGGCGACAAACGATACTGGCGCGCGGAGGCGCTGGGCGTTCTCTGTGGCTACGCGGATGGCCGCCGGCGAGATATCCGTGGCCCACACGGCTGCTCCCGTTTCCAGGCGCAGGGTGACAGCCAGACAGCCGGAGCCGCAACCCACGTCCAGAATGCGGGCGGGGCGCGGCGCCAGACGCAGGGCGGTTTCCACCACGTGTTCGGTTTCGGGGCGCGGGATCAGCACGTCCGGCGTGACGCGGAAGTCGCGGCCGTAGAACTCCTGGCGGCCGGTGATGTACTGGGTGGGCTTGCCCTGCATGCGCTCGTGCAGGTAGCGGCCATAGTGTAGCCATTCCAGCTCCGAGAGTTCGTGCTCGGGATGGCCGAACAGGTATGCGCGGTCGCGATGCAAGGCATGCGCCAGCAGCACTTCGGCGGTGAGCCGCGGCACGCCGACAGTGGCGTCTTCCAGGAGCTTAGCGCCCTGGAGCAACGCGGTCCGGACGGTCATGCGGGTTACGCCGGGACCGGGTCCGGGGCGCCTTCTTCCTTGAGCTTCTCGGACTGGTAGAAAGTGGTCAGCGCGTCGAAGATGGGGTCCAGCCGGCCTTCCATCACCATGTCCAATTGGTGCAGCGTGAGGCCGATGCGGTGGTCGGTGAGCCGGTTCTGCGGAAAGTTGTAGGTGCGGATTTTCTCGCTGCGGTCGCCTGTGCCCACTTGCTGCTTGCGCTCCTTGGCCAGCGCCGCATTCTGCTTTTCCATCTCCATCTCGTAAAGCCGGGAACGCAGCACGCGCATGCCTTTGTCGCGGTTCTTGATTTGCGATTTTTCATCCTGGCAGCTCACCACGGTGTTGGTGGGTATATGCGTGATGCGCACAGCGGAGTAAGTGGTGTTGACCGATTGCCCGCCCGGTCCCGACGAGCAAAACGTATCGATGCGCAAATCCTTGGCTTCGATCTTGATGTCCACATCCTCGGCCTCCGGCAACACGGCCACCGTCACGGCCGAAGTGTGTACGCGCCCTTGGGTCTCCGTGGCCGGAACGCGCTGTACGCGGTGTACTCCGCTCTCCCACTTCATCTGCGAGTAGACCCGCTCGCCTTCGATAATGGCGATCACTTCCTTGTACCCGCCCACGCCCGACTCCGAGAGCGACATCACTTCCACCTTCCACTTGTGCTGCTCGGCGAAGCGCGTGTACATACGGAAGATTTCAGCGGCAAACAGCGAAGCTTCGTCGCCGCCCGTTCCGGCGCGAATCTCCAGAATCACGTTCTTCTCGTCGTTGGGATCTTTGGGCAGCAGCAGCACCTTGATCTCTTCTTCAAGCTCCGGCTCGCGCGGCGCCAGTGCGGCGATCTCTGCTTCGGCCATTTCCTTCATGTCGGGGTCGGCCAGCATCGCGCGCGCCTCGGCCAGCCCCTGCCGCACCTGCTTCAGCTCGCGGAACTTCTCCACCGGCGCCTGGAGCTCGCGCAGCGCCCGTCCGGCCTTCTGGTACTTTTCGTGGTCGGTTATCACCTCGGGAAGCCCCATCTGAGCGGAAAGCTCGTCGTAACGCTGCTCCATCTGTTCCAAACGATCGATCATGGCAAACTCCAGCCCCTCAAGAGGCGGCAGACTTCTGATTCAGGTTTTGTGCGGGAAAAAAGGCGCAGAACAAGTTTGGCGGCGGGCGCCGCTAGAGAAGTACCGGGATGGGCTGGTGGAGAACCATTGCGCTGCTTCTATTCTATCGCGAAACGACGGCCCTATATAAAAGGATTGACGATCTCGACCCCGTCGAATACCTGGCCGTGCTGCAGGTCTTCAGTCAACACAACGCGGCATCCGCTCCTCCTGGCGCAATGAATCACCAGCGCGTCCCAGTAAGAGATCCGGTGCAGCCGGTGGAAGTCGATTGCGGCGAGAATGTCTGCGGCGACCGGCTCGACGAGGTCGAAGCGAGCATAGGCTTCGACCTTGTGCCGGGCCACTCCGGGATCGAGACCGAGCTTCCCCGTGGCGTTCACAAAATACTCCTGCAGCACCTGCAAGGAAACCACCCCTGTTCGCTGCGCCTTATGCTCCAGGACCAGCTCCAACGCCCGTCGTTGCTTTGAGATGTGCGCAGGGTCGTCGCAGTAAAGAAGGATATTCGTGTCGAGAAAAACCCGTTGGGGCCGGGCCTCGTGCGCGGGTATCGTGACGACCCGCCTGCCGGACCTGGTGATGACCACCCGTTCTCCCTTTTCCGCCAACTTGATCAGGCGCGAAAGCTGCGTCTTCGGGCCCTCGGGCGTCATGGCCGCGGCCACTTCAGGCGATCTTCATACGCGTCTTCGCGGTTCCACTTCCAACCTTTCGAGTCGCCCTGCCCGGCAGTGCTCTCCAGGAACTCCAGGTCGCGCTCCAGCTGCTGGTCATCGCCCGCAAGATGCTGAAGGTGTTCGCGGATCTCCTGGTTGATGGTCCTGCCGGTGGCGCGAAGCTTTTCCCGCGCCCGCTCAACAAGCTGCTCATCGATGGAGAGCGTGATATTCATGAACACAGTATATGTGCGCACATATACTGTGTCAAGTTCTCCGGCCGCTGGTGCGCAACTCTCAAAAACACTCAATCTGATCGCACGCATTCACTAGCGGCACCTGCAAGCTCGAATCGTGCTCTTGGTCGGAGTAAATCGTGATTGTCGCCGCCTTGTAGTCCTCCGGCTTCGCCGTCATGATATTTGGCACAAAGGTCTGCGGATTGCGGTCGTAGAGCGGAAACCACGTACTCTGAACCTCGACCATCACGGTGTGGCCGGCCTTGAAAACATGGTCCACATCGTGGAGCGAGAACTTGTACTCGCGGATCGAGCCGGCCTCGATCGGCGAGGGGGCTGAGAAGCTGTTCAAATAACGCCCGCGGAAGATCTCCGCATTGGTCAGCAGTTGGTAGCCGCGCATTTTGGGATCGGCATCGTCGTCAGGATATTGGTCGATGAGCTTTACCACCATGTCGTTGTCAGTGCCCGTGGTGGCCGCGTAAATGTCAGCAATCACCTCGCCGGTGAGCGTTACATTGTGCTTGAGAACCGGCAACTTCCATACCGCAACGTCCTTGCGGTCCGTCACGAAGCGCTGGTCCTCAGTGAGCCAGTTGAACCACTGGGATCCCGGGCTATACGTCGGCTGGATGGGCCGGTGACGGTAAGGAACCGGGTTGGCCGGATCGCTCGCGTAGCTGGTGCGCGCATCGGCCGTGGCCGCGGTCCAATTCAGCTGACCGCTGCCCTGAAGATAGAGGCTGGTCGGCCCGGAGTCCTGCGGTGGAAAATGCGCGTAGTGCTTCCAGGTGTTCGAGCCGGTCTGAAAGCTGGCCGTGTTTTTGAGGTCGAATCCCGACGGATTGCTGCCCGGCTCGTCCTTCAGGTAATGGGCAAAAAACTTTGCCTCGATCTGCGTGCGGAACTCGGTGCCGGTGTCTTCACCGTAGTCGAGATTCCCCAGATGATTTGTGGATGCGATCCAGGATCCATGCCGCCACGGCCCCAGCGCCAGAAAATTCTCGTGGTTTGTGTCGTGCGGCTCGAGCTTTGCGTACTCCTCCTGCGGCCCCCACATATCTTCCTGGTCGTAGTAGCCGCCAACGGTGAGTGTGGGCACGGTCACCGTGTTGAGCCACTGCTCCACGCAGCGCGAGCTCCAGTTAGTGTCATACGCCGGATGGTCGAGGAACAGCTTCCAGGTCGGCAGTTTCTTCGATCCGGACTTCTTCGCGTCCTCGTCGAATGACCCGCGCGTGAGGAAATAATCGAAGCCGTCCGCCGGGTTGCCATTCTTGTCTTTCCCGTAGCTCACCTCGGTGTTCTGCTTGCTTGACTCCATCATCAGCACGTAATCGTAGCCGTAGCTCTGGCGGAACGTGCCGTTGTGAAAGAAGTCGTCGCCCATCCACACGTCGATCATGGGCGCCTGCGGCGAAATAGCCTTTACCGCCGGGTTTGGATCGATGCCCGCCATCATGGCCAGGAATCCCGGATAGCTTGTGCCGACGACGCCCACGCGTCCGTTGTTGCCGGGCACATTCTTCACCAGCCATGCAGCGGTGTCGTAAGCGTCGGTGCTTTCATCCACGGCCTTGTGTTTGCGGTGATCGGCAAGCGGCCGCATCATCACGAATTTGCCCTGGCTCTTAAAGCGACCGCGAATGTCCTCGTCCACGTAAATGTATCCGGCACGAGCCAGCTCCGGGCGCTCCGCAAAGAACGATTTGCGGCTGGTCTCGTCGACCCCGTAAGGAGTGCGCTGCATCAGAAATGGCAGCGGCGCGGCAATGTCGGCCGGCTTGAGGATCACGGCGTGCAGCTTGACGCCGTCGCGCATGGGGATCATGACCTCAGAGCGTTGGTAGTCGTGGAAGAGGTGATGCACGGGGTTCCCAGTGCGGCGATAAATCGTGTTCGGATCGTCGGAAAACGTTATGCTCGCGCCGCGGCCGGAATCATCCAAAGTAAAGGCGATGGTTCGCTTCGAATCCGGATAGCCGAACAGGGTTGCCGCGATGGGCTGCAACATGGTGGGAATCCAGCGCGCGGACTCGACGGTCAACTTTCCGTCCTGTGCGTAGAAGCTGTATCCGAAACCTGGATCGGTCGGATCGGTGTACTCGCCGGCGAGCGCTTCAATCGGCGCAGAAGGCAGTTCGGCCTGGGAGGATTGCGCTGCGCGCGCGACGGAGTTTTGTGCTGCACAAAGTGGAGTCAGGAAAAGCAAAACCAGCGCGGCGCGAAGACGGGGCAAGCGAGTTACTCCTCAAAGTGGACCAGAATATCTGAATTAATGCGAATGCCCGTGATGGTGCATCTGGCTGCCTGCCAACTCCTCGGGGGGCGCCACGCAGCCATCCAGCTCACCGCAGCCAACGTGCTCGAACTGAATCGTCGTGTGGCTAATGAGAAAGTGGTCGCGGAGCACATGATGAAGTTTAGCCAGAATACACGCGCTCTCTGACGGCGGGATATCGGCAATGGTTACGTGGCAGGCCAGCGCGTGCGACTGCGAACCAAGACTCCAGACGTGCAGGTCGTGGACATCGATGACGCCCTCCACGTCCTCCATGCCCTGGCGAATCTGGGGCAGCGAGACACCGCGCGGCATGCCTTCGAGCAGGATGTTCAGCGTTTCGCGCACAATGCCTGCGCTCGACCAGAGGATCAGCGCGGCGATCAGCAGCGAGAGAACCGGATCGATCCAGTTCTTGCCGGTGAGCAGGATGCCCGCGCCGCCGGCTATGACCGCGGCAGTTGAAAGCGTGTCGCCGGCCATGTGCAGGAAGGCCGAGCGCAGGTTCACGTCGCGGGCCACGCCCCACAGCAGCGCGGCAATCACGCCATTCATCACCACGCCGGCCGCGGCCACAATCATCATCAGCCGGGGCTGTACGATCACCGGATTCGAGAGCCGGTGCACGGCCTCCGCGCCAATCCACAGCGAGATGACAATGAGCGTGGCGGCGTTGACAAACGCGGCCAGCACGCCGGCGCGCTGGTAGCCGAAGGTGCGCGCGTGGTCGGCCGGGCGCGATTGGAAGTAGACGGCGGCAAAGCTGAGCAGCAGGGCCAGAAAATCCGAGGCGTTGTGGCCCGACTCCGACAGCAGCGCCAGGGAGTGCGCGCGCAGCCCCGCAATGAACGTGACCACCACGTAAGCGAGCGTGGCCGCCAGCGAGAAGCGCAGAACATTGGTTGTCCGATTTGCGCCCTTTCCGGCAGGCGCCGCGTGGACATGCATACTCCAAGTGTAACCGGGGATGGGTATACCGCGCCACTCTCCTGGCCACGCTCAGCCGGACGCAACCTCGGGTTGTTCTATTTTTGGCGTGTTCAGCATTTTACCCTCGGCCTGGCCGTAAATGACTCAGATCAATAGGCTCCGGATCGTCGAAGATCGGCAACTGCGGCAATCCCTTGCGCAGTCCGGTCCATCCCTCCGCAACCACGATGCTGTTTTGCGGGTTGCCCGGCTGGTACCGCGCCGTGCACGGAAAGCCGCCTCGCACCTCGGCCGCGTCCACCACGTCCCGCATTCCGGTTATGTCCTGTGAGCACTCGTAGTTCACGCCGGCAATGCGATAGTTGAACATCAGCATGGTAAGCGTGCGACCATCCACGGCTTCGATCTCGCTGATATCGAGCAACATACCGTCGACCAGGCGGCCGGATTGCACGAGGAACTGACGGCGGGCGCGCTCCAGTTCCTCAGGACTTGGGCGCTTGCGCAATGCCAGCCACGCGGCTGCTCCCGCCAGCGCGGCAAATGCAGCGAGACCGGCGGCGATCTCCCATCCGGCGTTGTTCAGGAGGGTCATTCCAGAAGGGGTCCATCCCCGAGGTTCAAGTTAGAGGATACGCCAGGCACGTTGCGCCGCTGTTACGAGCCGTTCCATGGCGGCGGCCATCGGCAGACCGCGCCGCGCACACGGCCCATCATCCAAATGACCTATACTCAAGGTTGCGTCCCATGGCGTTTTTCTGCCCCGGGATGCGGAACTTGACGAGGTTTTTAACTGATTTTGGACGAGAGCATGACACAAAAAAAACAGTCCCGCATTCGCTCCACCACCGTTGTTTGTGTCCGCCGCAACGGCGACGTGGTCATGGCCGCCGATGGGCAGGTTACGCTTGGCGACCACGTGCTCAAGCACTCGGCCAAGAAAATCCGCCGCCTCTATCAGGACAAGATTCTGGCTGGATTTGCCGGTTCCACCGCGGATGCCTTCTCGCTCTTCGCACGCTTTGAGACCAAGCTGGAGCAGTACGCCGGCAATCTGAACCGCTCGGCCGTCGAGCTGGCCAAGGACTGGCGCACCGACAAAATGCTGCGCAACCTTGAGGCCCTGCTGCTGGTCGCCGACAAGGCGCAGACGTTTCTCATCTCCGGCTCCGGCGACGTGATCGATCCCGACGAGGCTCTGGCGGCGATCGGCTCCGGCGGCAGTTATGCAACCGCCGCGGCGCGCGCGCTGCTTGAAAACACCGATCTGAGCGCCCGCGAGATTGCCGAAAAAGCGATGAAGATCGCCGGCGAAATCTGCATCTACACCAACGACCGCATTACGATTGAGGAGTTGAAGGGCTAGCGGGACGTTTCCGCCGGCTTCCGTTCATGGCCATTTACTTACCCGCATCCGCTGAAGAACAGGATCTCTCGCTGGACGAGCTGACTCCGCGTGAGATCGTCGCCGAGCTTGACAAGCATGTTGTCGGCCAGAAGGCCGCCAAGCGCGCTGTGGCCATTGCGCTGCGCAACCGCCAGCGCCGCCAGAAGCTGCCGCCGGATATCGCCGACGACATCATGCCCAAGANNCCCAAGAACATCATCATGATCGGCCCCACGGGCGTGGGTAAAACCGAGATCGCGCGCCGCCTGGCCAAGCTCACCAATTCGCCGTTTCTCAAGGTTGAAGCCTCAAAGTTTACTGAAGTCGGCTACGTGGGCCGCGATGTCGAGTCTATGATTCGCGACCTGGTGGAAATCTCCATCGACATGGTGCGCGAAGAGCGGCTCGAAGAGGTGGAGGACAAGGCGGAGATGAATGCCGAGGAGCGCCTGCTCGACGTGTTGCTGCCTCCGCCGCCCGCCACGCCCGCGCAGGAAGGCCAGCTCTCGCTGCCCGGCACGGAGAGCTATCAGCGCTCCCGCGAGAAGCTCCGCCAGCAGTTCCGCGAGGGCAAGCTGGACGAGCGCCAGGTGGAGCTCGACGTGCGCGAGCGCGGGACTCCGCAGTTCGGCATCATCTCCAACCAGAGCCTCGAAGACATGGAGATGAACCTCAAGGACATGCTGCCCAACATCTTCGGCGGCGGCTCAAAGAAACGCAAAATGAAGGTCGCCGACGCCTTCGACTACCTGGTGCAGGAAGAGGAAGGCCGGCTCATCGACATGGACGCGGTGAACCGTGCGGCTGTCGAGCGCGTCGAGTCCAACGGTATTGTCTTTTTAGATGAAATCGACAAGATCGCCGGACGCGAGGGCGGTCACGGCCCTGACGTTTCGCGCGAAGGAGTGCAGCGCGACATTTTGCCCATCGTGGAAGGAACCACGGTGAACACGCGCTACGGCATGGTCCGCACCGACCACATTCTCTTCATCGCCGCCGGCGCGTTCCACGTCTCCAAGCCGAGCGACTTGATCCCCGAATTGCAGGGCCGCTTTCCTATTCGCGTTGAATTGCAATCGCTCACCGTCGACGATTTTCTGCGCATCCTCACCGAGCCCAAGTCCTCGCTGACCAAGCAGTACTCGGCGCTGCTTGAGACTGAGGGCGTGCGGCTGGAGTTTGCTCCTGAGGCGCTGCGCGAGATGGCCGAGTTCGCCTTCAAGGTAAACGAGACCACTGAAAACATCGGCGCGCGCCGCCTGCACACCATCATGGAGCGCGTGCTTGAAGACGTGAGCTTCCTGGCTCCCGACGTGGCCCGCCGCGCGCCCGACGATGAAGCGGCCGCCGCGCTTTCCGAGGCCATCAAGAGAGAATCCTCCACGCCGCTCCCCTACGAGGAACGCATGACCGCATCAGGCCCGGAGAAGCTGTTTCTCATCGACGCTGAATATGTAAGGCAGATGGTAGCGTCCATCGTGAAAGACCACGACCTGAGCCGGTACATTTTGTAAAATGGCGAGCGGCAGAAAAGGGGCCGAGTATGGACGCATTCAGCCGGCGGGATGTGACGCTTGGCGCGATGCTCGGTGGAGCTTCGCTGCTGATGGGTTCGGCAGTTTCGCCGGCGCAGCCCGGTAAGCACGGCGGCCTGTTGGATGCGCGGTCACTGGGCGCGGCTGGCGACGGCAAAACAGATGACACAGCGGCCCTGCAAAAGGCGCTGGATGCCGCGGCGAAGTCGAGCGGCTGCGTTTTTATTCCTCCCGGCACCTATCGGACGCACGAACTGCACGTGCGCCCAGGTACGGCGCTGGTCGGCATTCCCGCGTGGAATTATTCGCATGGCGGCGGGAGCGTGCTCAAGCTGGCCGGCGCCCAATCCTCCTGCCTTCTGAACCTGACCGATGCGCGTGGCGCAACCATTGACGGCCTTGCGCTGGAGGGCGGTTCTCTCGGTTCCGGCATCCACGGCATTCTGACGAACCGCACCAAATACGGAGAGCATGAAGACGGCTTCCGCATCGAGCGGTGTCGTGTGGCGAGCTTCAGCGGCGACGGCGCGCATTTGGACTGTGTGTGGTGCTTCAGCGTCCGTCACTGCCAGTTCGCATATAACCGCGGCGACGGCATGAACATGCGCGGCTGGGACGGGTTCATTCTCGACAATTGGTTTTCAGGCAACCAAGGCGCGGGCTTCGCCGCGCGGCACGAGAACGCGTCGATGACCTTTACTGCAAACCGCATCGAATGGAACGGCGCGGAGAACTTTGTGATAGCGGGAGGCGACGGCTACCAGATCACCGGAAACTTCTTTGACCGCGCGGGTACGTGCGGCATAGCGCTGCGCAGAGGCAATAACGGCCGCGGTCCCACGCAGGTAACCATCACCGGCAACTTTATCAAGCGCAGCGGCAAGTTAGCCGATGCTGAGAGTCATGACTCCGCGCAGATTTTCATCGAAGGCGCGACCGGCGTAACGTGCACGGGCAACACGATCTGGTCCGGTCGCGATGATGGCGGCGAGGGCAAGTGGACGCCGTCCTATGGAATCGTCTACCAGGGCTTGGAGAACTGCGTGATTCGCAACAACGTGTTGCACGACGGGGCGCTGCGTCAATTGCTTGTGGACCTGGGTGGTCACGGTGAGGGCGTTTCGGTAGGAGAGAATCCGGGCAGGCTGTTCGTTGTGCCGCGATAAACTAGGCGCTCGCCTGAGGAACACATGACCGCCTGGAGAGTTGCTCTGAATGGGCAGATTTCAGTTGCGTCGTGTCCGGGCCTCTGCTAAGTTTTTCTTGTACCTCGGCAGTCCGCGCATGGCATGTCAACCAGCGGACTCTACCTGCCTTCCCCGGCTTCTGAGGGATTGCGGATGGGGGCGCTTCAGAAGCACGCCTGGGAAGGTGTGCCTGCGCTTCATATCTGCGCCGCTTTTCCTCGACTCCACGCAATCAACCGCCAAGGAGAGAAGTCATGAGTAACCCGGGAAATCACCACAAGATCAATTACATCGAGTTCCATACCACCGACATCGAGCGGGCCAGGAAGTTCTACGGAACGGTCTTCGGCTGGACCTTCGTGGACTACGGGCCGGAATATGTAAGCTTCCAGGGCGCGGGCATCGACGGAGGGTTCGTCAAGAGCGCGGCGCATGATCGGCCGGGCAAGTTTGCGCCGCTGGTCGTGCTCTACTCCTCTGATCTTGCGGCCACAGAGATCGCCGTCAGGCTCGAAGGTGGCGGCGTGGTCGTGCCCACCTTCAAATTTCCCGGCGGCCGCCGCTTCCACTTCTCTGATGGAGTGGGCAACGTATTGGGCGTCTGGTCGGAGTGAGGGCTCAGAGACGAGCCGGTCCGTTTGCAGTCCGCGGTTTCCCTAGGTCCCCGAAGATTTGCAGGCGGAACCTCGGGAAACCGCAGGCTGTTTTTCCAATTGAATTGTTAAATTTGCGCAGCCATGCGGCCCCCGGCTTCTTATCCGAGGACCCGGCGAAGTACCATGGTATGGAATGCCAGTCACCGCAACAGACAATCGCAGGACGCGCGGTCCAAAACAAAAGGAAAGCTCTGCAATCGCGTTCGCACATCAAAGAGAATCCGCAAGTATGGGAGTGGTCACCTGGGGATTTGAGCCTGGTCCTCGATTGAGCAGGCTTCGCAGCCTTGATGGCAACGCAGAAACTTCGGTCGCGCGGGCATGAACGCAAACTCCGCCTCGCCCACCATGACAGCTCCTGCTGGCGCTCCTGTGTATAACCGCGTGCGCTGGGTGGTCTGCTTTTTTGCGTTCGCGGCCACCACTTTCAACTATTTCGACCGCCAGGTTCTGGGCCTGCTGGCTCCGCAACTGCAACAGACGCTGCACTGGTCGGAGTCGCAGTACGGCTTCATCATCACCGGCTTCACGGTCGCGTACGCCATCGGCTACGTCACCTTCGGCCGCATTCTCGACGCCATCGGCACCAAGGCCGGGTACGCCTGTGCCTCTCTTCTTTGGGGCATCGCCAGTTGCATGCACGCGCTGGTCGGCTCGGTGATCGGGTTCGCCGCGGTGCGCTTTCTGCTTGGCCTTGGCGAGTCAGGCAACTCCCCCGCGGCCATCAAGACCACGGTCGATTACTTTCCGCCCGAACAGCGCGCGCTGGCCATGGGCTGGGTCAACACGGGCATGAATCTTGCCGTGCAGCTTACGCCGCTCTTTATTCCGGTTATCGTGATCAGGTGGGGATGGCACGCGGCCTTTCTCGCCACCGGCTCGCTTGACCTGGTGTGGGTGGCGGCGTGGCTCGCGTTTCCCTACAATCGCCTGCGTCCCAAAATCGCTGTGAGCACCGCTCCGCGGGTCCCGTTCCGAGCGCTGCTGGCGCGCCGCGAATGCTGGGGCCCATGCGTTGCCAAGTTTCTCACTGACCCTATCTGGTGGTTTTATCTCTACTGGCTGCCGAAGTTCTTTGCCGCGCGGTTCGGACTCACCATCTGGCAGATGAGGCTTCCTCTGATCGTCGTCTATCTCACAGCCAGCGCCGGCAGCGTGGGCGGAGGCCTGCTGGCCGGGGCTCTCATCCGCCGCAGCGGCAGCATCAACTTCGGCCGCAAGATGGCCATGTTCCTCTGCGCGCTGTGCGCCCTGCCGGTGGTCTTCGCTTCCGGCGTGCATTGGCTCTGGGCGTCTATTGCCGTGGTTGCCCTGGCCGCGGGCGCACACCAGGGCTTCTCCGCCAATCTGTTTGTCACTCCCGCTGACATCTTTGCTCAATCCGAGGTGGGCAGCATGGCTGGACTTGCCGGCACCGCCGGGGCCCTGGGCGGCGTGATCTTTGCCGCGGCCGCAGGCGAGGTGCTGGAGCACACGCACAACTACGCGCCGCTCTTCGCCGTTGCCGGCACCGTCTACCTGGTCGCCCTGTTCGCGTTCCATCGCCTCGCGGGACACCTGCCTGATGTTGCGCCCGCATAGAGGATGAAGGAACACCGGGCCTTCACGACAAGTGTTTTTTTAGAAATTCGAGCGACCGCACGCGCGCTTCCTGCGCCGCCGCGGCGCTATAGCTGGCGCGCGCATCGCAGTTGAAGCCGTGGCCCGCGTCGTACCAGTAAATCTCCACCTCGGGATGCGCGGCGTGAACCTTCTCTACCTCCGCGGCGAGAATGTGCGTGTCCTGCTTGCCGAAGTGCAGCATTACAGGGACCTGAGGCTGTTCGCCGGCATAGTTGCCGATGCGCCCGCCGTAATAGCCCACTGCCACGGCGGGATGAAGCCGTGTTGCGGCCAGCCACGCCAGCGTTCCCCCAAAGCAATACCCGATCACGCCCACTTTTTTACCTGCATCGCTCGCCGCAAATTCAATCGCGGCCTGAACGTCGGCAAGCGCCTTATCGATATCGAGCTTCGGAATCAGGCTCATCGCTGTCTGCATGTCGGCGCCTTCGTAGCTCAGCTCGATGCCCGGCTCAATGCGATCGAACAGCGCCGGCGCAACGGCCAGGAATCCGTCCCTGGCATAGCCGTCGGCTACGGAACGAATGTGCGCGTTGACGCCGAAGACCTCCTGCACCACCACCAATGCCGCAATCGGCTCGCCGTCCGGCCGAGCCACATATGCGCTCAGTTTCTGTCCGTCCAACGCGCGCAACGTTACATATTCGCTCATCTGGAAATCCTTCCTGATCGTCGATTCGATACTTGTACCGATACAAGTATCGCCCGGCAGACGACCGGATTCAACCTGGAGGGTTGGGAATTAAATGGATGGGCATCGTGCGTCAGCGAGCTTCAGTTCACTGTCGGCGGCAGCATCNNCGCTCGAAACGGTCGGAAAGCCGCGCGAAAAGCGGAGCCTCCTGTTCATATTCGAACAGGTTGAACTGGCTGACGATGAAGTAGCTCTCCTTGCCGGCGCGGATCAACTCGCCAAGGCTCGGATAATGGCGGCGCATCCGGCGGTTGGAGCCCATCGCCTCGGGATACATGCCCGCAACAAACAATGCGTAGTCGCCGATGTGCTTGCGCAGCGCGCGCTCCGCATCGAACGAAGGCGCGGCGCCGTGAACCGGGTCCGCGGCCTGGATCATCCCCTCAAGCTCCGCGATCGGACGGCCCATCTCGTCTTTCACCTTGTAAAGATTGCCGGCCTCTGAGAATTCGCAGAGCAGGCGCGCCACATATCCGGTCACTTCCGGATCGCGCAGCCCCAGCCTGCCTTCGTAGCTGTTCCGGACTGCCTGTTTGAAGAAGGGTTCGAGCGGATGAGACTGAGACGGCATGCAAACCTCCTGTGGCGTTGCGTACAGCAACCGGCGTGCTCTTGAAGCAGTGGCTGCATTACATTGCGCGTTGCCGGGGAAGAGCAGCCGCTGCCAAGGGTGATGCGTTAACACCGAGACTAGCCTAATTCTCCAGTTTGTAAAGAGAGGAGCGCCAAATTTGTTGGCAGAGTGGATCATCGATTGCAATCACATAGGGCAGCCCCTTGAGGCTGCCCGTGCGATTCAGTGCTGTGGCGAAGCGCAAATCAAACCGCTGCCGGCGTCCGCGATTCGAGCGCCGCCAGCCGCGCGGCCAGCAACCCCTCCAGCTTTTCGAGCGCTGCGGAGAACCCCTCAATGCCTTCCTTCAGCTTGTCGTGAGCCATGCGGTCCTGGGCGTGCATCCTTTCAAAGGCGGCCTTGTCCACCACGATTTTTTCGATGGGAAGCGATTGGGCTGCCTGCGGATCGAGCTTGCGCGGCAGGTCGCCCAAGGTCTTTTCCAACTCGGCCAGCAGTTGCGGCGAGATGGTGAGCAGGTCGCACCCCGCCAATTCTGTAATCTCACCGATGTTGCGGAAACTCGCGCCCATCACCACCGTTTTGTAGCCGAACTTCTTGAAGTAGTTGTACACATTGGTCACCGACTGCACGCCGGGATCGGCCGCGCCCTGATAATCCCTGCCGGTGTCTTTCTTGTACCAGTCCAGAATGCGGCCCACGAAGGGGGAAATCAGCGTGACGCCGGCTTCCGCCGCGGCAATCGCCTGGTGCATTCCGAACAGCAGCGTCAGGTTGCAGTGAATGCCTTCCTTCTCCAGCACCTTGGCGGCGCAGATGCCCTCCCATGTGGAGGCAATCTTGATCAGCACGCGCTCGCGGCCGATTCCCGCCTTATCGTAGAGGCCGATTATCGTGCGCGCCTGGGCAATGGTGGCTTCGGTGTCAAACGACAGCCGTGCGTCGACCTCAGTGGAAAC
>PLSH01000306.1:16446-18263 GCA_003165095.1 Acidobacteriaceae bacterium
TTACCTCCTGGGGTCTGGGGAACCGATCTGGCGTCTTACCGCACCAGTGTACCCCTTTCGTTGGATGCGCTGCAGAGCGGCGCGGTGCAAACCGGGATGGCCGCGGTGAAGAGCCTTAACTGGCAGCCCATCGCGTCCCCGGGGGTAAGATGATTGAAATGATCTGGAAACCTACGCGCGAGATAGCCAACCTCGTTTCCTCGTTTCTCCTTGTGTTTGTGGGCATGCGCAAAAACGGCAAAATGAGATCCGCCAAAGACGACGGCGGCGGACGCGTGGAGTTCGCTCCGGATCCGCTCATCTATCTCGCGTGGCCGCTGATTGTTTTCTTACCGGCGTGGGCAGCCATCAATGACTTGCAGCTACACGCCGGCAGGCCGTGGGGCGTATTGTTTCCAGCGGCCATCCTTGCCACGGCGGCTATGGAGCTTTTCCGGTTCCCGGGAACGGTGGTGGTTGCCTACGATGGAATCGAGCAGCATTTCTGGCTGCGTGGCGAAAAGCGGATTCGGTGGGGAGATATCTCAGAGATCAAAGAGAGCGAGACGGCCAAAACTCTGACGATTATCGGAGCGGATGGCACGAAGATCGTCTTCTCGAGCCGACCGGCAGACCCGCAGCGATTTCGTGAGGAAATTGGAAAGCACTATCACGGCGTCATGCCGCAGGATCCTCCGACCGGGTCCAATCTGGGATTCTTTGGCGGCCGAAAATTGGGCTGACGCGGGCTCCGAATCCTCAACGCGAATTACTCCGCCTCCACCGTATTTTTGAGCACGCCCAGCCCCGCGATGCTCACCTCGACCTTGTCGCCGGCCTTGAGCTGCCCCACTCCGGATGGCGTTCCCGTCAGGATCAGGTCGCCGGGCTCGAGCGTGAATGCCGCCGTGATGGCGCTCAGCAGCACCGGAATCGAAAAGATGAAGTCGAGCGTCGACGCGTGCTGCCGCACCTCGCCGTTCAACCGCGTCTCGATCGTGAGCCCGGCGTCCAGATCCAGCTCGTCGCTCACAATCGGTCCCACCGGGCAGAACGTGTCAAAGCCCTTGGCGCGCGTCCATTGCGCATCCTTCTTCTGCAGGTCGCGCGCGGAGATGTCGTTGGCCAGCGTGAGGCCGCGCACCACATCACGCCAGTTGTCTTCGGGCTTGAGTTTGTGGGCGCGCCGACCGATCACCAGCGCCAGCTCGCCCTCGAAATCCACATGCTCGGACTGCGCCGGAAGCCGCACCGCTCCACCCGGTTTGAGCAGCGACGATGGCGGCTTGAAGAAGAGCAGCGGCTCGACGGGCATTTCGTTGCCCAGCTCGCGCACATGCGCGCGGTAGTTGCGCCCCACGCAAATAATCTTTGAAGGCGTTACCGGAGGCAGCAGCTTGGCCGCCCTCATCGGCATCGGCTTAAATTCCAAGCCCCACGCATCTATCTCATCAAGCGCCACCCGGTAGGCCAGGTCGTCGGCCGGCGCGGGCGCAAGGCCGGTAATCCAGAACTCGCCGCTGCGGTCTTCCAGGGCGCCGTAATGGACCTCGTCGTTCAGCAAAAACCGGCAATATTTCATAGTGGACCCGCTTCCTCGACGCGATCCCCGACCGCGAATGTGTTAAGGGCTCGGCACCGTCTCCTGCGCTTCAGCCGAGCGCGCGCTTTCATGTCCTTCCTCGTCGATGGCGCTCACCGCATAGTGGTAGGAGTGGCCGCCTAGCACGTTCCCATCGTGAAATCCCGGACCGACCACCGGCTGCGCAGGGGAGATGCGCTGCCAGCCGCCATCGCCCTCGCGGCGGTAAACAATGTAGCCGGCCAGGTCGGCCTCG
>PLSH01000210.1 GCA_003165095.1 Acidobacteriaceae bacterium
GCGCTCGACGAGCCTTATGCGGCATTCGAGCCAGCGCCGCTCGATGACTTCCGCGACAATTTTCCGGCAACGATATACACCGACCCCACGGTCGATCCGGAATGGTGGCGGCAGATACAGAGCCTGACCCGGAACGGGGAACTGGTGGTGCCGGAGGGAGAGTACTTTGTGCTGGGCGACAACCGCAACCACAGCAACGATTCGCGGTTCTGGGGGTTCGTGCCGCGGCAGGCGATCGTGGCTCGGCCGCTGGTGATCTACTTCTCGCTTCGGCGGCCCTCGAGCACGGATGTGCAGCAGGCCGCGGATGATAGACTCGGACACGAAAGAGAACTCTCAGAGCGGCTGACGGGATTTGCGCGCTGGAAGCGGATTTTCCGCGTAGTGCATTGAGAACAGTGGTCAGTGATCAGTGGTCAGGGATCAGGGACTCGGGACTCGGGAATAGGGAACAGGGAACGTTGATAAAGAGTGACGGGATGACGAAGAAGAAAACGCCGGCTGGCAAAGAGCCGTTTGAGACGCAGCGCGGCCCCGGTTCTGTGAAAGACGACTCAGCCCTCGCTGAAGAAAAGGTGGAGGAGACGCCGTTTGAGGCGGTCGCCAGCATCTGCGGGGTGCTGGTGGTGGGACTGTTTATTCTCACTTTTCTGGCTCAGAATTTCGTCATTCCCTCGGGATCGATGGAGAAGACGCTGTTGGTGGGGGATCACCTGTTGGTGGACCGCCTTACTCTGGCTCCTCCGGCCAAGTGGATGCCGCTCGAGCATTACCGCGAGCCCCGGCGCGGCGATGTGGTGGTTTTCATCAAGCCATCGCCAGAACCGACGCCGGATGCCGACGGCAAGCCGCAGTATTTATTCCTGGTGAAGCGATTGATTGGCGTTCCCGGCGACCACATTCACCTGCGCGACGGCGTTGTGATCATCAACGGAGCGCCGGTGACTCCGGCAGCCGGTCAACAGGATTTGCCTACCAATTCACCAGCGGAGCTCGAATATCTCGATGAATTCCCGGCCATACCGCCGGCCATGGATCCGAGCGAGGGAGCTACCGAGGACTGGTCAGTGGATGCGCCCAATTACATTGTGGATGGGGAGCTGGTGGTTCCAGCGGGCAAGTATTTCATGATGGGCGATAACCGGCACGACAGCCTGGATTCGCGGTACTGGGGATTTGTGCCGAGGGCCAACATCGTGGGCCGGCCGCTGTTCAACTACTGGTCTTTTGAGACTCCCGAGTCGGAGTATGACAGGACGGGGATCGGCAACAGGCTGGAGTGGATGGGCCATGTGGCGCTGCATTTTTTCACTGAAACGCGCTGGAAGCGGACGTTTCACCTGGTGAAGTAAGGGCAGTTACCGGCTGAAACCTGGCAACGCCTTTAACCGGCCACTCAAGAAAACCGATCACTGAATCGACGATGACAGAATACGCGCAAGGCCGGCAACGAAAGCGGAGGCGGCTTCAACTGGCGCTGGCGGCGGTTGTGGCCATCCTTCTGGTGCTGCTGGCTCCGCCGCTGGTGAGCGTGAGCCGGTACAAGAGCCAGATTACCCAGCTGATGTCGTCGTCGCTGGGCAGGCCGGTGCGGCTTTCTTCAGTGGAAGTTCGACTGCTGCCGCGGCCGGGATTTGTGCTCACCGATCTGAGCGTGGCAGAAGATCCGGCCTATGGGGCCGAGCCGGTACTGCACGCGAATACGGTGGTCGCTTCGATCCGGCTGCTGCCGCTGTGGCGTGGACGCCTGGAGATCGGGCAGATCAGCTTGGACGAAGCCAGCCTGAACCTGGTGCGCACGGCGCCGGGGCGGTGGAATCTAGATCCGATTTTCAGGACGGCCGCCGCGAAGGCGGGATCGACGGACAACGGCGGGGGTGAACGCCGAGCCGGGCCGCTGCCTTACCTGAAAGCCACCAACTCCCGTATCAACATCAAGGACGGCGCGGAAAAGCTGCCCTTCTCTCTGATCAACACCGACCTGGAGTTCTGGCAGGAGAATCCGGGGGACTGGCGCATCCGGCTGCGCGGGCAACCGGCGCGAACCGACGTGAGCCTGGACACGGAAGACACGGGAGTGATGCGTCTGGAAGCGAGCGCGCGGCGTGCGCCGAAGCTGCGCGAGATGCCGGTGCACGTGGAGCTGGATTGGCGGGAGGCTCAACTCGGCCAGCTTGCCCGTCTGATTCTGGGCTCCGATCCGGGCTGGCGCGGGGACCTGACGGGCGAGCTCGAATTGGACGGCACGGCGGATGCGGCCCAGATCAGGACGCGGCTGCGGGCCACGCGGGTTCATCGCGCGGAATTCGCTCCCGCCGAGCCACTGGACTTCGACGCCAACTGCGGATTTGTGTACCACTATTCCCGGCGAGCGCTTGAGAAGCTGGTATGCGACTCGCCGCTTGGGGACGGCCGGATCGATGTAACCGGGAGTTGGCCGGATGCGAACCAGCCGCCGGTGCTTTCGATCGATCTGGACCGCATACCGGTTGCGGCGGCCCTGGCTGCGCTGCGAACGCTGCGCAGTGGGGTTGCGCCCGATCTGGAGGCCAAAGGCACGGTCAGCGGGAAGATTGCCTACGCGGCAACCGCGACCGCGGGCGAAGTGCAAGCCGAGCCCGTGAGAGCAGGGAGGCGGCGGCAAGCCAAGGCCGCTCCGGTGGCGCAAGGGCCGCTTACGGGCACGCTGACCGTGGATGGTTTTGAGCTGGGCGGGAATGGCTTGAGCCGCCCAATTCAGGCGCCGAGATTAGTGCTGGAACCGGTGGCCGCTGCCTCGGCTGCGGAAGACCAACGGCAGGCGCTGGCAGGAACCATGACTTTGCCCGCGGGCGGAACGACTCCGCTTTCAATCAACTTCAAGATGGCGCTCTCCGGATACCAGGCGACGGTGCGTGGCCAGGCGAGCCTGGCACGAACGAGAGAACTGCTTCATGCGGCGGGGATGGCTGAGCCCGCGGGACTGGACGCGCTGGCGGGCGATCCGATTGCAATCGATTTAAGCGCCGAGGGTCCGTGGCTGCGGGCCCAGGAGATCCGCCCCGACAGTCTTCCAACGGAAGCGGCGCTGCCGGCAACGGAGGCGGCGCTACCCGCAGCGGCGGCGGCGGCAACGCAGGCCACGGACAGCGTGAGCGGCACGGTGACGGTGCGAGAGGCCAATTGGAAGGCCGATTTCCTTGCCAATCACGTGCAGATCGCCCAGGCGACGCTGCACCTGGGCGGCGGCGAGATTCGCTGGGATCCGGTGGCTTTCTCCTACGGTCCAATGAAGGGAACGGCGAGCGTGGTATGGTCAACGAGCTGCGCCGGCCCGGAACCCTGCGCGACCCGTTTTCAAGTGCAATTTGGCAATCTGGACGCATCTACGGTGGAGACTGCAATTCTGGGAGTGCAGGAGAAGGGCACGCTGCTTTCAACCCTGATTGACCGTCTGCACCCCTCCACGGCTCCGCCCTGGCCGGAGCTGATGGGCACGGTGACGGCCGATTCGCTGGTCCTGGGACCGATCACGCTCCAAGGAGTGTCGGCCGACCTGAGGGTTCTGCATACCGGTGCAGAAATTGCCAACCTCGATGCCGGCCTGTCCGGCGGCCGCATTCACGTTGCCGGATCGCTCTTGAAGCCCGCCACCGACGCGGACAAGCCTGCTTACACCTTCGAGGGCGGATTCCAGAAGCTCGACGTGACCTCAGTGGGCGCGATGCTCGGGTTGCGCTGGGCCGGGGCTCCCTTGAACGGCAACGGCAAGATCGAGCTCTCAGGCTACACCGCGAAGGATCTCGCTGCCACGGCCCACGGCGCACTCCACTTCGAGTGCCGGCGCGGAGCTATCGGCAATCAGCCGTCGGAATCTTCCAAGGCCGGACCTGTTCCCGCCGCGCTGGCACGTTTCGATCGCTGGCGCGGGGATGCATCGATTGAGAACGGCGCGGTGACGCTGGGGCAAAACGAGATTCAATATGGCAGCCAGAAGCGCGGCGTGGAGGGAACAGTGACGTTTGGCGAACCGCCCAAGGTCAGCCTTACCGCGGCTAAAGAGGCGCTGGCTGAGAAGCGGTAGGGGGCTGGCGGNNGTCTGTTATTCGTTGGCTTCGATGCGGCGGCCGTGCAGATCCTGCAAGGGGCGAGTGTTCATCTTGTAGAGATTTGAGAATGCGCGTGCCTGGTCGCGGCTGATGCTGAGCTGATCTTCAAAGACGAACCAGCGCACTCCCTCAGTGCAGGGCGGCGCGGTGAGCGATCCGGTATAAGTCCAGTAGCCGCGGTCGGCGGGAATCAATCCGGCGGCATTCACCATGTCAGCAACTTTTGCGCTCGCGCCCGCGGTTGCGGGCAGGTGATCCCATAGAGTGGCCATGGTGGCATTGGGGAAACCGCGATCCACGCTGAGGCGCACGGCCAGCACGGCCAGCTTGCCGTCGGCGCTGCGGTGAACCAGATGAAGCTCCAAATCGGAAAGCTTGCCGTTTACGGGAGTTTCGCCGGGATGATGGAAATGGAACTGGATGAGGTCGTAGCGAACGCCGCCGGCCACGATGTAGCTGCCGGGATCGACGTGAACTTCGACGGTGTGGCCGGTGTTGACGAGCGTGACGGGGCCGGCGATGTAGTGGAATTCGATGGGTTGCAGGTTCTTGTTGAGGCGGGCATGGCGGATGTCGACGGGCGACTGCTCGTGTCCTTTGGAGCAGGCCTGGTAAGCGGGGTCGAGCTTGCCCCATTCCAGCGGCCCGGTCTTGGCGAAGTAACTCCAATTGGCGGGGTTCTGCGCGGCGCAGAGGGCGGAAAAGGCAAGCAGAATGGGGGCAACGAAAGAAGTACGCATCGAATTCTCCAGAACCGGGGACGTGTTGGGGCGTCCTCGGAAGATTCTAAGACATCGACGCGGTGCGGGGCATTTGGGTTTGGTGGTGAGTTGAGGAATGTGGGGTGAAATTCGAGGTTTCCCCGGCACCCGGAGGATTTTGGTTTGGTGGAATCCCCGGTCCCCAAAAGCGAGGGACCGGGGGCACCCGGCGTGGGGCTCCGGGTTGAGATTCCCAAGTCCTAAAAACGGGACCTGGGGCACCCGGGGTTTCGTGGGCGGATTTACTTTGCGGCGGCGGCTACTCCGGCCTGTTCGGCCAGGGCGGCGGCTTTGTCGGTGGCTTCCCAGGTGAAATCGGGATCGTTGCGGCCGAAGTGTCCGTAGGCGGCCGTCTTGCGGTAGATGGGCCGGCGCAGGTTGAGGCTCTCAATGATGCCTTTGGGGTTGAGCGAGAAGTTCTTGCGGATCAACTCGGTGAGGCGGGTTGCGCTCAGCTTGCCGGTTCCGAAGGTTTCAACGAGGACTGAGACCGGCTCGGCCACGCCGATGGCGTAAGCAAGCTGGACTTCAACCTTTTCAGCCAGACCCGCGGCTACGATGTTCTTGGCGATGTAGCGAGCCATGTAAGCGGCGGAACGGTCCACCTTGGTCGGATCTTTTCCTGAAAAAGCGCCGCCGCCGTGCCGGCCCATGCNNTGATGTGGTACTTGGTGTGCTCGTCAAGCCACTTGGCGGGCAATACGGCCTGGATGACGTGCTTGAGGATGTCGGCGTGCAACTCCTCGTTGGACACGCTCTCAGCGTGCTGGCTGGAGATGACCACGGCGTCAATGCGCTCGGGCTTGCCGTTCTCGTCGTACTCCACCGTGACCTGGCTCTTGCCGTCGGGGCGAAGGTAAGGCAGCTTTCCGCTCTTGCGGACCGCGGTCAACTGCTGGCAGAGTTTGTGGGCCAGAGAGATGGGGGCGGGCATCAGCTCCGGAGTTTCGTTGGAGGCGTATCCGAACATCATTCCCTGGTCGCCGGCGCCGCCGGTGTCAACGCCCTGGGCGATGTCGCCGGACTGCTTGTTGATGGATGAGATGACTGCACAGGTGTTGGAGTCGAATCCATAGAGAGCGTTGTCATAACCGATGGAGGCCACAACACCGCGGACGAGGCTCTGGAAATCGACGTAGGCCTGGGTGGTGATTTCGCCGGCGATGACNNCGGTGGCCGTGAGGGTCTCGGCGGCTACGCGGCTGTAGGGATCCTGCTCCAGGCAGGCGTCGAGAATGGCGTCGGAGACCTGGTCGGCAATTTTATCCGGGTGGCCTTCGGTGACTGACTCAGAGGTAAACAAGAAACGATCGCTCAACTTCAGACTCCTTCTCATTCAAGGGATTTAACGTCCTTCTATTTTAATTGGGCGGAGCGACGGGAGCAAAGGCCGGCAGCGAACGGCGAGGAATGCGCGTTCAACGGGTTCGATGGGGCATTAACCGGTCCTGGCTTTATGGAAAGCCTGGCGATCAGCCGCGAATCAGTGGCTGAACCAGCCGTGAATGCGGGCAAACAGGGCGTGTGCCGAGGAGGTTGCGGAATGAGTTGCGGCGGAGAACGCGTGAGACGGCAACAGGGTGGGCCACCACCCGGAGCGGAGGCCGTAGTAGCGCACGGAGAGGAAGGCCGCCGCGGCTACGACGAGCAGCAGCAGGATGGCGCCGAGCCAGCGCAGGCGGAGCTCGACGGCATCGTGGCGCATGATGCGCGCTTTACCGACGTTGGCTGCGAAAGTGGTCCAGCCGTGGTCATCTTCGATCGACTGTCCGGATGCGGAATAGGCTCTTAGAAAGCGGTCTGTCCAGTCGTGTTCGTCGAGGCCCACAGCGTTTACGTAGCCGCGGACGATGCCCTTGCTGAGGATGCCGCCGGGAAGGAGGCGAAATCGTTCCTGCTCCAGCGCCAGGAGGTGACGCTGGCTGATTTTGGTGACGGCGGTGATATCTTCCAGCGCAATGCCGCGGGAAAGCCGCTCCATGCGCAGGTCTTCTCCAAAATTGCCCATCGAGGCCCAAGAACGGGATTCAAATCCCGCGGGATTTCCACAACCACAATAAACCCGGTTCACAGGCACGTCAAAGCCGATTCTCGGGACCGCCTTTATTTTCACTAACCTGGGGCCGGGACTGTGCCAATTTTGTACACATCCCGAATAGGTCCGCAGGGGAATCGAAGGGGTCCTATTTTGGGCCGAGAGGAAGGGAAATGCGCTGACCGGGCAGGCAGGCTGGGGCTGTTACCCTGAAGGCGAGGGATTTTTGAGGCTGTATTCTCTCTCGGAGCAAGGCCAAAAGAATGAACAAGCTCATCTTTGCCAATCTGATTCACCGCCCGCTGCGCTCGATCATCAGCGTGCTGGCGGTGGCCATTGAAGTGGTCATGATTTTGTCCATCGTCGGCATCTTCATGGGCATGTTGAACGACGAGAAAGAGCGCACCAACGGGATCGGCGCCGACCTGGTGGTCAGTCCGTCGAATGCCAGTTTCATGAACGGCATGAGCGGCGCACCGATGCCGGCCAAGCTGGCCGGCTTTCTCGGCACGCTGCCCCACGTGGCCGTGGCCGCGCCGGTCATCACCAATTTCTCCATGGGGGACTCGCTCGAGATCCTTTTTGGAGTTGACTTCAAGAGTTTTGATGCGCTCAAGCCGTTTACCTTCATCGAAGGAGGGCCGTTTGAGGGGCCTTATGACGTGATCGTCGACGATGTGTGGGCCAAGACCGGCGGCGGCCACCACCATGTAGGGGAGACGATCAACATTCAAAGCCTGCACCATCAATTCCGAATCTGCGGCATCGTGGAGAGCGGCAAGGGCGGGCGCAGGGTGGTGCCCATCGATACTCTGGGCGCGCTGACCGGCTCAGTTGGCAAGGCATCGGTTATTTATCTCAAGGCCGACAATCCCGCCAACAACAGTTTGATCGGTCAGGAGATTGAGGCGACGCCCGGCATGCAGGGCTATCGCGTGCAGCCCATGGAAGACATCATCTCGATGTACACGCCATCGCGGTTTCCCGGCTTCGATCTTGCGCTGCGGGTGGTCATCTCGATTGCCGTCATCGTGGGCTTCCTGGTGATCTTCCAGACCATGTATACGGCGGTGCTGGAGCGGACGCGGGAGATCGGCATCCTGAAATCGATGGGAGCGTCAAAAGCCAC
>PLSH01000256.1 GCA_003165095.1 Acidobacteriaceae bacterium
GCCGGCCGCAGGCCTACGCGGGAGGTGCGGAGACGCGCGGAAATTCCGGGTATGGTTACGGCAACCAGAGCCGGCCTGGGCAGAATTATGCCGCACGTCCGGGTGCGGGGTATGGCAATCCCTATCAGTCCTATCGAGCGCCATCTTATGGCGCGCAGTCGTATCGTGAGCCAGGTTATCGAGCGCCGGAAGCGAGATCGTCGCGCGGATTCAGCGGACGGTCCAATGACGCGTATGGCGAATCCTACGCGCGCAATGAGCATTCCGGTGGATTCCATCTCTTCGGGCACGGGCACGAATCGAATGGTTTCAACGGCGGCCGCGCACCGAAGAATTCCTACGGCGGCGGGCACGCGCCGAAGGGCTTCGGGCACGAGAAAGCGCCCAGAACAAGCCACTCCGGCGGCGGACACAAGCACTTCCGCTGAGGTTCGAGAATTGTTGGGTATTTGGGACCACGAAGATGAAAGCGCGATGAATATCGTAATCCTCGCTGGACCATTGCCCCTCTCAGGCTCTAACATCGACTCTCAATAAAGCCGCCTTCCGGCTCATTCAGGGAGCGTCGATGAGATTCCCCGGCATTGTGTCGAGGCTGTTTCCATGCCTGCTCCTGGTGCTCGCCATCCCAGGGTTGTGGGCGCAAGGGCCACCCTATCAAACCGACGATCCGGTGCCGGTGGACCTGCATCACTACGAGTTCTACATTTTCGGCGGCATGGACGGCACGCCGGCAGAGCTCGATTCCACGGGGCCCGCATTTGAATTCAACTGGGGCGCCATTCCAAGGGTGCAATTGCACGCCATTCTGCCCTGGGGTGTTGCCGCGCCGTCGAACAATCCCGTATTTCTTCCGGGCGGCGTGGGCGCCACGGCGTTTGGCCTGACGGATATGGAACTGGGCGTGAAGATCGCGTTTATCAAAGAAGGCAAGCACATGCCGCAGATCGGCAGCTTTACCATGTTTGAAATGCCGACCGGAAGTTACACAAAAGGTCTCGGTGTGGGCAAGGTCTGGTACAAGCTCCCCATCTGGCTGCAGAAGAACTCCGGAAAGTGGCTCTTTGACGGCGGCGGCGGCTATGAAGTCGTGCCACAGGCCGGCTACCGCGATTTTCCGTACACTGGATGGCTGGTGAAGCGAGAGTTGAGCGAGCGGTTGGAGCTGGGAGTGGAGGTTTTTGCCCACGGCCGGGAGGGTTTTGCGGCGCCGCAAACCGAAGCTTCCACGATGATCGACATCGGGGGGTACTACCACTTCAAGAATCATCCCGGCGAGCAGTTCCTTCTTGCCTACGGCCACTCGGTAGCGGGACAAACTGAGAACTACGCCTATGCCGGGATGTACTGGACGTGGGGCAAGGACGACAAAAAGACTGCCCGCAACGGGTTGTTCCCGGAACCGGCAAACAGAGGCGGACTCTAACGCTTTCAGGTTCGCGTGAAAGGATTGAGCAGATGGAAATCACGGCCCGCAGTCTCTGGACTCTGGTACATGGAATGGGGTTTGGCGCGCTCTATCTGCTGGCGTGCTCCGGCGCACTGGTGGAACTCCATCGCCGCTATGCGCCGGGCAATGCAGGCGCGATGCCGGCACGGGATGAATCCTTCTTGCGAATTTACCTGGTAGCGATGGCCGCGCTGGCATGGCTCACAGTGCTCACCGGGGCATACATCATTTATCCGTGGTATCGCGCGGTTGCGCCGCCGGGAACGGCGGATCTGGCTGCGTTTCCGCAGCGACTGCTCATGGCCAGCCCGTCCACCAGCGCGTGGCACTCTCTGGGCATGGAGTGGAAGGAGCATGTTGCGTGGCTTGTGCCCATCTCGATCACCATGGCCGCTGCGGTGGTTCTCGAATACGGCCGCAACCTGAAAAATCATCCCCAGCTTCGCGCCACGGTGCTTTGTTTCGTCTGGGTTTCGCTGCTGGCGGCGGGCATTGCCGGTTTCTTCGGCGCCATGATCAACAAGAACGCGCCTGTCGAGGGCGGCGCGAGGATTCACATCCTATCAGGAAAGTAATTCAACACGGAGAGCAACCATGCACGCAACATCAGCCAAGGCAGGCTCCGCACAAATCCCCAACGGCCCAGGCGCAGCCGCCGTTCTCTCGGCCGGCATCGGCGCGTTCCTGGTGGGGTTTTTCGCGATCCTGGCGGATCAATCCGCGTCCATCAAGAGCTTCATGATTTTCTGGAGGCCGACTGGTCCGCTCTCCGGAGTGACTGCATCCGCCATATTTGTGTGGCTCGCCGTTTGGGCGATTTTGCATGCGCGCTGGCGCAATCGGGACGTGGCACTGGCGCGCATCAACGCCGCGGCTCTTCTGCTGCTCGGCTTGAGCCTGCTGATGACGTTTCCGCCGCTGGCCGATCTTTTCTGAAGAGGAGATCGACGGTCATTCTCGAAGTGGCCGAATGCAGGAAAATGCGCATGCTGCGCTGGTCTTAAAATACTTCGGCGCGGAGACCCGGCGGGACGGGCACATGTTTGAGCAGGCCCAACTCGCCGGCCAGCCGTTCAAGGCGGGCGCGCGTGGCGGGCGTGGGTGGAACCAGCGGCAGGCGCACCTGATCGGTGGTGCGGCCCATCAGGTTGAGTACTGTTTTCACCGGCCCTGGATTGGATTCCCAGAAATTCGCCTCGAAGAGGCGCGCATAGCGGCGCTCCAGCTCGCGCGCTTCAGCCCAGTTGTTATTGAGGGCCGCGCGAATCATGCGCGCCAGCTCGGCCGGCGCTTCGTTTGAGGCCACGCTGATGAGCCCGTGTGCTCCAATGCCGATGGCCGCGAGGGCCAGGTTATCGTCCCCGGAGAAGATTTTGAAGCCGCGCGGAAGCGTGTGCACCAGCTCGGCTATCTGCGGCAGCTTGCCGCTGGCCTCTTTAATGGCCTGGATGTTGGACGCCGCGGCAGCGAGGTGAACCACCGTTTGCGGCTCGAGATTTACACCTGTCCGCCCAGGCACGTTGTACACGGCAACCGGCAAGGGGTGCACGGCTTTTGCCAAGGCGAGGAAATGCTGGAATTGGCCCTCCTGCGACGGCTTGTTGTAGTACGGATTGGCGGAGAGAATGGCGTCCACGCCCTGCACGCGGCGCAGTAAATTGGCCTGGCGCACCAGCATGCGGGTGGAGTTGTGCGTGCAACCGGCCCAGACGGGAACCCGGCCCGCAGCAACTTCCACCACGATGCGGACCACGTGCAGCCACTCATCTTCATCGAGCGTGGCTGCTTCGCCGGTGGACCCGCAAGCCACCAGAAAATCAATTCCTGAATCGATCTGCCAGTTCACCAGCGCCCACAACGCCGGCTCGTCGATCGCACCATCGGTCCGAAAGGGCGTAACAATTGCTGTACCGCAACCCGTAGTTTCCATGACTAGAGAGATTATAACGGCGGGAGTTGGGAGATGGCAGATGGCGAATGACAGTGGCTGGGGAGGGTACCGATTCGTCAACTTTGGCTGCGGGCTCGGCTTGAAAATGGTAGCTTGAAGCTTCCTTTCTTGCGCGAAATGGTGGCTTGGAGCTTTGCGGTTTCGGGGTAATCGCGCGGCTGCAAGCTGCGGGAATGGAGCAAATGGCACCTGGAGAGCCCGCACCCGGCTCCCAGTTCGCGGATGGTCCTGCATGGGCCGGATCCCCAATCCCGGCATCGGCATTGCGGCTTTCCCTCGAAGGGCCAGGATGCGTATAGTTCGTAGAGCAGGTCAGCTTCGCAAAAGAGGGCATGCCATGGCACGGCGCATTTTCTTCTTCTTATTTTTCTCACTGAGTGCGTGGTTTGCGGGCAGCACACAGGCCGCGGCGCAGCCGGCTTTGAAGGCGCAGGCTAGCGGCACGGCGCACGTTACCCTGGGCCAGTCTGCCGTACCGCTCTACGGGCCGTGGAAGTTCACGGCGGGCGACTCGCCGCTCGATGGGAAGACCGGCAAGCCGCTCTGGGCCGAGCCGGACTTCGACGACTCCCGATGGGAAGATGTCGATCTGACTCCCGCAGCCGGCTCCATCGATCCCATCTCCGGCATGTCCGGATTCGTTCCCGGCTGGACGGCCCGGGGCCACGCCGGCTACTGGGGCTATGCCTGGTACCGCATCCGCGTCCAGGTCCAGGCGCAGCCCGGCCAGCAGTTGGCCCTTGCCGGCCCGGCGGACATGGACGACGTTTATCAGTGCTTTGACAACGGCAGCCTGGTCGGACAGTTCGGCCGCTTTTCCGGCAGCAATCCGCAGGGGTTTTACAGCCAGCCCATGATGTTCTCTTTGCCCACCCCCGCCGGCGAAGAGGGAAGTAACGGCGTCTCCACCCGGGTCCTCGCCTTCCGCGTCTACATGCTCCCCGCCACCCTGACCGAAACAGCCGATGTGGGCGGGTTCCACGATGCCCCCATCCTCGGCGACAACTCCACGGTGGCCGCACAGTACCAGATGAGCTGGCTGGAACTGGTTCGCGCGTATGCTCTCACCGCGGCACAGATCCCGGTGTTTGCCCTGCTGGCCTGCGTGGCCTTTACGTTTATCCTTTTCGACCGCTCCGACCGCGTCTATCTCTGGATGGGCTTCCTCTTCCTGGTGCAAACCGTATCGGTCGCCATCTCATCCGTCTCTTCCTGGGGGCAGGTGGTCACCATCACCAGCGCTCAGGTGCTCAATGACGCCACGCTGACCGCACTGATCACCGCCGGGTGGGTGATGGTCTGGTGGGTCTGGTTCGGGCGGCCGCGTCCGGCCTGGACACCGCATGCCGCTGCGGCTTTGGCTTTGCTTTACCTGGTGACCATCGTCCTCGGTCAGGAGATGGTGGTGGGCCTCGTCCAGCACCGGGTCGCCCCCGTCTTTCTCTCCGCTTCGGTGCTCGTCCGGTTGCTGCTTTTCGCCCTGCAACTGTGGATCGTCTTCCAGGGCATTCGCCGCCAGGGGGTCGAGGGTTGGCTGGTGCTGCCCGCCGTCCTTCTGTGGGGTGTCGCGGCATTTAATGCAGAGCTTGCTGTCCTGCATATCGTCGTCCGATGGAGCCTCTTTGGCTTGAGCGTGCGCCTTGGGGCGATCTCGAACTTACTTCTTGCCGCGGTGGTCGTCGTGCTGCTCCTGCGACGGCTTCTGAACTCCATCCACACCCAGCGGCAGATGGCTCTCGACGTCAAGCAGGCCCAGGAAGTCCAGCAGATGATCCTGCCCCAGGCCCGCACCGCCCTTCCCGGCCTGGAGATCGAGAGCGAATACCGGCCTGCCCGCGAGGTGGGCGGGGACTTTTTCCAGATCATTCCCCACAAAACCGACGGTAGCCTGCTGATTGTTGCGGGAGACGTGACCGGCAAGGGCCTGAAAGCGGGCATGCTGGTGGCGTTGATGGTTGGCGCCATCCGCAGCACCGAACGGTTCAGTTCCGACCCCGATGTAATGCTGCACGAGCTCAACCAGCGGCTCATCGGCCGCGCCGATGCCCAGGCCACTTGCCTGGCGCTGAGAATCGCAAAAGACGGCGCGGCGACTCTGGCCAACGCCGGGCACCTGCCGCCTTACCGGAACGGGGAGCCACTGCCGATGGAGGGCGCGCTGCCCCTGGGCTTGACTGAAGAAGCCAAGTGCTCCGTGATGCGCTTCCAACTCAGGCCGGGCGACCGCCTGCTGCTGCTTTCTGACGGCGTGGCGGAAGCTACTGACGCCGACGGCCGCCTCTTTGGCTTCGAGCGGGTTGCTGAGCTGGCGAGGGCGGCGACAACGGTGGGCGAGATTGCTCAGGTGGCGCAGGACTTTGGGCAGCAGGATGACATCAGCGTGATTGCGGTGACGCGTACGGGTGTGCTGGAATCGGCAGCAGCGTAAGCGCATCGAGAGGTGCGAGGGCTTGCTCTCGCAACCTCCTGTTGACCGGGGGCGACACGAGGGATCCTAACCCACCACGGGCGCTTAAAGCTGGTCGAATATCTCTCTGAAGTCCCAGGCGCCGGATTTGCCGTCGAGCCACTCGGCGGCGCGGACGGCGCCCACCGCAAACCCGCGGCGCGAGTGGGCGTCGTGGCGAATCTCGAGGATGTCGACGTCGCTGGTTGCGGTGACGATGTGTTCGCCCTTGGCGTCGCCTACGCGGTGCGAGGTGATCTCCACCGTGGTTCCGGGCTGCGCGGCTTCGACGATCTGCTGAAGCGTGATGGCCGTGCCCGAGGGCGCGTCGAGTTTCGAAGTGTGGTGGGTTTCAGAGATGGAGAATTGGTAGCCTTCGAGGCGCGCCAGTTCGGCCGTAAGGCGGAAGAGTTTTTGCACGCCCATGGAGAAATTGGTTCCGTACAAGAGCGCTCCGCCGCGCCTTGCCGCCAGAGCCTTCATCGCGTCCAGGTGAGCGTACCAGCCGGTGGTGCCCACCACGATGCGGCCACCGAGCGCCAGCACGGCGCGAATGTTTTCGAGAGCTGCCTCGGGCGCGGTGAAGTCGATGACCACGTCGACGCCGGCGAGGTTGGGAGCGGTGAGCGAAGAGGCGTGCCGGTTCTCAACAATGTCAAGGGCGCGGACGCCGTGACCGCGTTCGCGGGCGACCTCAGCGACGAGCGAGCCGGTTTTTCCTTTGCCGAGTACGAGGATGAGCATTTGTCAGCTCCTGGCTGCCAGCTCGATGCTGCCAACGATAAATCTCTCCGGCTTCCCGCCCAATTTCGTGCCGCTGACGGGAACTACTTGACCGTTTCCGCTGCTAGTTTGCGTGCTTCCACGTCGAAGATGGCCGGGTCGGGGCTTTGGAAGAAGGCGGCGTGAAGCGAGCGAATGGCTTCGTCGGCGTCGTCTTCATCGATCATGAAGCTCATGTTGATTTCACTGGCGCCCTGCGAGATCATGCGCACGTTGATGTGGCGGATGGCATTGAAGACCTGGGCGGCGATGCCGTTCTGGCCGCGGATATCCTCGCCCACCATGCAGACCAGGGCTTTTTTGCCCTCGTATTTCACATCGGCCAGCTTGCTCAGATCGGCGGCGATGGCGGGCAGGCTCGAGTTCGAATCGACGGTGAGCGAAACGCTGACCTCGGAGGTGGAGACCATGTCGATCGCGCATTTGTGCTTGTCGAAGATGGCAAAGATCTGGCTGAGATAGCCGTGGGTCATCAACATGCGGCTGGCCACCACGTCGATGATGCTGAGCTTCTTTTTGACGGCGATGGACTTGAAGGGGCTGCTGCAGTGGGGCGCGATGGAGGCGATGCGCGTGCCCTCGCATCCCGCGTTGCGGCTGTTGAGCACGTGCACAGGAATGTTTTTCCTGACGGCCGGAAGAATGGTGGCCGGGTGAAGGACCTTGGCGCCGAAGTAAGCCAGTTCGGCGGCTTCTTCAAAGCTGATGACCTTGACGCGCAGCGCGTCGGGACAGACGCGGGGATCGGTGGTCATGATTCCGTCAACGTCGGTCCAGATTTCGATGGCCTCGGCGTCGAGGGCGCCGCCGACTAAAGCGCCGGTGTAGTCAGAGCCTCCGCGTCCTATGGTAGTGGTCACGCCGGCCTCGTTGGAAGCGATGAAGCCGCCCATGACGGGCACTTGATTCTGCTGGAGGAGCGGGAGAAGCTTTTCCTGGGCACGCTGTTCGATGAGATCGTCCCGCGGAGCGGCTTTCTGGAATTCGGAGTCGGTGATGATGACTTCACGCGCATCCACGTGCGCAGCGTCAATGCCTTGCGCGCGGAAGGCCGCAGCTACGATGCGGCTGGAGATGCGCTCGCCGTAGCTGACAATGAGGTCGGAGATGCGCGGGGTGAGCTCGAGGATGGCGGCGAGACCGCGCAGGATTTCATCGAGCGAGTCGAATTTCTGGTCGATTAGGCTGACGAGAGCGGCGGCATCTTCGGGTTTCTTCACCAATGCGCAGGCGGTATCGCGATGGCGCGCGCGGAGGCGGGAACTGATGGCGAGAGAGCCGGTGCGGTCGCCCAGCGAGGCAGCGGCGGCGGCGCGCAGCAACTGGTCAGTAACCTTGGCCATGGCGCTGACCACCACGACGGGGCTCTTGCCCTGGGCGACGCGTCCAGCGACGATGGCTGTAGTACGACTGATGGCGGCCGAGTCTTCGACCGATGTGCCGCCAAACTTCATGACCACCAGGTTCATTTTTGAACGTCCCATGGTTCAATGTCCGCCGCGTCGAGCTGGACGAAGACAGTCCGACGATTCAGGCGTGCGCGGCGGCGGCGGCAACCGGCTCAAGCTTGCCCAGGCTGGCTAAAAGTTCGGCGTTCAGGATGGCCGCTCCAGCCGCTCCGCGAATCGTATTGTGCGAGAGAACCGTAAACTTCCAATCGAGCACGCCGCAGGGGCGCAGGCGGCCAACCGTCACGGCCATGCCATTGCCGCGATTGCGATCGAGGCGCGGCTGCGGGCGATCGTTCTGCGGCGCCCACTCGACGGGCTGTTCGGGCGCGGTCGGCAATCCCTGGCCGGCCAGCGGACGAAATTCGGCCCACGCGGCGAGGAGGTCTTCACGCGTTGCCGCCCGGCCCAGCTTGTTGCCGAGCTTGATCGACACACTCTCGGTGTGGCCGTCCTCGACGGCGACCCGGTTGCAGTGCGCCGTGATGCGCGCGGCCAGCGGCGTGACAGCGTGCCCTTCGAGTTTTCCGAGCAGCTTGAGGGTCTCGGCCTCCATTTTTTCTTCTTCGCTGCCGATGTAGGGAACCACGTTGCCCAGGATGTCCATGGAAGGGACGCCCGGATAGCCGGCGCCGGAGACGGCCTGCATGGTGGTGACAAAAATCTGTTCGATGCCGAAGCGCTCTTCGATGGGCTTGAGAGCCATGACCAGGCCGATGGTGGAGCAGTTGGGATTGGTGACCATGTAGCCGCCGGAATCGCGGCGCGAAGGCTGCTCCTCGATGAGATGGAGGTGCTCGGCGTTGATTTCAGGAATCACCAGGGGCACGTTGGCGGCCATGCGGTAGGCGCTCGAGTTGGACACGACCGCGCAGCCGGCGTCGGCGAAGCGGGGCTCCAAATCGCGGGCGATGGCCGCGTCGAGGGCCGCAAAGATAACCTTCGGCGCACCTGCCGGGTCGGCCGGCGAAACGGTCAATTTAGCGATGCGCCCGGGGAGCGGCGTATCGAGACGCCACCTGGCGGCCTCGCCGTAAGTCTTTCCGCTGGAACGGTCGCTGGCAGCGAGCCACGCGACCTCGAACCAGGGGTGGTTTTCGAGGAGCTGAATGAACCGTTGGCCGACCATGCCGGTCGCGCCCAGGATGCCGATTGGAAGTTTGGTTTTCATGGCCTTGAACATTCCAGTGTACAGGAGGATGTGTGCAGACGCAGCCATCCGGTTCCGCTGGAATACGGAATCGCACTGGAGTCGAGGTTGTTTCCGGAAAATCGGGGCCGAGTACTACATCGCCGCCAGAACGGCGTCTGCAAACTCGTGAGTGCCGGCCGAGCCGCCTACGTCTCGGGTGAGGGTCTTGTGGGCTGCGTAGACCGCTTCGAGGGCCTTCTGGACCTTGTCGGCCGCGGCGGTCTCATCCAGATGGCGGAGCATCAGGATGGCTGACTGGAGCAGTGCCGTGGGATTGGCGACGTTCTTGCCGGCGATGTCGGGCGCGGAGCCGTGCACGGCCTCAAAGATGGCGCACTCCACGCCGAGGTTCGCGCCGGGAACCAGGCCGAGGCCGCCGACCAGGCCCGCGCAGAGATCGCTCACAATGTCGCCGTAGAGGTTTTCGAGCAGCAAAGTGTCGTACTGGAAGGGATTCATGACCAGCTGCATGCAGGTGTTGTCGATCAGTTGCTCGCCGTATTGGACGTCGGGATACTCTTCGGCCACCTTGCGGGCGCAGCGGAGGAACAGGCCGTCGGAGAGCTTCATGATGT
>PLSH01000418.1 GCA_003165095.1 Acidobacteriaceae bacterium
GGCGAGTTTGTTAACGCAATCCATAGTGGCTTCGCCGACGATGGTGTCGGCGAAATTGGATTTGGTCATATCCGTGCCTATTCCGTTCGAGGTAGCGGGCGCGCCCCAGCTCTTGCTGGTGCGCTTGGATTCACCACGCGCCTCGCCAACGGCCACCACTTCCGAGGTCGCGGCATTGATGAAGCGATAGTCGATGGCAACCACCGCCTTCTCTTCCGTCTTGGTGCGCACAAACGCGCCGCAGGCATCGCAGATGCCCGATACCACCTGCGCCCCGGCGGTATGCTTTTTATCGTCGCGGCCAAAGATGATGACGTCGCCCGTGAGCGCCGCATCCACGCCGCTGAAGCGGCCGACTTGGGCGCCGGTGCCGGACTGCACCGAACCGTCAGCGTTGCGCTTGAGCTCCTTCTGAATGTCATCAATCGCGGCGCGCTCCACCACCACCACCTCGCCCTGCTTCGACAACCGTTCCTGGAGCATCGAGCGGATCACTTCACCAACCTGCTGATTCGGCTTGAAATCGAAGGTGTAAACGACCACCCGCTTCTTCAGCGCATCCGGTATCGCAGCGACGCCGACCGGGTTTGCGGCCGCGCCGGCCACGGTAGTTGCGGCGTGAGGCGCCGCGGGTGAAGGAGAGGCCGCGCCTTTCGGGTCCATCATGACGACCATGATGGCCTCCGGAACGCCAGCTTCCTTCAGTTTCACCAGGTCGGCTGGAGAAAGATCGGCTGGCTCGGCATTCTTTCGAAGGCTCGCAATAATCACGTCCTCCGACAGGCCGTCTTTGAACAACCTGATGACATCGTCCACCTGTGTGGAGGGCGTAGCCGCCGCACTCGCTGCCGGGCTGGCCGGTGATGCCGGCGCGGCGGGCGGCGGGATGGTCTGAGCGACGCCGGAGCTCGGCGCGAAGCTCACCGCGAGCGCGACCAGGGCGTTTGCAAGAAGAGTCTTCGGTCCTGCGATCTTCAGAAATGTCATGGAATGTTCACCGTCTCCGTTCCCGCGCAAAGCGGCGCGTAGACAGACCCAAAGCTACCGCAAGTCGAAATCGCAAGAAGCGCAAACCAACGAGTTTTCATAGTCCCCCTTCGTTCAACAAAGTCCGAATTAGGCTCCTTTTTCCGTTCTCGTTCGTTTGGAACCAGACCGGAAAAACCACCACCGCGGGCGGCCGTGAGCGGCCAATGCCCGATCTCAAGATGCGCCCGCTGGACTGAAGGGCTTCCTCGAAAAGTAAGAACGCAATTAGAGCCAGAATTTCCGTTTTGACTGCAAGGAGCCCAACACAATACTTGAGTTTCGGTTCTTGAAGCTCACCTGATCGATAAGGCACAAATATCGTGCAGATCAACGCCAAAACGTCCTATGCCTACTAAACGCAGTATTTATTCCTGCGGCCGGGCGGGAGAATTGAAAGGGAAAGGGAAGAATCGGAAACCTGATGAGATAAGAAGAGCCTGCGCTCTTGATCCCTTTGCAGGCTTGCTGGCACTATCATGTCCTCAAGGATACGTCAACCGAGGTTTACATTTTGCTCGCCCGGCGACGAGAAAATATATCCCTAATGCGCATCATTCATCAACTGCAGGCGTTAGGTTGGCACCAGAACACGCTGGATCTGGCTCGGTCGAAGCGGAAAGCATTGAGTACCGAGTTGCTGATTTGTGCCGGAAAGAATGCATCCTAATCCCGGGCACAGGGCCTCGGCAGCTTGAACACATGGGGGCGATTGCTCAGATCGTACCGCTGCCCTGGCAGCGCGGCATTCACAAAAAGCGTGTCAGGGGTATTAAAGGTGCCGTATAGGGCGCCCACCTCTGTTCAGTGCATGACTTGAGTTGTTCGGGATCGTTTGGTGAGTCGGTCATCAAAGCCCCTCTATATGCCTCTAGCTCGGTCGAGGCGATTTGGGGACACGTTCTTTCAACTATTTTTTGATTACTCCGGCAGGGAACCTCGCACAGTGGTTTTCAACAAGCGGCATGGAATCGACTTGTACCCCTCTGAGCTGGTCAAAAAGGGGTATGGATTGAATACGCGCAAGCCGTTCATTTTCAGTGCAACTTGCCGGCGTGTTCCCGTGGTGCAAAAGCTACACCTTTTGGAACGCCTTCGACCATTAAAGTGCCTGCGTTCAACCGAAGAGCCGCAGCACGGCCTCCGCGCCGTAGGCTTGATGGGTGGTGCACAAGTCTGACGAGTAGCCGGTTCCGGGCAGGCGACGATCCAGGCTCAACCCAAATCCAGGAGCCTGCGGTGTTTACCGTTACCAATTCTGAACGGCATTCCAGTTGGTGGCCGAAGCGGATCGTACAGCTGGGGCATTTCCAGGATGGGGCACGGAATCAGGCGACTGGGTTGCCTGCGCGCATCTCATCGAAGAACGGAGTGTCCTGCCGCTGCACGCACTGAACAGCGTAAAGGTACATAGCGGCCGACCAGGTCTGCCAATCACGCCCACTCGGTTGGCCGGTCTGCGCGTGAATCCACTCGTTGAAACCCCACTCCGCTTCATTTTCGTGCCACGGTTTCACCAGTTCGGTTAGCGCCAACAGTTTCCGATTCGCCAGATCCATCCGACCCACCGCCACGCATGCCGCCACATAGAAGCCGCAGATAAACGGCCAGACGCCGCCGTTGTGGTAGTCGCCGGGCCGATTATAGATCTCGTATCGCGGGTGCCAATCGGCATGATGGGGCAGGATATAAGGAAACAAACAGGGCGGCAAATCCACGGCCAACTCTCCGCGAGTCCGCATGGCCTCGCACTCCGCCTCTATCCATGCCACTAGATCTCGCGCCCGTTCAGGCGAAGCAATCCCAGTCAGAATTGCCAGGCTGTTGCCCAGCAGATCAAAACGGTCGCTGTTCAGGATTTTGTAGGAGTAGAGCGCGTAATAAGGCTTGGATGGCACTACGAGACCCTCGTGCTCATGGGGATTCTTCGCCTCACCGCAAACTTCCAGACGGTTCATCAACCCGCGCAGTTGACCGGCGGACTCGTGCTCGCCATAAAGCAGAAGGTACGCATAAACCAGCGCATTCACATATAGCCCATAACCCATCACCCACTGCTCGTCACGCCAGTCACTGGTCGGTAACTGGGAGACCATCACCCGGTCGTCAGGGCTTTGATACTGCATCCACTTCAGGGCTTTCTGCGCTGCCTCGTTGAGGAACTCCGGCTGATTTGCCGATTTCCTGTACAGCGCCAGGCCAAAGAGGAACAGAGGCGTCGTATCGCTGGCGCCACGGTCGTCTGGATCGTGCGCGAGTGATGGGATGAGGCCACGCGCCGTCTGATTTTCCGCCAGCGCTATCAACGTGCGCCGCAGCGCGTCTGCAAGCTCTTCGTTGCCGGTTGCCAGAAAACCCAGGGCTGAAATCATCAAGTCCCGCGTATACGGTTCCGGGTATCCCCAGCCTGCGGTCCGGGGAAGTCCTTGAAACTGGCCATGCGCGTTATGCAGCAGGATGCGGAGGGCCGCCTCTTTGGCCTGATCAATGGAGGCTATCAATTTTTCGTCCATAAACGTTGCCACCTCTATGGCAGGCAAAGCTGCGATGAGGAGCACTCGCTCCTGGCCGCCTTACTCTCTACTGAATCCCCAATCGGTCGAAGACGATCTTCACGAAGCGCTTGGCAACCTGGCGATAATCAAACAACTCGACGACATGCTTTCGGCCCGCCTCACCCATCTCCCGCCGCAGAGTGTTGTCGTTCATGAGTGTCAGGAGGTATTTGGCG
Source organism: Acidobacteriaceae bacterium (assembly GCA_003165095.1). The sequence goes on from PLSH01000418.1 coordinate 3,758, forward strand.
ATGTCGGGCACGCTGGCTCGGTACTCCGCTGTCCGCGGGTTTGGAAACACAATTCGATGGCGGCTCTCGATCCCGTTGTCTTCACCGAATACCCCCTGAGTGATTTTTCTCTCCTCTGCTACTTTCGCTAGAAACGCCGTTTCACCGTGAACCATCGTGTCGAGAAACGCCATCGCGTCGATCGCGATCACCGGCTTTTCGCATGCGTTGGCCTCGACCTGAATCATCCCGAAACCCTCAAGCCGCGACGGCGCTGCGTAGATATCGCAGGCGGCCAGCAAATAGGGCATGAAATTCTGGGACACGATGTTGGTCGAGTAGATAACCTTCTTCTCGATGCCCAGACGCGCCGCCAGCTCGAGATCGAGCAAGTTCTGTTGGACAGTGCGGGGCTGAGGCCAAACCTTGCAGACATACTTCCAGTCGGGTACCTCGGCATCGATCAGCGCCAGCGCCTCCATCACCTCCCGGGCACCCTTGGACGCCCCATCGCCGCCGACGGTCAGAACCATCAGCTGGTCCTCGGATACTCCCAGGTCCTTGCGGATCGATTTGACTTTCAAGTCATCACGGCTATGGGGCACGTAGCGGTCCGTGCCGCAACCTACAGGAAGCACCTCGATGTTGTCTCCCCTGATGCCATCCCTGACGTAGACGTCCTTCACCCAGTTGGAGGTGACCAGGATCAGTGGCAAAGCGTTCAGGACGTCGCGATATTCCGCGATGAAACCATCCGCCACCAACCATGGGACCGCCAGCATTCCAAACTTCTGCGGGTGCAAGACCAAGTCCGGAACGTGGCCCCAATACCCCACGCCCACCACAACGTCCGGCCGAAACCAGCGGTAGTACCATTCCTTTTCCAGGGGCGATTTGAGATGTACCGGGTGAACGTCCACGCCGATTTCGCGCAGGCCCCTGCACAATAGGTCACCCTGCATCGCCAAGCCGCCCGGAGGTGGTGGATAGTCGAACAACACAAGCACCTTCACGTTTTTTCCTCCAGCAATGCTGTGCGTATTACTGCTGCTTGTGCCGAGTCAAAGCACCAGAAACCTTCTTCGTGTGGCGTGCTCAGCGCTTCCCAACTGTCCGCACCGTACCCGTAACTATCCATAATCAATCTGCGCTTTTCTTGCCAGATATCGTCTGTCAACACCTGCCGCCGATCTGCGTCTTCGCGAACCCGAGGCAAGTACGCCCGATCACCATCTTCGTAGGCAAACAACCACAATCGCCCTGTATCGATACCGCCCGATCGCCAAAGGCCAACGACGCCTTGGCAGCACTCCTCATGTCGGTGGTGTCGTGTGTACTCGCCCTTCGGGCCGTGGGTCAAGATCAGGCTGTAGCTCTTCCCAGCCAATAGCTGAACAATGGTTTCCTGCACCTGCTCGATTGGTAGCTCTACCTGGGCCGGTTCATCATCCAGATCCGCCATCTCTCCCTCCGCCCCCAATTGCTCCAGGACCTGGCGGAACTTTGGCGCACGATCCGGATCAGATGCTCTGCACAGGGTCACGACACGCCAACGAAACTCCGGATGCGTGAGTATGTAGCCGCCGCACCAGAGTGTTTCGTCGTCCGGATGGGCGACGACAACCGCGGCCCGTGGCCGAGTTTCCGACCTCACCGCTTCAAGCGTGACACGGGTCATTGTTTTCCTCGATGGAAGCAAGAGCATGGACTTTGAGACATTTGCGTGTCGGCTTGTACTGTTATTTTCGACAGATGCTACCGAACCGTTGGGCTCTTCACAATTGGGATCATCAAGCCGCAAGCCTCCCAAAGGATGGTCAAAATCGAACTTATAGCCCGGTAGATCGGACTTGTCCGTTTGCTTTCCCATTGAGTGAGACCACCGGGCAGGCTTTGTAA
>PLSH01000005.1 GCA_003165095.1 Acidobacteriaceae bacterium
AAACGGGGTTACTGAGATGGTCCGCCGCTTGAACTTCACGGTAGTGTGGAGGATCTTGTAGGCAGGTTCAAGGAGGATCATCGACATGCAGATTCGTTCGGTTGGTATTGACCTTGGCAAGACAACCTTTCACTTGGTGGCGCTTGGCGATAACGGCAAGGTGCTGCTGAAAAAGAAGTTCACCCAGAAGCAGCTGATCACGTTTACCGCGAACATGCAGACCTCTTTGATTGGGATGGAGGCCTGTTCGGGGGCGCACTTTCTCGGCCGCGTTTTGCGAGCACAAGGCCATGATGTGAAGCTGATCCCGGCCCAGTTTGTGAAGCCGTTTGTGAAGTCCAACAAGAACGATTTCCTCGATGCAGAAGCGATCGCCGAGGCAGTAGATCGTCAGAACATGCGATTTGTACCGATCAAGACAGATGACCAGCTCGATCTGCAAGCTCTGCATCGTGTGCGCGACCGCCTGATCACGCGAAGAACCTCGGTCATTAACCAGCTGCGTGCCTTCCTTCTGGAGCGCGGTCTGGTATTCGCGAAGAGCCCGGCCAAGCTGCGCGAGCGGATGCCTGAGATTCTCGAGAACGCCGAAGAAGATCTCACTCCGCGCATGCGGAACCTTCTGGCTCTGCTATGGAACGAGTGGAAGGACCTTGAGCAGCAGGTTGTCGATCTGAACCATGAAGTGGAGCTGATCGCCTCGAGTGATGCGGCGTGCATACGGCTCAGGCAGATCCCTGGCATCGGCCCTCTGGTCGCAACCGCGATCGTGGCCGCGATCGGCAACGGCGCAGCGTTCCACAAGGGGCGGGAGTTCGCAGCGTGGATGGGGCTGGTGCCGAAGCAGTACTCGACCGGCGGTAAGGCGAAGCTTTACGGGATCAGCAAGCGCGGGAACAGCTACCTGCGCAAGATCCTGATTCACGGGGCACGCGCGGTCGTGTTGCGCTCGAAGCGAGAGCGAATCGCGATGGGTGCATGGATGACCTCGCTTGAGACGAGGGCACCGCGAAACGTTTTGATCGTCGCAACGGCTAACAAGCTGGCGCGGATCGCGTGGGCAGTACTCTCAACTGGCCAGGACTACCGCGCAGTTCAAGAGCCAGTTGCTGCCTAGGCAAGCGTAACGATCAACATCAAGCTCTCCCACCGAGGTCTGCACCGGACGAGTGAAGATGAAAGAACAGTCAAAACGGCGTACCTGAAACCTGTTTACCGAAATGGCCCTGACACGGCCGAGGGGTTTAGAAGGACAGGTACGCGGCGTATCTCATCATGGCCAGGAGACACATCTCCACAAACAGGCCGGATACATTGACGCAGACTTTCTTCATCCACCAACTTTTCCCTTGCAGTCAGACGGCGGACCATACATTCGGCAAGTTCGAATTGCCCGCCCACGCCTTCGGCGGATGAGACTCTGGACTGTCAGGCCTTCGATCAAGTCATCGCCGGAATAACGTTGCATTCGGTGGCGGGATAGCATTGTACTGGGTGGCGGAATTGATTGTATTCAGCAAACTACTCAATCGGCTGGGGAATAGGTCACGGCATCCGCGTCCGGCCATAGTTCGGATGTGCAACGGTCCTCGCCGCCGTTGACGCAAAAAGTGTCGGTCGTCCACTCTGCATCAATCGACGCGAGGGCAGTACAGAGTTTGTCGTAGGCTTCGCGGGAGGTTAGTGCCTGAATAGTGATTGTCACATTCTGGAAGCTCGTCTCGGGCGCCTCCGCATCGATCTGTTGAAGCCACTCGGGCGCGGTCTGATCGTCCCCATGACGCTGGATGAAGTCCTTGACCTCTGCCAGAGGGTTCAATGCCAGGGCGATCGCCGTTTCTTGGCGACTGTTCGAATCCTGTGCAGTTCCGCAGTCAACGCACTTTTTGACGCATGCACAAGCCATTGCTGATCTCACTTTGCCGGTTTATGCCCCGGCTGGCGATTGGGGTATGGGTGGGCCACCTCTACCGTGGCAGGTTGCGCGACGCGATCAAACCGGAACCATTCATGAAACGCATCCATCAGGCCGTACGGCAAACCGAGCTTGTTGGCTGCGATTTCGAGAAAAACTCTCGATGGCCTCTCAAAGTTAGTACAGAGCTGCTGTCCAAGACTCTCCATGACCTCGGAGGTCTTGGGTTCGGCGGCGATGCGTTCGAAGTCCTTGATATCCATTGGTGTTGCTTCGCGGTGCTTCATAGTCACATTCCTCCCCTCGGCTGAGCGTCAATACTCAGCCGGGGTGATGCTCTTCACGTCAACCCCAAATTCCCGGGCAGCCTTCTCATAGATGTCGTTCAGGCTGAGGTGAACAACCCTGCCGTCCCAACGAACTGCTATCGTCTGTCCGGTCACATACCTATATTTTTCCGACCCGACTTCCATCAAAACCGCGACCTGTCCTTCGACCAGGTGTTGCCATAGCTCAGAAACAAGGTCAAACTCCTCATACTCGTCACTCTCTTCGTTCCAAATCGACGATGGCCATGCTCCGTGATCGGTATTCGCGGCGGTGAAACCGACCTTAGTTGAAGGTTTACACGGATCTGCATCGTCCTCAAGTAAGCTGAGGCTGTGAGACTCAAGCCACGTTTTGAATGCAGCGAGGTCTTTCACCTCGAAGTAGTTGCTGCGCGCCGTTCCACTCCAATCTGCCATGATGCCCTTCTTCCTAAAGCAAAGTCCGCGATTAGCGGCTGTGAGGTTGTCCTTTTCTTACAGAGCGGTGTAAATGGGGTTCAGCGACTTCGGATAAGGAAGGCTCGCCGGCAGTTGACGCCGGATCGCGACATTGAGAGGCCAGGCATACTTGTGATTTCCCTTGTGTCGAACTCGCGTCGCCAACGATTGCAGGGACGTGTTGAGCCATTCCGTGCGCTCTGACGCATCCGTGGGGACGGCCGTGGCACCGAAGGCCTCGAGCTGCGCCGCGGCATACTTCCAGCCCCGCTCACTGTTGCGAATCTTCTGGGCTGCTCGATCTGAGAAGACTCGGCCGTCTGGCAGAAGATACAGCGAGCGAGCGGTCCCACGGCCAAGGTAAATGCCGTTGTGGGCCTGATAAATCGTTCCCACGTGGCCCATGTGGATGACGTCGCCCGATGCAGTTCTCCGCTGAAGGGGGTCACTGAAGCTGACCACCCCAACGATGCCCTTCTTGCGAATCAACTCGAAAGCACGCGCTAGGAACCACGTTTCACCGTTTCCGGCAACGGAATCGAGAAGAACGAACCGGCCAAGCTCAACGGTTGTCAGCACCGGCGCCTTAAAGACGTTGGTGAGGACCGCGTTCGAACATGGGTGCGAGAAGACAGCAACACCGGCGAGCTCGTCATGACGGTAAAGGCCAACGCGGAAGCGCGCGGCGGGGTATGTGTGGGCGTAATGGTGCTGCATGATGAATTGGCGAGCCGTGGTGTCGTCGGGGATCTCTGCGACATCGTACTCTGCCGTTCTGATGGGTTCCGCGGGGGGTCTGTAGCTGGCCCGGCCATCGCACCATCGCTGATTCAATGCCAGTGTGAGTTGCATGAGACCTCTGTGCGTTTTCTTGTGATTTACTTATCTCGTTTTCGACGGACAATGAGCAGGTCCAATGCGGGATCTACAGCTAAAGCAAATGCGATCGCAACAAAGAGCAGTACGTCGTATTTCACTTCTCTTCCTCTCCTTGAAGCGGTTTGTCGCAGTTACTGCACACCTGGGATCACGCTGCCTTCATCACGGGCACGTCTCCGCCGAGCATGATCGCGCGGTAGAACCGGTCGACGCGTGCGGCCGTCATCGCCGTCACCTCGAAGTGACTGAACTGGATGGCTGGTGTCTTCGACCCGAGACGCCGGGCCAATTCTGACTTGGTGAAGCCTTCGTCCAGAAGTGTGTTGATTTGCTTCCAGGTAGGATCAGCGTCGATCAATGCTCCGCCTGCATAAGCCGTCTTGGTGACTGCGAGGATGCTGCGCTCGGTCCTCTGCCGGATGCAGAGCTTCCTGCCTGCCCGGATCTCCGCGACGACGGTGTGGGCCACGCTGGCAGCATCTGCAACCGACTTGTAGCCGACGCCGGCCTTTGAGAGTTTCAAGATGTGGCGCCGTGCGGCACGGGCGTCGACAATCCCATTCCAGTCGCCATTCTTCCGCGCAACTGCTCGCTCTGTTTCGTAGCGCGAGTTTGCCGCGCGACAGAGCATGCACTTACATCCGCCCATGTATTTCAGCCGGGTGCCGTGCGGTTTGGTGGCCGAGAGGTCTGCTGCGGTGCGCAGGCTGTCGAGGTTCATTGGGGGAGCTTTCCTCGCTTGCGCGATCATTTTCGTTTTGTGGGCCGGCTTGAATTGAGCCGTAGGGACGCGCTATCTTATCTACGTTGCCTGGCGCTGCCTGACAGGAGATTGCTATGCCCGCAAAACGCCCTCGCTTCTTCGAGAAAACCTATGAGGGGAGACGGTTCGCGGGGATTATGACTGCGGATGGCCCGTATGTGTTCGATCTCACGGCGGCGCGCGGCTCCGCCCTTTACCGGAGCACTATCGTCCATTCCGGACGGGTGCAATGGTGGGTAGCGGAGGGCGATATTTTCAATAGTCGTATTCCCCTCAATAGTCTGAGCGACGCTGCCCGTAAAGAGCTGGCATACGACTTTGGCTTGTCCTTCGCAGAGGGCGAGGCGCGCTCTCCAATTGCCGAACAGAAACCAATCCGTAAGGCTGCTGCGGTCGAGGGGCTCATTCATTGGATGGAGGAGAATCGAGGATTTGCTAAGCAGCGCGGAGGTGATGACAAATTGAAGCCCGATTGGGCTTCGATGATAGAGTGTTGGAAATTTACACGGGAGATACGATCAAACCTTAGAAGAAACCTACGCCGACGAGGAATCGACGATAAACAACGCGATCTGGCACAAGCTGGTAAGACTCGAGCTAAGGTGAGTTAAAGAAAGCGAAGGGCTACGCATCGTCTGCGCAGCCCCTCGGTGAATC
>PLSH01000015.1 GCA_003165095.1 Acidobacteriaceae bacterium
TCCCAGCATGGCTTCGCGACAGCGCTCACCCAATCGTGCAAGCAGGACTGGCGGGACTTCCGGCGGCCACAAGCCGCGTCACGGATGGGTGCATATTCATTGATTACAAACCCGTCGGCAAAGGTGCAAACACCCTGACGGTCTAGACGCAAACAAACCGGTGCTCTTCCAGTTCGTATCTGGCGCGTTCCATATCGACATTTTTCCTGGCCACAAGGCCACAGGAACGGAGGCGAACTATACTACTACGCTGGAGGGTCGAGCGCCATGCTGGTGTTCATGGTTCAAAACATCGAGGTCAACTAATGCGCCTTATCGTGATTTCAGACACCCACGGACTCCACAACCGGATAGAGGATCTTCCCGACGGAGATGTTCTGGTGCATGCTGGCGATTTTATGAACTCTGGGTATGATCCAGAGGATATCCGGTCCTTCAATCGCTGGCTTGGAGCGCAGTCGTTCAAACACTGCGTGGTCTGCGCCGGCAATCACGACCGGTATTTCCAGAACTTCCCGCAAGAAGCCCGCTCGCTTCTCACCAATGCGATCTACCTTGAGAACGCTGGCGTTACGATCGACGATGTCACCTTCTGGGGGTCACCCTACACCCCTGAGTTCCTGAATTGGGCTTTCATGTACCCTCGCGGCTCGGCCGCCAAACGGTACTGGGACCAAATCCCTTACGGCCTGGACGTGCTAATCACTCACGGCCCACCACTCTGGATTCTCGACCAAGTCGCGCCAGGCGCCCCGCATCTCGGATGCGAGGAACTCCTCAAATCCGCGGAAGAGAAAAAGCCTAAGGTTCATCTATTTGGCCATATTCACGGAGGTGCAGGCACCTTTGAGAACGGAGCCACTCGCTTCGTCAATGCGGCATACCTCAACGAGCAGTACAAGCCTTTGAAGCCCGCAGGCGAGGTACGCATCGTCGATCTGTAGCATATGGTGGTTCGCAGACCACTCGGTGAAAACGCTTCCCACTCTCAAATATTGTCAACGGGCCGATTTGCTCGTATAGCGCATTAGCGATTTCGCATGTAAGTATCGATTTGGTTGATGTCTCAACGTAAGTCGCTCAATGGCTGTGGAACGCATCGATGAAAGCCCGGAGCAAAATGCCGGATTTGTCAGCAACACTGTCGTCCAGAGGGATGGGAAATCTTCTCGCGTGCGATTCAAACGCATTCATGCGCTTAGAGTCTCGTAGAAGATTGCGAACACTTTCAATGGTGCTAGGGGAAGCCACTATGAGGGCATCTTGGGCCAACAATTGTGCGCCAGCGATCCCGAAGTCAAATCCTGCCGCCTCCAACAAATCCTCTTTATCCGAGTAGAGTCGCTCCTGGTTTCCAGCGTCGCCATACGTTTCGATAAGGCGCAGGCAATCCTGGGCGTCTTTGCTCTCCATTCTGTCTGCCCAGGCAAGCAGCTTGAGAAGGGTCAAACCCGGAAGAGAGGCTATCTGCAAATCCAGTTCTGGACCAATGCTGACGGTGAGAGAGCTTTCGTAAACTTTCCCGAAGGCCGCAACATTCATCACTAAATCTGTATCGGGGGGCGGCCAGCGAAACGCTTCGGCGTCGGTTGCGATTTCACCGAATGGCAGAATATCGATAGGAGTGGCGTAGGCAGCTATGGACGTCTTATGCAAGACGCGATAAGGCTGGTACGTGGAAGGCTGAAAGTCGGTCGCGCGGAGAATTTTTGATTTAACGGCTTCAAAGCGCTCCCAGGAATCAATTGAAATTCCAATGTCCACGTCTCGCGTTGCCCGCAAGACCTGTTGTCCAAAGACGTTGTAAAGCAGAATGTCGCGCGCCGTTGCGCCTACCAGCATATACGGACACTGCAGGCGCTTAAGAATTTCGTCGAGTGCCGCCAAGGTTGCGTATCTGTCCGATTCGACGGGGCGGTCAGCGCGTAGCTGGAGCGGTTTGGAGATATTGCTCATGGAGGATCTTCGCTGTCTCGATATTTCGGGTGTTGCCAGTCATCATCAGGTCCGCATAGACCAGCAGTGGAGGAGCAAGAGGCTTTTCGATGCGGTCCAACTCCGGATTCCAGAACGCATCGAGGATCTCGGTATCCCCGTCGGCTGCGAGTCGCATCCTCCCTTGCATGAGAAGCTGCTTGGTTGCGCCACGGGTGTACACGAGCAGGTGCTCCGCTTTAAGGTAACCGGTCAGCCTCTCAGCGGCGACCTCCCCTCCCCAGTAGGCTCCAAACGGCTTCAGCTCTAAACCGAGAACCTGATCCCGGTCGGCAGTGTAGCGGCGGCCATGGAGCTTAGGGCGAAGTATCGCGGGATACTGCACAACCCATTCGTGCAGAAGTTCTTCAGTGCGCTCCAACGCTGCAGTGCCCTTCCCTTGGCGACGCAGGAAGCCGCGCGTCTCCAGGTCTTGGAGGACCGGCCCCACGGCTCCCAAAGCGACTTGTGCGGCAGCGGCGATCTGGCGGTATGTCATGCCAGCGAGTTCGGGCTTACATAGCAGAGCAAAGAGGATCTTCATACCCGCCGGTGTGACCGCCTGATAGACCCTGCGTCCGATGTGATCCGGCCGTGGCCGCCCAGTAATGTAGAGGAGAGTTGTGCCGGTGCGGATAAACAGGTTGCCGGCGGTGTCCACGAAAGGAAGGTTGAGTCGGCGGCACTCCTCCGCCATCACCTCGGTCATGTAGGGCGTCACCAGCAAAGGGATATATCCTGGCAAATTGTCTTCAATCGCTGTTTCGAGCTGGGTCTTGATCTGGGCGAGCGCCAGACGACGATCCACATTCTTGATCTCCACCAGAAGCAGCAGCTTTTGGTCGTGCAACTCCAGTTGGAGTTGCGCGTCGAATCGGCGATCAAAGGGGCCGCGCTCCCTTCGTAACAGTTTGGCGGCACCGCCAGTTTGGGTCTGGAGGGCCTGCAAGGCTTCGTCTAGCAAGAGGAGTTCGGTCTCGAGGATATCCATAGGGTGCCGTTCATGATTCCAGCTCGTTCACGTGACGTGAACATAGAGAAACTTTGAACAATTGTGCCATAAATGATGGTCTATGTTCAACTGTTCACGGACCCGAGTATGGAAATCCAAACGATCGAAATTCACTCCCGACGCACTGCCAGTAGCCTGTCCGATGCGTATTTTTCCGTCCTCTTGAGTCGCCATTAGTACCGTAGAGTCAATAATATACATATTGCTAAGGTCACTCACAAACACAATAGCCATGTTGAGAGGTTGAGCCCTAGCTTGGCTCTGGGCCTGTTCATGGCCTGATTGATCGGCGACGGTTCTCCCCGCTTGGTCATGGTCACGCAATCCTACATCGACCGCCCGGTAAGTGAGCCAATCCAGCCCGGAACACCATCCCAGCACGCCTGCACCAAACAGCGCACCGAAGAGGCCCGGAATGGCATTCTGAAAGCATCCGCTCATCATTCGGATTCCGGCGAAGATGAGCCAGCCAAGGCAGATGACCGCGCCGGCATGAACGTCCCCGATGAGAGTTTGAGCCCCGGCGAAATCCATCGTTCCCTGGGCATGAGCAACGTTTGCAGTGCCTGCGAAGGTGTCAGAGCCTGTTGGCCAGAGCTGAGCCGTCCGTGAGACACCTTAGATTCTCATGGCTTGGGTTGCGCGCGAGACGTGCCCGAACCTCACAGGGTCTCCCAAATCTTCCCACTTTGTTGATGGACCTGAGAACGACTCCAAACGGCCTTAGATCAGAAGATGATCTTTCGCCACCCTGTCCCTCAAAGACGATGGTATTCCGGCATCTGCCGCGAAGCTCGACCAATTGTCCATTGCCGCTCGAACGTCTGCTAAGGCATCTTGTGGTTTGCGCACGCCGAAACGGTCGGCAACTTCAAGCAGATCAACGCGCGTAATGTTCTGAAATTTCCCATTTACACTCATCAGGTGTTGGTAGGTCCATTCGCCCTTCGGATTGTAGGCGTGCGTGACATCATAGGCCGAAGCGAGTTCCCATGATTGGCCGTGCCTTAATCGGAATCCAAAGTTCTTCGTATGGTCGTCGCAATTGCGAGCCATGACATTGAAGGCCATGCGACGAAAGGTCTGGCTCTTCGCTTCATCGTCAAGCCCGAGTTTGCCGATGGTCATGAAGAGCTGCTCATAGGCGTGTGTACCGCGCTGCCTGAAATCAAGGTGATTCATGGCGCAGAGCGTCTGTAAGTGGTGCTTTTGGGTCTTGCCATTGAGGTCCTCACGGTCAAATCGTTTCGTCATGAAGTGAGCGCGGCCGTTTTCTTCCAGTAGCCGGCAAGGAGACATGATGATGCCTGCTTCATTCGCCATGAGGGAATAGGCGTACTCGATGCGTCCGTACCCCTCGCCCGTACCCAATTCCTTGTCCTTCCCCACGCCGTCGAACTTCAACAGCCAGTGTTCAAATCCGGGCGCGGTGTCGAACTGCCCACTGCGAACCTCATCCGTCTGCGGGTTCCAGGCAATGACGGCCTTCGCGCGCGCGCCGCCCGCGGACGTGCCGACTTTGATGATGTTCGCAAGCGCCGCTTTTGCTTCGTGGTCCACCGCGAAGCTTCCTTGCACGAGTCGGCGCGCCTCCTCGACGAGCTGCTTCATTTCGATCGGTGCCGAGCTCTCCGTATGCGATCCGCGCGCCGGGCGAAACTCCAACGCGCCCATGCCGCGTTTGCCCATGTAGGCCAGCCGGTCGAGTATTGTGATGGCGCTCTTTTCGATGCCTTTGGTTGCCATCCAGGCGTCGATGAGTGCATTGCCGAAATCGTCGGGAAGGGCATCGGCCAGCATCGAGGGAAGGCCGAAATACGTTGCCTTCGGAAGCGTGGGGAAAGTGAATGTCTGGCGGCGATCCGAGAGGGGCATCGTCAGCGGCGCCAGTTCTATGCCCTGCCTCTTCCAGGATGGCTCGTACTCGAAGGCGTAGCATCCGAGCGCTGGGTCTGCTGTTGCGGCTCCTACCCTCTTGCCCCATAGGAGCACTTCAATGACATCGACGGGCTTCATAGAAGCCTACCCCGTGATCCGGAAGATTGGCGTACCCTCCGCTTTGCTTTCGAACTGCGTAGCAGAGC
>PLSH01000413.1 GCA_003165095.1 Acidobacteriaceae bacterium
CATACCACAGACGTCGCAGCGGAACAGGTGCGGAAGCTTTCGCGAGAATTGCCCGTCCTATCGCCGCATCCACAGATCAGCGGCCACAAAGCCCAGAAAGACCATCGCGATCACGCCGTTCATGGTGAAGAATGCAGCGTTCAGGCGGCGCAGGTCGCGCGGTGAGACCAGCAAGTGCTCATAGGCCAGCAGCAGGCCCACGGCGGCGATGCCGAGCCAGCCCAGCGCGCGAAAATGAAACAGCCAGCCGAACCAGGCCAGCAGCCCCAGCATGGCCAGGTGCATGGCGCGCGCGGCCCAGAAAGCGGTGGGAATGCTCGTGGCCTGGGGCAGGCTGTGCAGCCCTGCGGCGCGGTCGTGCTCGTAGTCCTGGCAGGCGTAGAGCACGTCGAATCCACCCGCCCAGAGGGTGACGGCCGCGGTGAGCACCAGGATACGCGGGTCAAGGCTGCCGCGCACGGCAATCCACGCCGCCGAGGGCGCAAGGCCCAGCGAAAGACCTAGAACCAGGTGCGACCAGCGTGTGATCCGTTTCATGTAACTGTAGCTGAACAGAACCAGCAGCACCACGGGAGATAGGCAAAAGGTAAAGAAGTTGAGTTCGCCCGCGGCCAACACAAAAACCAGCGCCGCAATGCAGGTGAACCCGAAGACGAACCGGCGCGTGAGCAGGCCGGCGGGGATGGCCCGGTTGCTGGTGCGGGGATTGGTCGCGTCCAAGTCGGCGTCGGCCCAGCGGTTGAACGCCATTGCCGCCGAGCGCGCCGCTACCATAGCCACCAGTATCCAGCCGATGGTGCGCCAGCCGGGCAATCCATGAGCCGCCAGCAGCACCGCCGTGAGCGCAAATGGGAGCGCAAAGATGGAGTGCTCCCACTTGATCATTTCAAGGGTGGTGCGTGTCTTTGACAGAATTCCTGGCATGGGCGGCCCTGGCTACCAGTTTAATGGAGCCGGTTGCTCGCCCCCTGCCGAGCCATCAATCGCGCGGCGCGCGTGCTCCTACCCGTCGAATTCCTCTTCGTTGTAAGTGGCCTGGAACGGAATCACCGTGTCCACTTTGGTCAGCCTGAACAGTTCCATCACCCGGTCGCAGACCCCGGCAACCACCACGTTGACGCCCTTGCCCTTGCAGTGCACGTAGAAGTTGACGATCAAGCCCATCCCTGCCGAATCCATATAGGGAACCTCAGTCAGATCGAGAACCGTCGTTCGCGGCTGCGGCTCGATGCGCAGAGCTGCCTGGAACTCGAACATATTGCGCAGGGTGAGCGGACCCGCGAGACGGAAGATGCGCGTATCGGGCGTTCTGCCTTCCTTCAGCTCAAAAGTCATGGGGGCATCGTTGAACATGGCGACTCAAGTGTAAGGAATTGAAGCGAAAGTTTGATTACAGTTGTGTAAATGTCGCGGCGCGAGTCCTCCGTTACGGGTACGAAATCCGGGTCACCGCTCCCTGTGTAAAAGCAAAAACAGCCCTATACGTGACAGGGATCACAAAATTAAGCCTTCCAAGGGTGAAATTATAGGCCAGCAATCCTAAATGGAACGCTTTATATCGGTCTCTTTTCCTTCGAGGAGGGCAGTCCGTGCAGCTCGACCCATCTGCATTCGTCGCCGACCCGGAGTTGATTGTTGCGCTCGAATCGCGCTCCATGCCCATGGTCTGCGATACCGACACCGTTCTTTTCAGACAGGGCGACGCCGCGGTTGGGGTCTTCATCCTGCAAAAGGGCGAGGCCACACTCACCATGAACTCGCCGCAGGGCGAATCCATCCTCTCAACCAAAACCGCGGCCGGTTCCCTGCTGGGACTTCCCGGACTGATCGGCAACCAGCCCTATTCGCTGACCGCAATCGCGCGTGCCGGAGCAAGAGTAAGCTTCATTGCGCGCGATGACTTCACCGAAATGATGCAGGGAGATCCCCGGCTGGCGCTCAAGATCCTGCTGGTGCTGGCAGCGGAGGTGCGCTCTGCCCGGAATGCGATCCGCTAGTTGCGATACGCTGGGAACAGATGTGCGCTTTGGCACTCGCTCCACATATCCGCAACGCTCCCGATCCGCCCTGGAACCGTTGCCCTGACGGAGCCGGCTGCATCCAGCACCCTCACCTGCTAAACTCTCTCGTTATGCTCCACGCAAGCCTGTTGATCGCGGCCGCCGCTTACCTGCTTGGGTCCATCCCCACGGGATACCTGCTGGTGCGACTGGTGCGCCACCAGGACATTCGATCGGTGGGCAGCGGCAATATCGGCGCCACCAATGTGTTGCGTACCGGCGGCAAGGGTCTCGGCGCAGCCACCTTTCTCCTCGACGTGCTGAAAGGCTGCGCCGCAGTGTGGCTGGGAGGTGCGCTGTGTGCTGTTCTCCTTCCCGCGCTCGCCTATCGCAATGCGGAAGCCCTGGCCGCCCTTTTTGCCGTTCTCGGCCACATGTTTCCCGTCTGGCTCAGGTTTCGCGGCGGCAAAGGCGCGGCCACCGGATTCGGCGTCTTTCTGGTCGCCGCGCCGTGGGCCGCACTGGCCGCCATCACCGTGTTTGCCATCGTTCTGGCGCTTACCCGCTATGTTTCTGTTGCTTCCATCCTTGGCGCAGGCAGCTTTCCGGTCTTTGCCTGGTTCCTGGTGAGCGGCGACCGGCCACCGTTTTTCATCGCCGTGCAGGCCGCCGTGGCGCTGCTCATCATTCTCAAGCACCACCAGAACATCCGCCGCCTGCTCGCCGGCACGGAATCCCGCTTCGGAGCCAAAAAACACGCATGAGCCGCATCTTCGTTTTAGGTTCCGGCGCCTGGGGAACCGCCATCGCTCTCTCGCTTCACCGCCGAGGCGGCCACCAGGTAACGCTCTGGGCGCACAGCCCCGAGGCTGCGCAGGAGATCCTCGACGCCGGAGAAAACAGGATGTTTTTCCCCGGATTTCCGATCCCCCCTCAGATCGCCGTCTCCGGCGACTGCGCCGCTGTGGCCAATGCGGAAATTGTGGTCTCCGTGGTCCCATCGGAGTTTCTTCGCGACACGCTCGGCCGCATCCGGCCACATCTGCACGCCAGCCAGGTTGTCCTTAGCGCCACCAAGGGCGTGGAAGACCGCACTTTTCTGCGCATGACGGAAGTGATTTCTGCCAGTCTGGGCGAAATTGGGTTGTCCGTGCCGACCGGTGCTCTCAGTGGCCCCAGTTTCGCGCTCGAAGTGGCACAGGGCCAGCCTACGGCGCTCACCGTCGCCTGCCGCGAGCGCAACATCGCCGGCCGCATCCAGCGCGATTTCGGTTCAGAGTCTCTCCGCCTCTACACTTCATCCGACGTGATTGGCGTGGAACTGGGCGGCGCACTCAAAAATGTGGTCGCCATCGCGGCCGGAATCGCCGCGGGCGTCGGCCTGGGCCACAACTCCGCCGCCGCCCTGATCACCCGCGGCATGGCCGAAATTACCCGTCTCGCCGTGGCCTGCGGAGGACGCCGCGAGACGCTGGCCGGTCTTTCCGGCGTGGGCGACCTGGTGCTCACNNAGCCTGGGCGGCAAGGTGGCTGAAGGCGTGCTCACCACGCGCGCCGCACTCGGCCTGGCCCGCAAGCACAACATCGAGATGCCGATTACCGAGCAGATGGAACTGATTCTGAACGCCGGCAAGAACCCCCGCGAAGCCATCCGCGACCTGATGCTGCGCCCCGGCAAAGACGAGCACTAAGCCGTTTCGAGATATTGTCTTCCCGCAAACGCCTCATAAACAAGAGTGCTGTCATCCTGAACGGAGCCTCTCGCAGCATCATCGCGAGAGGCGCAGTCGAAGGATCTGCGGTTGCTTTGCAGCGGCATCAATTGATGCCGCATTCAAACGCGTATTCCCTGGCGCATTTGCGCCAGGGAGCTGAAGATCTGCATCGGATTGCTATGGCTTATTTCTTCTCCCCGCCCGAGTGGCCGCGGCCATCGCGCGTTTCATTGCCCTTGAACTGGGCGGGATCTCTGCGTTGTGCCGCAGCTTTGTCGCCGACTTTCGGCCTTGCGCCGTTGTAACCGTGATTCGGGTCAAACGAGTTGTCTACATTGCCGCGGAAACCTTCGGAACCATGAAACCACGGTCCCGCGCCGATGAAAACGCCGCCAGTGAACCATTCCGGGCCGTAGTAGCCGTCGGGAACGCAACTATACGGAGCGTAGTCATAGTAGCCGTACGGACAATCCGGGGCCACTCCGACTTCAACTGTGACCTGAGCCGCTGCTTTGGGAAGGTTTGCCGTAAATAGAGCTCCGGCAACAACCGCTAACACAAGAAACTTGAATCCACGCATACATTCTCCTCACCATGGTCGGGGCCTTCACGTGCCTGCCCCACCTTCATTCACGGTAGTGGGTCGAATCGTCTCAGTCTGAGCAATACCGGGCACGTCACTATTCCCTGTTCCCTCTCCTTTCACCCGCCCGCAATCGCTCCAATAATCAGCAGCGGCTCTTCCCCATTGACAACTTTTCCGGGCAGCTCCACTTCCAACGACTGGTGCGACAAGTCTTCCTCGCAGGCAAAGAAACGCAGAAACGGGCGGCGCTGCCCCGAGCCATATTCGCGAATTGTCCCGCGCAGCGTGGGATAACGGGATTCGAGGGCGTCGAGGACCGCGCCCAGCGTCACGGGCGGTGACACTTCAAGCTCCACGTCGCCCTCTACGCGCGCGAGGGTGCGCAGGTGGTAAGGCAAAGCCACTCGAATCGGCAATCTGCTTGTTCTTCCTTCATCCACCGGTGCACCCGCCGTCATTGCAGAGTCTGCACCTCGACCGACAACACACCCGGCAAATCCCGCACAATCGGTGACCAGTTCTCGCCCGAGTCGGCGGATGCGTATACTTGCCCGCCCGTGGTGCCGAAGTAGACGCCGCACTCATCGAGCGAATCCACCGCCATGGCATCGCGCAGGACGTTNNTCGCTGCGCATCACGTCCCAGTGCTTTTGCATGAAGAGCACATTGGGCCGCGAGCGGTGCATGGCCACGTGGTGCACGCAGTGGCCAACCTCGGCCGTCGGATTGGGCATGAAGTTTGACACCAAGCCCTTGTTGATGGGCTTCCAGGTCTGGCCGCTGTCGTCGGTGCGGAATGCCCCGGCCGCGGAGATGGCGATGAAAATCCGCGCGGGGTTGGCAGGGTCGAGAAGAATGGTGTGCAAACACATGCCGCCCGCGCCCGGATGCCAGTCAGGTCCGGTACCGTGACCGCGCAGGCCGCTCAGCTCCTGCCAGTTGGCGCCGCCGTCTCTGGAATGAAACAGCGCCGCGTCTTCGACCCCCGCGTATACCGCATCGGGATCTGTGAGCGAAGGCTCGAGATGCCACACGCGCTTGAATTCCCACGAATGAGCTGTTCCGTCGTACCACTGGTGCGTACCCGGCGTGCCGTCATAAGCGAATTTGTTGCCCACCGGCGTCCACGTTTGGCCGCCGTCGTCGGAGCGCTGAATCATCTGCCCGAACCAGCCACTCCACTGCGAGGCGTAGATGCGGTTGGGATCGGCGAGCGAGCCCTTGAGGTGGTAGATTTCCCATCCCGCAAAAAAGGGGCCACTTACATGCCAGTCTCGCCGTTTGCCGTCTGACGTGAGAATAAACGCGCCCTTGCGCGTTCCTACCAGCACTCGCACACCACTCATCTCGACCTCCTGCTTGCCGCTGACTGCGGAACCTGTTTTCAAGCGACGAGTAGGCCAGGGCCCAGGGGAATCGCCGCAATTGCGATTTTTGCCGATTTTTCTTGCACATTGCAAGTCATTTTTAAGGCACGGGCCCGGTCACCGACCACACCCGCACCGGCCCCAGGAGACCTGAAGGCAGCAGCGGCGAATCCGCCTTGTACGGCGCGAAGTCGGCAAAGGCATATTTCTTCAGCGCCCAGGGCTGCTGATCTCCGATCAGACGGTTCACCCACAAGTTGGTTACTTCAACCCTAAGTTGGTTGCTTCCGGAAACAAGATCGCCGGTTACATCAATCTTGTACGGGGCTTTCCAAATAATCCCCCCGTCCTTCCCGTTCACGTACACTTTGGCCACGTCTTCCACGTCACCAAGATCAAGCCAGATGTGCGAACTGGGTGTGATGACGCCGGCAGGAATCTGAATCGTCTTCTGGTAAGTGGCTGTTCCTGAAAAATACTTGATCTCCGTGTTCGAGCTATTGCTCCAGGAAGTCAGCCGATCGAGTGGGACCGTCTGTCGAGGTGCGCCCCAGCCAGGTTGAAAGTCTACCAACCAATTCCGGTTAAGTTTCTCCTCGGCAATCGGAACCAGCGTTTCAACTGGCTCCGCCAGCTTAAGAGACATCGATGCAGCCGGTTTGCGGAACACAACAAAAACCGTTCCGTATGCATCGAAACGCAGCGGAATCGTAGTCCGTCCGTTGGCAATTTGATACGAAACAGGTTTCGTCGTGCCGGTTGCCGCATCCCAGATCTCCGGCTTGTAGCTTTCCACCCGGAAGGTCGCGTTAACGCTCTCGGCGCGATTTCTGCGATTGTCGACGAAATAAATGTCCCCGTCAGTAAGTTTGCGATGAACAAACATCAACTCGGCGTCCGCCTCCGGCTTCGTGTATTCGAAGTCCCTCGCGTCATCGAGCGCCGCGAGCACCTCGTTCGCGCTCATACCGGAGTACACTCTTCCCTTCCCGACTTTTCGAACCGAGGGGCCAAGCGAATTCTGCTTTCCCCATAACTGATCCGCAATAATCTGAAACTGTTTCTCATCATCGGAAAGGCTCGGCGAATCAATTGGCTTACTCCCCACCACGACCGCGCCTTGCGTAACCAGTTCCTTGATCTCGATCAACACCGGGAGAGTCATGCGCCGGCTGCGCCCGCCCAGGTAAAGAATGCGATAACTCGCTCCACCCGGCGTGATAAGCCGACCGTCCTTGAACGACATGTGATGCAGCAATACATCGCTGTTGACGAAGTCAAATCCATAACCTTCGGGAGCATCCTCCATCGCCTTCCAGCCGAAGACTGCAGTAAGCGGGCCTTCTTCGCCATAGAAGTAAGCAACGTCGCCGTAGAAGTGGCCCTGCTGAAGAAGATAGGAACACCGCGACAGATAAGTGACCCAGGGCTTGGATTCTTCCGCCCAGGTTTCGTTGCGGTTGAACCACAAACCATAAGGGCCCAAAGTCAGCCCGGGCGCCATGTCGGCCACCGGTTGATGTGCCGACTCATGTATCTCAAAGCGATTGACGCCCAGCGCAAATTCGAGGTCGGCAATGCTCTTCAGCTTGTTCGGCGACCACGCCCACGCCGGGCCGCGCGATGTCATCGACTCGGCGCCCACCAGGTTCTGTCCGTAGATGTGCGCCACTGAGGCCGCGCCACGCAGATCCGCCAGGTAATCGACATCCGGGCCGGTGTTTTCTGGATAAGTCCACATAGCGCCCATGGGAACATCCGTCTTGCTGCGCATCTCCATGTCATCGCCAAGCGAAGGACGATGAAACTCCAATGCCTCTCCGTAGTAACTCATCCCGTGACTATGTAAGTCGTCGGATATCTCACCGTAATGGTTTTCGGCGATTAATTGAGATATAGTACGCCGAAAGTCCCAAAGAAATCGATCCGTATCCGCGGTGCTCTTGATAATAACGCCGGTCAGCGCGGGCAGCCAGGGGCGCGCATCGTAGCCGCGCCGCTGTTCAAATTCGCTTAGCATGTTATCGGTCCAGTTTTGCGGACCCACCTCGATGCTATCGGTCAAGAGATACGATATTCCCGAGCTCCCCATCTTATCCGCGCCCACCGTGTCGGAGTACATCTTGAGATAACCGTCAACGTAGTTCTTTACGTAGCCTCGATTGAGCTTGTCCACTTCAAGGCCGGTGGCCTCTGCCGGAGCCGGCCCGTTCTCCTGGCCGGTGAGCGAGTAGCCAATGCGCAAAACCATCCAGTTTCCAGCGGGCGGTGTCCAGTCAAGCGCACCGTCAAGCTTCATTTTTCCGGTCAAATCGATCACATCGTTTTGAGGAATGACGAACGCGGGCGCCACGTTGGGGTCGGTGATTGCATAATAATCGCGGGAGGTTGCGTACCCCGCGCGCTTCTCGAACTCATTCACGCGCGCGCCGCTATCAAGCACCAATTCGGAGATCCTGTGATTGTGCGCCAAAACGTCGGAAAGCTGCGCGGGAAAAACGACGCGGAAGCAACGCGCCGTGACCGCGTCGAACGAAACAGTACGCTCCTCCATGCTGCTAAAGGGGAGGTCGGTGACTTTACGGAAGTGCTCGCCGTCGTCGCTCGCGTCCAGATGCTGCGGGATTGCGCCGCTCTCGTGATCCCAAACGCTGATGGTATCGTCAGCGCTCGCAATCGTGACTGCCTGAATCGTTTGCGGGCGACCGTAGTCAAATTGCACCCATGATTCGCCGCCCGGCGTTGCAGCGGGCAATTCGAGCGCAACGGTATTCACGTCTCCGTCAGAGAGCGCGGCCACGTCCGCTGTGCCGCCGCTCGATGTTACATGCGGATTCAGCTCCGCCTGCGTTTTGTCGCCTTCGGGAATCCGATAAGCGATGACCGCGGCATCGGCATAAAAACTCGGAGGAGCCGTGATGTTGCCATCCGGACCGCGCCGCCCGGCAATGCTGAAATTCTGAAACGTTCCATCATTCTCAGGCGGATGAGTCAGCACGCCGGCAAAAGGTTGGCCGCCTTGAATCCGCGTCGCGGACCACACCATCTTCTTCATGCCTTGCGCGGCTGGAACCCACGGGCCTCCGGTTTCGCTCCACCCCGGCGAACTGGCGATAGCTACTTCCATTCCAAAGCTTCGGGCGGTGGTGACGGCGTACGTAAACGCATGCTTCCACTCCGGCGTCATGTAGATGAGCCGCCGCGGGACCACCTGCGGCGTGTTGATGGCGCCTTCAAAAATGGTGACGCCGCCAAGGCCCACGCGATGCATCCAGTCGAGGTCGAGCTTGATGCCTTCCTCGGAGATGTTGCCGTTCATCCAGTGCCACCACACACGCGGGCGAGCGCCGTTGGGCGGATCGCGAAAGCCGCGAAGAATCTGGTCTTCAGATGAAGATGTTGCCGCGAGCGTCTGTGCAGGCAAGTTATAACCTGCGAAACATACAAGACCAAGAATGGCAGTTATGTAAAATCGGCCAGTTATCATGGCATTCCTTTCTGACTTTGACTGCGCGGCCTTCATGATGGACTTATTACGAAATCAGACCTTGCGCTCACCTTTGGGAACCACCGTGGCCCGCGTGGAGCCGGTGGAGATACCGCCGTCAACCAACAGCGTCTGGCCGGTCACATAGCGGCTGGCTTCAGAGGCGAGAAAGACGACGGCTCCATCCAGGTCATGCGGCTGGCCCGGGCGTTTTACGGGAATGCGATCCGTGAGATAGTCAACCCACTCTTGATTTTCGTAGAGAACCTTGTTTTGTTCGGTGCGAAACCAGCCCGGCGCGAGGCAATTGACCGTAACTCCGTATTTGCCCCAATCGTCGGCAAGGCTCATGGTCAACTGGCGCACGCCGCCGCGGCTGGCGCCGTAAGGCGCAAGACCGGCGTAGCCCATAACGCTGGTCACCGACCCAATGTTGACGATGCGGCCGTAGTTTTTGGCAATCATGCGCCGGGCCACGGCCTGCGCGACAAAAAATGTACCGCGAAGATTGGTCTCGAGAATCTGGTTCCAGTCGGACCACGTAACGTCGAGCGCGGGCTTGCGGATGTTACAGCCGGCGTTGTTGACAAGAATATGAATCTGTCCAAACGCATCTTCCGCATCCACGGCCATCTTTTCGATGCTCTCCAGACTGCGAACATCGAGCTCAAGAGAGACGGCGCGGCGTCCCAGCGCTTTGATCTCGTTTTCAAAATCAAGCAGAGTCTCGCGCTTGCGGCTGGTGAGCACCAGGTCGGCGCCGGCCCGGGCAAGCGCCCTGGCAAAATACTGTCCCAGGCCGCGGCTGGTTCCGGTGACGATGGCGACCTGACCGGTGAGATCGAAGAGTGCGTCGCTCATTGCGCCCTCGGAGTAAGAATAATCTTCATAAGATTTGGCTCGCGCGCGTGCAGCCGCTCGAACCACCGCGGGCCATCTTCAAGCGACGCAACGGCAGTGATGAGCGGATTTACATTGATTTTCCCGCAGGCAATCAATTCGATGGCCCTGGGATATTCGCCCGCAGATGCGCAGGACCCCTGGAGCCGTAACTGGCGAGTTACAACCTTTTGCAAAGGAAGCGTAACTTCCGGCGCGATGTTACCGACCAGGGTTACCGTGCCTCCTTTTCGCGTGCAATCGATAGCCGAGGAAACCGTTTCGTTTCTTCCCACGGCTTCATAAGCAAGATCGACGCCGCGGCCATTGGTTCGTTTGAGAACTTCGGCCACCAGTTCCGCTCCGGAGGAGTGCAATGTTTCATCCGCGCCCACTTCGCGCGCAAGATGCAAGCGGGTAGCATCGATGTCGGAGATGAAGACGCGTGCGCAGCCGGCGGCCCGCGCAGCCTGCAGAGTGAGCAAGCCGATCATTCCGGCGCCGATGACCAGGGCGGTCTCGCCTCCCGAAGCCTGCGATACGC
Organism: Acidobacteriaceae bacterium; assembly: GCA_003165095.1. The sequence goes on from PLSH01000413.1 coordinate 10,579, forward strand.
GCACCGCGTGCAGCGCGACGGAAACAGCCTCCAGCATGGCAGCCTCGGCGAACGAGATGGCCGGCGGCAATGAATAGAGGATGCGCTGCGGAACTGCCACAAACTCCGCAAATGCGCCGTGGCGGCGGTAATCGCCACAGGAGACGCCGATCACCTGTCGATGGTCGCAAAGATTGATGTCGCCGCTCACGCAAAACGCGCACTTGCCGCAATAAACAGTGGAGTCGAAGGTAACGCGGTCACCCTCGGCGTAGCCGCGCACATCAGAACCGATTGCCGCAACCGTCCCGGCTGCTTCATGTCCCATGACGATTGGCGGAATGCGGCGGCCCGATGAACCATCGTAGCCATGCACATCGCTGCCGCAGATGCCGCACGCCTCCACGCGCACCAGGACTTCGTCCGGCCCCACTGCGGGCAAGGGCATCTCGGCCAACTCGAGGTGGTTGTATTCAGAAAGAAGCAGCGACTTCATCGCACATCAAGACCTCTCACTTCAGTGAGCTTTGGCAAACATAACTTAGACATCGCAGAGATCGACGGCGGCACGAAGGCTGGAAAGCGGGTCGCGCGTGGGAATAAACTCATGCGCCACATAGCCCTTGAAACCGGCGCCCGCAATCGCTCGCATAACTCCGTCCCATTGTACCTCCTGCGTATCGTCGAGTTCGTGGCGTCCGGGAACTCCACCGGTGTGGAAGTGGCCGATCCACGCGATGTTTTCACGGATGGTCGCAATCAGGTCGCCTTCCATGATCTGCATGTGGTAGATGTCGTAAAGCAGTTTCACGTGGGGAGAATTAACCTCCTGCATCACGCGCACTCCCCAGGCCGTGTGGTCTGCCATGTAGTCGGGGTGGTTCACTTTGCTGTTGAGCAGTTCCATGCAGATCGTGACCCCATTGTCCTCGGCAATTTTCTTCACGCGATTGAGGCCCACGACGGCATTGCGCGCGCCTTCCTCGTCGGACATGCCGCGGCGCGCTCCAGAAAAGGTGATGACGTTTGGAATTCCGGCTTTCGCAGCCAGCGGGATATTGGCGCGGAAGGCGGCCTCAATGGCGTCGTGGTGCTCGAGCCGGTTGAGCGCATCGGGAATCTCGCCGCCGCCCGCGTAGGCCATGGTGCAGATGAGGCCGTAGCGGCGCGGAAATTCGTACTCTGCCGGTTGCAGCAGGTCGATCCCCTTCAGTCCGATGCGCGCGGCGAAGGCGCAGAGTTGATCGAGTGGAATGTCGTTGTAGCACCAGCGGCAGGCGGATTGGCGGATTCTGCCATTTCTTGCAATCGGACCTTGTTCCGCCATCAAAATGCCGGCCAGCGGAGCCATGGCCGCGGTGGCAAAGCCGGTCTTTAGAGCCGCGCGCCGGCTCAGTTTCATCAAGCTCATTTTCTTTTCTCAAACCTTCACAATGGCATTGGAATGCACTCCAACTCTACTCCCACGGGCGCGAATTGTGCACCGCAAGGGGATCGCAGCAAACTGAATGTGGAAGGGTGTGGCGCGGGAAGGGATGACCCTGAACCTAGAAGGTAAAGGCGAGACCGCCGCGAAGGCCGCGCTGGTCCTGGGCAAAAATCAGAAGCGAGCCGTCGCTGAGGACGTAAGGGCGGTAGCCCTCGGCGAGGAGGTTCCTAACATCGAGCAGCGCCTCCAGGCCTCCCGATCCGTCACGGGTGAGGTGAATGGGCTGGCGGATGTGAATGTTGAGGTAGGGACCGGCGGCATCCTCGGCGTAGGGCGCAACTTCAGTCATGGTGTCGTCGGGCTGCCAACGATAACTTGCGCGCCAGCGGGTGCCGGTGCCATCGAGAGTGCCGGAGAGAGAGATGGCATAGGCCTGAACGCGGTGGGGATGAGCCGTGGCCAGAATCTGCATGAAGGTGGCGGGGCTGGGCATGGCGGGCATAACCAAGGCGCCGCCATTCCCGTAGCTGAGAGAGATATGGTTGCCCCTGGGCAGGCGGTGCTCGACGCTGGCGGCAATTCCGGCGGTCGAGAACCCCGGCCCGGCAGCGCGCAGCAGGCCGCTCGCGGTGTCAAAGAGCGCGTCGCCGGCGAAAAGCGCGGGAGCCGAATCCCCTGCGGCAAAACGCCCCATTGCTTCGAGAATCGAATTGTTCATGCGATCCGCGTAGACCAGAACAGCCGCGGCGGAGGCATCGGTGCGGCGCTCCCATCCGATCTCCTGGTGCATACCGCGCTCGATGACCAGATTGCCATTGCGCACGGTGAATTCAGGAAGCGTGGCCGATGCCTCGGTCTCATCGTTGGCCCTGGAGTCCTGAAACATCGTGGCCATCCGATAGCGAATCCCCGAATTGCCCTCGCGCCATTCGACCGTGGCAAAGGGAAGCGCTGCGGTGACGGTGCCGGAAGATCGCCCGGCAAACCGGCCAACGACCTCGGTGGCGCCGGTTTCTGCGTCGAATTCATCGCCGAAGTGGAGCGTCTGCTCGGAGCGGATTGCTGCCGCGTCCAGTCCCCGATCTCCGGAGCCGTCGATCTCTACAGGGTGAATGGCCACGGCGGCCACGGATTGAACGGAGCCCGCAAAGCCAAGATCCTGGCGGAAACCCAACATGGATTCCATGCCGGCATCGCTGTCCGGGGCAAAGTCCACGCGCGCCAGCAATTCCCTGCTGTTGGCCGGCGTATCTTCCACGCTGGCCGAGTAACGCTCACCGCCCTCGCCGAAGGTCCCGGCCTGCCCGGTGGCAATCAGGCGGGCTTTCAGCTTGGGAGCTGCCCCGGAGCCGTCCGAGACAACCACCAGCGGACCATCCTCAAGCCAGCGCAGCAGCGGACGATTGGCTGCCGAACGCAGCGTCCAGGCCCAGTCGTCTTTCTGATCGCCGCCGGCCCGGGGCTGGGCCGGAAGCCATTGCATGACTTCATAGAGTGTATTCAGCGTGAGGTTCACAATGGTGCCGCGGCGTACACGCACATCTTCACGAAGAGATGGGAGGAAAGTCTCTCCCATGGCCTTGAGAGCATACCGGCCGGGGAGCAGCGAAGTGATGATGTATTGGCCTTTGTCGTTCGTATAGACAATGGCCGCCACGCTGAGGTCGGCGCGCAGAAGCTCCACCTCGGCGCCCATCTGGGGCACGCCGGCGAAGTCGCGCACAATTCCGGACACCGATGCCGACGCCGCTCCGCAGAGGGGAGCAGCTCCTAAAGCGATCAGCACGGCGAAACCGGCGAGATGGGCAGTTCGCATCATCTACAGATTCGTGACCCACCGCGTCCCTGGCAGATTTCTCAAAAATCGAACCCGCGCTGCTTCCGGATCTGAAGTCCGGTGGCCATTTTCGCGGGGATGACTACTATTCCACGACAAAAGGCGCCGATTGCGCAATCACTTGTTTCTTGATTGCGTCATTTATTTTCACGGTCACCATGTATTTGCCGGGCGGGAGGCCGGCGATGGGCAACGATTTCTCCACCGTCAACTGATCGCTGTGGGCTCCCAAGTCCTTTGATTCCAATTCTTTCTGCAAAATCACCGTACCGGTCGCCGAGTCTGTGATCTGGTAGGTCACGGTAGCGGAATTGCTCTTGGTAGTGTCGTCGATGCCCAGGTTGTACACCTGCATCCAGAAATTCAAGTCCTGGCTGCGATGGAAACTGACGGGGGTTGCCGCGTTGGCGCTGACGCGGGGACGGATGAAGGTGTTGGCAATCACGAAGCTTCCTTCGCCGATTTCCCGCGATGAAACCTGGTTCATCACGTCAGCCAGGATCAGCGACGAGGTGCCCAGCTTTTCATCGTCGTAACCCGGAACGTTAATCCCCTGCGCGTAAATCCCCACATGGTCTGGGTTGTTCACGTCCTTGATGGCGATATCCAGGCGGTAGAGGCCCGGCTGGAGAGGCAAGGCCTTCCAATAGAGCGACCTGCGATCGAGAGTTTTTTCCAGCAACTCGGCGGGCTGGTCGATTTCGACGGTCTCTTCGAAGGTCTGCACCGTCTTGTGCATGATGGTGGTGACCTTTCCGAAAATGTTCACTTCTCCCTTGGAAACGCCATCTTTGGTCACAAACGTGATGTCCCGGTTCTTGATTTGAAGAGTGATGGGAACCAGGTCGGTGCTGTCGGTGACTCTTACGTAATCGGTCCGCACGTCGAAGGGAAAGACCGGCCCGGTTAGAAGCTTGTGCGAAGAAGAGAATTGATCAAGAGCTGTTTCCAGATCCTTGAACTTGATCGGAGGCGGAGCGAAGAGCTTGGCCGCCAGCTCGATGCGGTCGAATTCCTTGCTTTGCTGCTGGGTGGCATTCGGGCCGCCGCCAAGATTTTCGATGCCGTTGCCCTTGAAGCGGTCGGTCTTGTCCTGATGGTTCGTCTGCTCATAATCGGTAAGGCCGGCGCCGGGAACGTTGAGCAGTGCATCCTTCTCGCTGCGGTTGATCGTAAAGTGATAGTCGCCGCACTGGCAGGTGTCGACAAACTCGAGATCGATGTTCTCGCCGATGCCTTCAAGGTAGCGATAGTGCCAGGTCTCGAAGGGAAATGTGGAGGTGGTGCCCCCGCCTTCTTCGGGAGTCCGTTCATAGAGGCCGCCGGAGGGATGGGCTTCAATGTCGTCAGCTGGCCCGAAAGCGATGTAGATGTGCCCGCGGTCGGTCTTCCATCCCGGCTTGCCGGCCGCAAAATGCTCGTTGGCGTAGGCGATGCGCCGGTAATGCTCTTCCCGGTACTCGTTCTCTGGAGAATCCGGGTTGGGGTTCCGGCGCTGCCAGAAAGCCTCAATAAAGGCGTCGCGCTCTTCGTCGTTGCTCAGGGTCAGGAAGGCTTTCTTTTCGTCTTCGGAGATAATATAGGGCACTTCTTCGTTCAGCCAGGTCCTGTAAGTTCCCTTCAACTCCTGCCGCAGCGCCTTCTGTGATTCATAGCGCTCCTTGGCAGAGCGTTGGCGCTTGAGCGGGTCCACTCCCTGGTCCTGGCCGGGATCGGCTGCCGGCTGGGCCTGTTGTTGCCCGGGAGCCGGCGCGGAAGCTGCCTGCTGGGCCAGAAGAGCGGTTGCGGGCACCGAAACCAGGCCGCAACCGAGAACGGACACGAGAAATCGACGACTAATGAACTTCATTGCCTTGAGAACTCCTGCGAACCTTCATTCTACGGGTCCCGGAAGGGCTGGGCAAGGCTCGATACGCAGTTGATTGCCCGTTTGACGCGCAAACATCGGCAATGTAACCGGTGAAACGGCAGCGGAGACGTTAGAATCGTAATCAGGGGAAGAGGCTCGCCAAGGTTTTCCGCCTCACTTGCGGCAAACGCAATGGAGCGCAAGGCGATTCCTTTCTTAAGGAAAGAGCCGTTCAGCCGCCTGGTTTCTGCAACAACGCAAGGTGAGAACCCGTGGCCGGCTGGTTGCCAAGCCGAACAGGAACCGCCTCTATTACTGCGATGGACCAATCTGCGGGGTATTTCCGGCCGCGGCATTTCGCCCCCGGCCGCAGGTGGCAAATTAGGAACCCCTGGAACTGTTTGGGCCGGGGTTGCGTAAACTGAACTGAAGAAACCGGAATAAGAAGCCATCATGAAAAAAATCCTACTGATTATTCTTGCCGTGCTGGTGACCGCTGGACTTGTGATTGCGATGGTCTACAAGCAGCAGGCCGGCTACACCAAGGTACTGACCGGCAAAATCGTGCGCCTGGACCTCTCCACGGTCGTAAACGGAACCGGTCAGATCAAGCCCAAAACGTATGTCAACGTGGGAGCTACGGCAATGGGCCGGGTGACACACCTCTACGTGAAGGAAGGCGACCGGGTGACCAGGGGCGAGACGGTGGCCACCATTGAGAACGTGCAGCAGGAAGCATCGGTGAGCGGCCAGGAAGCCACTATTGCCGCCGCCAAGACTGACATTCTTTCCAATGTTGCCGCGGAAAAGACCGCGGATGCCAACGTGGAGCACGCCAAGGCCGACCTCGAGCAGAAGAAGCTTGACTGGGACCGGGCCCAGGCGCTCTACAAAGACGGCATCATGGCCAAGCAGGACTTTGACGCCAAGAAGGCGGCCTACGACCTGGATGTAGCTTCGCTCGACCAGGCAGTGGCCGGCCTGAATCAGGCCAAGGCCAACACGGACTCCGCCAAAGGCCACCTGCAAACCCAGGTTGCCACGCTGCGCGCCAATCAGGACCTGCTCAACCGCACCATCGCCATGGCTCCGTTTGACGGCATTGTGACCAACGAACCGGTCCGCGAGGGTGAAACCGTGGTGGAAGGCATCCAAAACACTGAAGGTTCCACTCTCATGACCCTGGCGGACATGAGCGTGGTGACCGCGGAAGTGAAGGTGGATGAGACCGACATCATGAACGTGAAGATGGACCAGCCCGCGGACGTAACTGTGGACGCGCTGCCCGGCCAGGTGTTCAAAGGCACCGTCACGCTGGTCGGCGACCAGGCGCTGCTGCGCTCCACGGGCATCGCAACTTCGCAATCCACAACCGGCACCGAAGAGGCCAAGGACTTCAAGGTGGTGGTCACGCTGCTGGCGCCGACAAGCGAACTGCGGCCGGGACTTTCCTGCACCGCAAAAATCACCACGGCGCACAAGCCCAGCGTGCTGTCTCTGCCCATCCAGGCGTTGACCATGCACGATCCGGCCAGCGATTCGACGAAGAACAAGGGCGCCGTTCAGGCAGCCTCCGCCACGTCGGGCGACAACGCGAAATCCAACGAGGTGCAGGGCGTCTTCGTGGTGGAAAAGGATGCCAAAGGCAGCCTGCGCGCAAGGTTTGTTCCAGTCACAACGGGGATCACGGGCGCCACAGATATCGAGGTGCTGTCCGGCCTCAGCGAGGGCCAGGAGATCGTCACCGGCCCGTACAAGACGCTGCGGGGTTTGAAGGGCGGCTCGCTCTTGAAGCGGGATACGGCCAAACCGATCGTTCTCACTACGAGCAGCAGTTCCTAGCCCCGGCACAGCAGAAAAATCAGTACGGTGGTAAGCAACAATCATCGAGAAGGTTGAGATTCGGATGGCTCTGAACAGCACGACGACCGAGAACCTTGCACCAGGCGCGGCTCCTCAGCCCGGCGACATGATCGTGGTGGAGGATCTGTGGCGAACCTACGACATGGGCTCGGAACAGCAGGTGCAGGCGCTGCGCGGCGTTTCGCTGCGCATCCGGCACAACGAATACGTGGCCATCATGGGGCCGTCGGGGTCGGGCAAGTCGACGCTGATGAACCTGATCGGCTGCCTCGATACGCCGTCCCGGGGCCGTTACTGGCTGAACGGTCAATTGGTAAGCGATCTTGACGACGATCAGTTGGCGCGCATCCGCAACAAGGAAATCGGATTCGTGTTTCAGACCTTCAACCTGCTGGCCAGGGCCACATCGCTGCACAATGTGGAACTGCCGCTGATTTACAACGGCACCCCCGCCGCGGCGCGGCTCGAGCGCGCCAAAGAATCGCTGGCCAACGTGGGGCTCGAATCGCGCATGATGCACAAGCCGAATGAGCTCTCCGGCGGGCAGCGCCAGCGCGTGGCCATTGCCCGCGCCCTGGTCAACCATCCATCGATCATTCTGGCCGACGAGCCCACCGGCAATCTGGACTCCAAGACCGGCCTCGAAATCATGGCGCTCTTTGATCAGCTCCACGCCGGCGGCAACACCATCGTGCTGGTGACCCACGAGCCGGAGATCGCGGAGTTTGCCCATCGCGTAGTCCACATCCGCGACGGCGAGATTTTTTCCGACGAGCCCTCCAAGCGGTTCCGCTGATACCGCCCCCGATCGCCTCGCAAAGCCCTCAGGCAAACTGCGCCAGGTTCATGCCCAGCTTGTAGGTCTCCCCGTGGGTGAGCAGATCGTTCCACGTAACTTCACGGCGCCGGTAGCCGGCCATGCGGCCCAGCATGCAGCTCAGCGCGGTCTCAACACCGGCGGCAATCTGATTGTGCGCCGGACCGGAGACGATGCTGGAGATAAACGCGCGCTCCTTCTCGCGGTCGGCAAAAGCCAGGTTGTCCTCGAATCCGCCGTTGGCCGCAAAGCCGGCCGATCCGGCTGCGGTGCTCAGCGAGTCCTGCCAGGCCCACGGCTGCGCCCCCACAATCCGCACCGGGCCGGCATAAGGAACGGTGGCGGCGCCGTCTGCACCGAACAGACGCAGCCCCGCGTCGAATAGGCCGTAGTTGCCGAATTGCGTGGAGGAGAACGAGACGCGAACATCTCCCGGATAGGTGAAGTCCACCTGGTAATTGTCCCAGCAATTGCCCGCGTGCGTCAGGATATTGCGGCCGCCGGTGGCTGTGGCCTGCAGCGGATGTGCGCCCAGCAGCCAGTTGCAGAGATCGATGATGTGAATGTTCTGCTCCACGAGGATGTCGCCGGAGAGCGCACGGTCCCATAGCCAGTTGCGCAGGCGGCGCTCATCGGCAGATGCGCTGGGCACAACTTTCTCCGTCGACGCGGGAGCGAAGTAATAGGCGGTGATGGAAGCCATCTTGCCCAGGGCGCCAGCCTGGATCTTCGCCGCAATCGCGGCAATGGGCGGGGCGCTGCGGCATTGAAAGCCGACGTCCACACTTTGCGCGGATTGGACGCGGCCGGCAATCTCCAGCGCCTGCCGCGCCTGTGACCGATCGATGCCGACAGGCTTTTCGCAGTAGACGTGTTTGCCCGCGTCCACGGCGGCTTCCAGATGCTCGACGTGAAAAAACGGAGGTGTGGAGATTTGAATCAAATCCACGCCGGGCGAGCTGGCCAGTTGCCGATAAGCATCCGGGCCGTGAAACAACAGATTGCGGTCGACCGGGGAGCGTCCCAAGCCGGCATTCAGCGCGTCGAAATGAGCGCGGCCGGCCTCCAGTTGATCGCGGAACAGGTCCCCAAGCGCCACCACTTGCGTGGTAGTGTTCTGCGCGAACGAAGTGGCCACGTGAGTGCCGCGCGAGCCGCAGCCCAGCAGGCCCAGGCGCACGGCGGAGTTGGCCTGGTAGGCTAACGCCGTGCCCGGCTTCAGAATAAGCAACCCGGACGCGGCTCCGGCAGCGGTGCGAATGAAATCTCTGCGATTCATGGGTATCTGTCCTCCGGGCGGCTGACTCCTGTTGATAGCCTGGTGGCAATCAGGCCAGAACCTCGCGCAGGATGCGATCGAGATAAACCTTCTCCTGGCGCACATCCTCAATCTGCTGGGGGCCCGAGGTTTCGCGCTCGATGGTCACGGCGCCCGCGTAGCCGATGCGATGCAGCTTGCTGAAGACCTGCCTGAAGTCCACCAGCCCGGTCCCAATTAGAACCTCCTCGCCGAGCAGGTCGGGGTTGGTGGGCCAGCGGCCGTCCTTGGCATGGATGCTGCGGACGTGGGGTCCGAGAATGTCGACCGCATCGACAGGATTTGCTTTCCCGTAAAGAATCAGGTTCGCGGTGTCGAGGCCAACAGCCAGATTCGGCAGGTCCACGTCGCGGATCATGCGCGACATGGTGGTGGGAGTCTCCTGCCCGGTCTCCATCAGGAAATGCTGCCCGTTTTTCTGGCAATGCCGGGCCACCGCGCCGATGGCTTCAACGGCCTGCGGATAAAGAGGATCGGCAGGATTTTCCGGAATAAATCCGCAATGGGTTTGCACCTGGTTGATGCCCATCAGGCGGGCAAAATCCGAGACCTGCCGCAGCGCATCGATGCGCGCGGCTCGTGTGGCTGGCGGAACAAGGCCGATTGTGGATGGGCCGCGCAGGAAGTTCCAGACCAACGGCGGCGGCCCCACCACCTCGACCGTGGTTGCGACCAGTTGGTACTTATCGAGCAGATCGCGAATCTGGCTGGCCAGGCTGGGCGTGAAATGACCGATATAGCCGTCAAGCGAAAAAAAGCAATTGGAAAAACCCAGATCGTGGACCAGTCGAATGCGCTCTTCGGCAGCTCCAAATAGGTCAATCTTAAGCCCCAGTTCCATCGGCGCTGGTAACGGCGCCCCGGGATTCGTGTTCTGAACCGGCTCCAGGCGTGGATCGGCGTGTACTGCGGCAGGCGGCAAGCCTGTGGCCAGGACGGCGGCAGACGCCAGCCCGAAAAACTCTCTGCGATGCATAAAATACCCCGACTGATTGTCTGACCGGGCAGCAGCGTTTGGCAAATTGGAGTCCGCCCGCTTGTATATCGAATTGCTGAACATGATTCGCCGGGCATTGGCAGGCACGCTTTACCGAAGAGCTACAAATATACGGAACATTCATCTGGAGCGTCTTGACAAGCAGCGGGAACAAGCACAGTATCACAGCAGAAAGACTGAAAATAAAGAGACGCGTGCGACCTGATTGAACGCACGCCACAGAGCATCTGGACTTGGTTCTTACCCCGTTTCGACCGGCGCGCATGCGCAGTTTGACCACAGCCAATCGGATCCGGCGGTGTGAAGCATCCCAAAGGTAGTCGCCACGCATCTGATCCTTTCGATCGCATGGCAATTCAGTCTGGGGCAGCAAGACATCGCATCCTGACTCGCGACGCACCACACAGTAACCGGTGACGTTGCTTCATTTCGGAAAGATTTGACCGCCTGATTCAGTGACCAGACAGGGCAGGCTCTCGCTAGCCACCTCCAGCCGCAAGGCATGGGCACGTGCGGATTTGTCTCTCCCGGCAGATGTCTGCCAGGCAGGAATGTTCCTCGATCGGCGATCCGATCTGCCGGTTTCAACAGTTTCGGTCCAGCGCGCTCCGCTGCTTTCGGCCATGCGGGCAGATAACGTGCTTTTTCTGGCTTCGTTCATCCATTTCATCGAGCGTGGTTATGGAGGTAATTCATGGTGGTCAAATCACAGTGCAGCGGACACCGGATTATCGGGCTCTATATCGGCGTGAATAATGTACGGCGCTATTTTCCCCGGAGCATGGCGGCGATCGATTTGCATCTGGATCACCTGCAGATTCAATGCCGGCTCGCACCGCATTTCTGGAACGGGCAACCTGAAATCCGCGACTCGAGGCTGTGCGAGTGGCTGGAGTCGAAGCAGTTGCAGGGAAGGGGATGCCGGACCGCGATGCTGATGGCGATGGTTCCAGTCGGCGAAAACTCCTTCATGCTCGGGCCGGCGGCTCGCAATGAACATTCGCGCATGCGCAGGGCCGCCGGAGTGTCGAGCGCAAATGACTTTGGCGCCGAGATTCCGCTCGAGGACTCGATGCAACCGAATTGACCGGCGGAATGGATGTGCGCTTCCGCGGCGAAGCGGAGCGCCCTTCAGGCCGAAACAGAACTGCTTCCACCAACAATGCCCGGATCGGGCGGAAATGGAGCCGGCAGTGAATTCAAGCGATGCGCGGCAGCAATTGGAGGCTCGTGCGGCAGAGGCACTGAAGGCAGCCCTTGCCGAGGTATCGACCATCAAAGTCAGAGAGATACGCCATGCACCGCCGCGCGCCGGCCGCGAGAACGGATTGATGGCATGCGTCGACGTTTTCGGCCATCGCCACAACCTGGCCTGCGAGGTGGAGAACAACGGACAGCCGCACCTTCTGCGCTCGGCGCTCGAAGAAATGCGCAAAAGCCCCGGTCATCTCCGCGGAGACACCACGCCGGTGATTATCGCGCCGTACCTTTCTCCGGAAGCACAGGCGCTGTGCAAGAAAAACCATGCGGGATACGTCGATCTCGAAGGCAATGCGTCGCTGGCGCTGGGAGAGGTATTCATCGCCAAGCGCACGCTACCGCGTGCCGGCCAACATTCCTCCCTGGCCGCACACCCATGGCCCGTGGGCCGCGCTGCCGGTGAGAAGTTCACCGCCGCCTCGGAACGAACCAAGCCCATTGCGCGGCGCGCCGGCGCGTGAGCACAACAGCGCACAGCCCGCCTGCGGCGCGCGAAGCTCAGTTCACAAAAAATAGGGGTGAGAGCCAATGTCAAGCTCGCGGGTTGGAGTCTGCCATTGGCTTCAAATCTCCAGGATGATGGGCATAATCATCGGCCGGCGGCCGGTGGTCTTCTGAATCAGCCGCTTCAACTCCACGCGCACCTTTTCATTCACCATGCCGTAGTCGCTCTTCTGCTCCAGGTTGAGACTGTCCAGTGTCTTGAGAACCACCTCGCGCGCTTGATCCGTGATGTCGGCGCCGCCAAAGCCGCGCATGATCACTTCCGGCGGGCGCTCCACCTTGCCGGTCTTCCTGTTGATGCCCAGCACGACCAGCACAATGCCGTCTTCAGAGAGGATGCGACGGTCGCGAATGACCAGATCCTCGACCACGTCGATTGACGAGCCGGAATCGATCAAAATGCGCCCGGCAGTCACCTTGTCGCGCTTGCGCGCGTCGGTCTTGTCCAGTTCCAGCACATCGCCGTCTTCGATCACCATGGCGTGCTCCACGGCGCCGGTTTCCATGGCGATCTGGGCGTGCTTGCGCAGGAGGCGGTAGTCGCCGTGAATGGGTATGAAGAACTTGGGCCGCACCAGGTTGATGAGCAAGCGCAGTTCTTCCTGGCTGCCGTGGCCGCTGACGTGAATCAGGCCGCTCGATCCGTCGTCGCAGATCACGTGGGCCTCGCGGCGGCTGAGGTGGTCAATGACCCGGAAAATTTTCTTCTCGTTGCCGGGTATGATTCTGGAACTCAGCACCACGGTGTCGCCGGCATCGATGCGGGCGTGCTTGTGGTTGTCGACCGCGGCACGGCTCAGCGCGCTCATCGGCTCGCCCTGCGTGCCGCTGATCAGGATCATCAGTTGCTCGGGAGCAAAGTCGCGCATCTGGCTGGGATGGATGACCAGCCCGGGCGGAACGTCGATGTAACCCAGATCCTGGGCAATCTCGGTGCTCTCCATCATCGAGCGGCCCACGACGGCCACTTTCCGCCCGTGCGCCCGCGCCAGTTCCAGCGCGATGCGGATGCGGTAGATCGAGGAAGAAAAGCAGCTGAAAAACAGCTTCTTCTTGGTGCGCGAGAAGACCTCGTCAAGCCGGGGAATTACGGCTCGCTCGCTGGGTGTATAGCCCGACCGTTCCACGTTGGTGGAGTCCTGCAAAAGGGCCAGCACGCCACGCTTGCCGTATTCGGCGAAGGTGTGCAGGTCAAATGCCTTGTCGTCAAGCGGAGAAAGATCGATTTTAAAGTCGCCGGTGTGGATGATTACACCCACCGGTGTGTCGATGGCCAATGACACGCAATCCACCAGTGAGTGGGTGACGCGTATGGGCTCAATGGTGAAAGGGCCGATCGTGAATTTTTCCTTCGGAGTAATCTCGATCAGCTCGGTCTCGTCGAGAAGCTGATGCTCCTCGAGTTTGCCCTCAACATAAGCCAGCGTGAACTCGGTAGCGTACACCGGAACTTTCAGCTCGCTCAGAATCCAGGGCAGCCCGCCAATGTGATCCTCGTGGCCGTGCGTGAGCAGAATGGCCCGGACATGCTGCTTGTTTTCAATCAGGTAAGTGATATCGGGTACAACAATATCAACGCCCAGCAACTCCGACTCCGGAAACATCAGGCCGGCGTCGATCACGATTATGTCGTCTTCCCAGCGCAGCGCCAGGCAGTTCATGCCAAATTCGCCCACGCCACCCAGGGGGATGATTTGCAGCTTTTTTGTTTGCATCAGTCATCCTTGATGTTATCACCCGGCGGCATCCGCATTTGCCCGATGACAACATCCGCGGTGATCGTCTGCGTCTCTCTCGATGCAAAGAAGTTGGCGCGTACCGCACAATACGGCCTCAGCGGGAAGCGGGTGTTGAAGGCGGCAGGTTCTGCTCGGCCCAATGGCCAGGAGTGCCCGCCATGGTAAGCACCAATCGCCCTCCGGCAGCTATCTCGCGATGACGCAGCCAGGCGCGATCGAGCGGCTTGCCGTTCAGTGTGGCTGCAGCGACATAAATGTGGTCCGGCGCGAGATTTCTGGCCTCGATCATGAACTCCCTGCCGCC
>PLSH01000405.1 GCA_003165095.1 Acidobacteriaceae bacterium
CTTCAGGCCCGGGTCACAGCCTTCCCCAAAAAAGTGTGCAATTTTGTACAAATCCCCCCTCGGTTTGGCGCGATGATAATGATACGCGGAGTTGTAGCTGCCTCCGGATTGTGCGGTCGATTGGACGCTTTCCGCACCACCGGGCATCGATATCGGCGGCTCATATCGCTTATTCGCCCGCTTTATGCTTCTTCCCCCAAAAACAGCTGGCACACTTCCCCTTTGCTGCGCTCGTTTCCCGGAATTGCGTCCGGAAAGAAGCCAAAATCATGGTTCAGCTCGAAAAACCNNTCTTCTATCTGCAGAAGGGCCGCGCCAAAATCACGGTCGTCTCGCGAGCCGGAAAGGAAGCCACCATCGCCCTGCTCGACGCCGGCGAGTTCGTGGGAGAGGATTCGCTCGTCGCCGTCCCCGCTCCGCGCCTCGCCACCGCCACCGCCATCGTCGCCTGCACCGCCCTCAAGATCACCCGCGAAGAGATGGTCCGCGCCCTGTACGCGGAGCATGCCTTCTCTGACCTGTTCCTCAAGTTCCTGCTCGCCCGAAGCATCCGCATCCAGGCTGACCTTGTCGACCAGTTGTTCAACTCCAGCGNNTTCTTTATGAATCGCTTTCGCAAGCTCGGTTTTATCAGCTACGACGGCCGCATCCGCGTCCACAAGTCGCTGCTCAACGTAGTCCTCCACGATCGGCCGCCCGGCGATAACGACGAAATGTCGGACCTCCCCGCCATGACCGGAGACTAGCCCCAGCCATCCAATCCTTCCCCGCAAATTGGCTTTGCTGTTTTTCAACAGCATGCAGGTCGGCGAATGGTCTCATTCATCGAGGCTCCTCGGTTGCGTCGACCGACGATTGTCAAGAATCCCAACAGACCAGCCTGTCAATGACTGCATTGGTTCCCTCGCTACACAGTTAGCGCAGGGTAGTCTGTATAGCCGTGCCGGCCCGATGTAAAGAATGTGCTTGGGTCCGGCACATTGAGCGATGCATCGCCCGCAAACCGTGCCGGCAAATCGGGGTTGGCGATAAACAGGCGGCCGAAGGCTACCGCGTCCGCTTCACCTTCCTGAATGACCCGATTCGCTTCAGCCAGGGTGTATTTCTCATTCGCGATGTATACGCCGCCAAATTGCTTCTTGAGTTGCGGTCCCAATCGATCGGGTCCGAAAAACTCGCGCGCAAACAGGAAGCCGAGACCGCGCCTGCCAAGCTCACGCGCCACGTAGCCGAAGGTTGCCGGCGGGTTTGAATCATGCATGTCGTGCGAATCGCCGCGCGGCGCCAAATGCATTCCTACGCGCTTGGCGCCCCAAACCGAGACCACCGCGTCGGCCACTTCAAGCATGAGCCTGGCGCGGTTTTCAATCGATCCGCCATATTCATCTGTACGGTGATTGGATCCGTCCTGCAAGAACTGATCGAGCAGGTAGCCATTGGCTCCATGTATCTCCACGCCGTCAAAGCCGGCATGTTTGGCGTTCTCTGCTCCCTTGCCGAAGGCCTCGACGATGCCAGGAATTTCCGACGTTTCAAGTGCGCGCGGCGTCACATATTCAGTAACGGGTCGCACCAGGCTCACATGGCCGGCAGGCTGGATGGCGCTGGGAGCAACTGGAAGTTTGCCTTCCAGAAAGCTGGGATCTGAGATGCGGCCCACATGCCAGAGTTGTGCAAAAATGCGGCCCGCTGCCCGGTGCACTGCCTTCGTCACCAGCTCCCAGAACCCGATTTGTTGCGGCGACCAGATCCCCGGCACATTGGCGTAGCCAACGCCCTGCGGGACAACGGGGATCCCCTCGGAGATGATCAGGCCGGCGCCGGCGCGCTGTGAATAGTATTCGGCCATCAGTTGCGTCGGAACGTGCTCAGGCGTACCGCGCAAGCGAGTAAGCGGAGCCATGATAATCCGATTCGGCAGTTGGAGCTCGCCGATCTGGATGGGGTCTAACAGAGAAATCATAATGTGAGTCTTTCTGACAATTGGTTTGTCTGCCGCGTTCAATGCTTGAGGTGATCTCAGGGTGTGAGCAAAACCTTCCCGATTCCCCCATTCTCTGCCAGTTGCTGCGCCTCCCGGATCTGCGCCAGCTTGAACCTCTTGCTGATCGGAATGGAAAACAATCCTCGTGCCACTTCCGTTCCAAGCTCTTCCAGTCTCACAGAATCAGGCTGAGCCCAGATGGGCACAACGCGCAGTTCGCGCCCCTCCGCGGATGGCGGCGCGCCGACCACTGTTGCCAGTACACCGTTTTTCCTGATGTGCGGCAAAATCCGGTCGATGCTCTCGTGCCCTACCATATCTGCGACGGCATCGAGTTCCGGCAAGCTGCCAACCTCATTCACATCCCCCAACGCAATGACCCTGTCCGCACCTAGGCGTTCAGCGTCTGCCCGCTGACGGGCGCGAACCCCCGCAATCACATGGGCGCCATGCTGTTTCGCAACATAAACAGCAGTTCGACCGACACCACCGATTGCGCCTGTAATGAGAATGATCTCACCCGGCCTTGGCCGAATTCCGGATTCAATCACCTGGGCCCCGGTCAACAAGACAAGGGGCAACGCCGCCGCTTCAATGTCGTCAAGCGCTTCTGGAGTCCGCGCGAGATCTTCGGGCTTGCAGACCACATATTCCGCATAAGTGCGGTTTACCAGGCCAAACACGCGCTCGCCCACCTCTAGGGCGGTTACTCCCTCTCCAAGCGCAACCACCTCACCCGAAAGGTCGCGGCCAAGAATCGCCGGAAGGTCGAGCGGCATCATCTCCCTGAGGTCACCGCGACGTAGTTTCCAGTCGATTGGATTGATGCTCACGGCGATCGTTTTCACGAGCACTTCGCCGGCTCCGGGGATAGGCATAGGTGCATCTTCGTAAGAGAGCTGATCGACGCCGCCGTACCCGCGCAGCAGAACAGCCTTCATGAGTCGTTTTGTCACGTGCTCCCTCTTCCTGGTGCGTTTATGTAGAAATGGCCATCACTCTCCGGCGCTTTCCATCGCCCCTCCGTACTTTAGGAAAGAGCGATGGGAAGATGACGGCAAATATCCAGATTCTAGCCGTTGTCTTCCCGGCGATCGCGACGAGGATCCAGGTTAAACACCAATTTCATGCAGCGCTAGAAACACTCCAGCGGCTAGAGAAGCGATGCCGCCGCCCACAAGATATGTTGCCGCGTTATCATCAGGTCGTTCCACAGGGTCACGCCACACTTTCTCTTTGCCCGGTTAATCTTGCCGCGCTTGCACTAAGGCACTCTGGACGCGACTGCTCCCAGCGCCCAATGCGATTCTCAATCTGTAATGCGGAAATGAATGTATCCAATTGAACAGATGGCCAGGCGCCCCGGATCGGACAATCATGTGGAGCGCGCGGGAAAGGCTTCGCCAGCCGATGCTGACCAGTTGACCTTTTTTTGCGCAACGGGTTGCGCGGACACTCTGGCTCGGAACCCATTCTGCCGATTTAGAGAACTGATCGATCTCCTGCACGCATTTCCGCCAGCCTGATCCCCTTTGAGCAACTCCGGATCGGAATAGGACGAAATCAACATGTATCCAGGATTCAACGCACAAAGCTCTCAGCCCTTGGCTGCGCGCAAACAGTTGAACAGCCGGCACATGATTCCGAATCCGGGTCTCGCCGCCGACGGATTCAACATCTGGTGGCAGAAGACCATTGCGCAGCACACAGCTATGGCCGTGGAAGCGTCTGCACTCATGCGCGCGCATCATCGAGTTAACTCGGCCCCGCAGGCGCGCGTCGGGCAAGCCGATTGATCACGTTCGTGATGGAGCGGCGCTCAATATACAAACCAACTGCCACGGCGACAGAAATGCATAAACAAGGCAGCGATACCTCTCAGAAGCAGCCCCCACGCGATGGAGGTGGGGCGGCCTGCAAAGCCTGCTAAGGCGCGCCGGTTCATTGATGCTGATATGCCGCGCTCAGATGATCAAAAGAGCACAGCCTTTGCTCTCGCAACAAAAGAGACTTGAGCCTAAGTCGCTCTAATGAATCATTGAGGGCCATCATGCCGGAAGCTCATCCTTTCCCTTTCATACCGACTAGCATCCTCTTGCCCATCGACTTTAGCCCGTCCTCTCAAGCGGCTTTGGACGCAGCCAGCGATCTCGCTGAACATTTTCAGGCTGGCCTGGTCCTGGTCAACGTCGTTCCCTGCCTTTCATTCTTTGCTCTTACGTATGCCGTCCCCGACGATGCTCTCCGGCGGAAAATAGGGGCACACTCTGAGCGTCTTCTAGCCAGGTGTCAGTTAACTCTTACAGCGAGAGGCGTCAAGTCAAGCTATAGCGTCGAATTCGGAAATGACGTGGCCGGAACCATTCTCGAAGTCGTCGAGCGCGAACATGTCGACATGGTCGTGATCTCAACCCACGGTATCTCTGGTTGGAATCCCCTCGTTTTTGGCTCAATCGCCGAAAAGGTCGTGAAGCTTGCGCAATGCCCACTTTTGCTTCTTCACTCAGCCAATCCGGAGAGCCGTTCGAAGAGCCCTTCAAAACGCTCAATGGAATGGTGGTAGCGAGATCGGCAAAACAGGGGTCTAATGATGAGTCCGACCAGTAATGACGCTCCGGCATCAGACAGGCAGACGGCAAGTCCGGCCCACGAAACAGCCCCAACAGGTCTCACCGGCGAAGAAGCGCGCGCCCGTCTTGAAAAAGATGGCCCCAATGCAATGCCGGACACATCTGCTCATCCACTGCGCAATGCATTGACCAAATTCTGGGCGCCTGTACCGTGGCTGCTTGAAGCGTCCATCGTGCTTGAGACCGTCCTGCATAAGTATTACGAAGCCTGTGTGATAGCAGCTTTGCTCTTGTTCAACGCGGCTCTCGCTTTCTTCCAGGAAAGCCGCGCTCAGGCCACCCTTGCTGCTCTGAAATCCCGTCTGGCACTTAATGCCTCAGTCCAGCGAGACGGAACATGGAAGACTGTGCCCGCAGCGGAATTGGTATGCGGCGACCTGGTAAAGCTCTCGCTTGGCGGCGTGGTCGCTGCGGATG
Organism: Acidobacteriaceae bacterium; assembly: GCA_003165095.1. Next base: position 5,032 of record PLSH01000405.1, read on the forward strand.
TGCACCTGACCGGTGGATCGGTCGAACTCGATCAGTCGATGCTTACAGGCGAGTCCCTTCCCATCGAGGCAGGTCCTGGCGTAGACACTTACGCAGGAGCTCTGGTCAGGCGCGGCGAGGCAACTGCCGTCGTAACGGCCACCGGCACCCGTACTAAATTCGGCCGCACAGCAGAGCTTGTTCGAACCGCACACGTAGTGAGCACGCAGCAAACGGCCGTCCTCAAAATTATCCGCAACCTGGCGGTCTTCAATTGCCTCATCATCGCTGCGATGGGAGCCTACGCCTATTACCATGCGATGCCCTCGAGCGAGATGATTCCGTTGTTGCTGACCTCGGTCCTTGCCATCATCCCAGTCGCATTACCGGCAACATTCACCCTCGCTGCCGCGATTGGAGCTCGCGCTCTCGCAAAGCAGGGCGTGTTGCCGACACGGCTTTCTGCCGTGGACGAAGCCGCGTCGATCGATGTGTTGTGCTCAGACAAGACCGGAACTCTGACCCGCAATGAACTGACAGTCACAAGCGTTCGCCCATTGCCCGGATTCGATGAAGCGCACGTCCTCGGGATGGCGGCGCTGGCGAGTTCTGAAGGGGGACAGGATCCTGTCGATGCGGCCATTCGACTTGCCGCGTCGCAGAAGACAGCCACCGATTTGCCAAAGCTGACCGCTTTTGTTCCGTTCGATCCGGTTAAGAAAACCTCGGAAGCCACCGCGACAGATCCAAAGGGTGGTTCCGAGCGAATCATCAAGGGCGCGTTCACTGCGGTTGTCGCCCTCACTGCGCCCGCACCCGCCGCGGCACCTATCGTGGACGACCTCGAGAAGCAAGGCTTTCGAGTTTTGGCAGTTGCCGCGGGATCGGCGGCATCACCTCAGATTATCGGATTGATTGCCCTCAGCGATCCGCCGCGGACGGATTCGATCTCTCTCATCTCGGAGTTGAATGGTCTCGGCGTGCGCACAATCATGATCACGGGAGATGCTCCCGCCACAGCCGAAATCGTCGCTCGCGCGGTTGGATTGCAAGGAGCAGTCTGCCCGCCCGGCAAACTGCCCGACGGCATTAAGCCGGAAGACTTTTCTGTCTTTGCGGGTGTTCTTCCGGAAGGCAAGTTTGACCTTGTTAAAGCGTTCCAGAAAAGCGGACATACAGTTGGGATGTGTGGCGACGGCGCCAATGACGCNNATGACGCGCCTGCGCTGCGCCAGGCTCAGATAGGAATTGCGGTCTCGACCGCAACTGATGTCGCCAAATCCGCCGCCGGCGTTGTTCTCACCGAAGCCGGACTGGGCGGTATTGTGGCGGCAGTGAAAGAAGGCAGAGTCACATTTCAGAGGATTCTCACTTACACATTAAACTCGGTGATGAAAAAGATTCTGCAGATCCTTCTTTTGGCCGTCGGCCTGGTCATGACGGGACACGCGGTCCTGACTCCAATGCTGATGGTCATTGTGATGATCACCGGCGACTTCCTTGCCATGTCGCTGACCACTGACCGGGTGCGGCCATCAAAGATGCCAAACTCCTGGCAGATCGGCCGTATATCGAGTGCGGGAGCAATGCTCGGACTATGCTTCCTTGCGTTCTCCACGGCAATCCTGGCTGTGGGCAAATTTCAGTTGCATCTCGGCATCCAGGCACTTCAAACGCTGACCGTGGTCAGTATTGTGTTTGGCAGCCAGGCCACCACCTATGTCATTCGCGGACGCCAGCATCTCTGGGGTCTGCGCCCCAGCATTTGGCTCGTACTCTCTTCAGTTGCTGATGTCTTTATTATTTCAACTCTCGCAACCTTTGGAATCGCAATGGCGCCATTGCCCATTGCGGTTATAGCCACCGACTTTGGCGCCGCGGTTGCCTTCGGTGCGATCCTGGACGTAATCAAGATTCCAGTCTTTGCCCGCCTCAACATTTCCTGAGCAACCAAGGTACATCAAGCACCTGCCATCGGACGGCAACTCGTAATTCGTTTCCGTTTTTTTGGCGTGAAGCTGGTGGGGGCAGATGAACACCCGGAGAATACGCCTGCCGATGTCGCTGCCTATTCAGCTGATCCACTGAATACCGCAGTCTCTCATGCGGATTTCATAGTCATCTGCGTTCGAGCCGGTAAGGAAAACGAAAACCCGATCGATGCGGCTGTGCTTGCTGCGATTCATGCTTGACGGAACGATGAACCGGGTAAGTCACGTAATTGAGAAATTCGCAGCGGGCAAGAAGCCCAGGTCGATCCTGCCCCCCGGCACGCCTCGTCGCCTGCTGCAGGAATGAATGAGCGCGCACTGGGGACAACCCAGCCGTCCATCAAGCTGGAATGAGCGCGGCGCCCCGAATATGCTTTTTCGCGATCTCCTCGATCTCCGGCTCGGTCAGCGCGGAGAGATCCGCCGTCTCGGTGGCGATGATTCGCTGAAACATCTCGGGATGATGGGTCTTCAGATACTCACTCAAGAAATTAACCGCGCTGCTCTTGCCCGTTGCATGGCCGATGAGGATGATCGCTTCGGCGTGGACAAGATCCGTGGCTATCTCCTCGTAATAGGAATCCTCCTCGGGAACATGTTCACCTTTGTAATGGGCCTCTTTGCGGTGGATCAAATGATGTTGGAATCCAAATGGATCATACGGCTTGACAGTAACTTCATCTTTAGGTCGGCTGCCGCCGAGATCGTGGTAAATATGGGCACCATGATGGTCGATAACCACAACCATTCGTCCGATTTGGTGTGCTTTTGCGCGTTTCCCAAGCACGCCGGCTTCTTTTAGAAACCTGCGCAGCCTGGATATCTCTTCGACTTCTAGATTATGGGTACTGGGACGCTTGAAAAAACCCCTCTGGGAGCCTACCGCAAATGCAAACTCGTCGTTTCCGTGCGGCTGCACCTCGCCAATCTGTCCAATGAGATCGACTACAGCGCTCCAACTTAGGTTGCGCGGCAGCTTGCCGCCAACGAGACTCTCAAGAAGCTCTTCATCGTCGTTACGAATATGATCGTTCATCCTGAGAGCATTTCACCCGTCAAGGAAAAATGCTGTTCCAGTTTGCTCATCGCAATCGGAAGTTGAGCAGGAAATGCTCCAGCCTCCACATACCGCGCCGCGACAAAGCAGGTTCCGCAATTCTCTTTTGGAGCCCACCACAATCGCAGCGCAGTCAGGCCGATTCTTACACAAGTACAGCTTGGCCATAAACCGCGTAATGGCTCTGTTCTGTGCCTGCGATAATGTCCTTGGCCTTATCTACCTCTTCAGGTGTTCCGTGGACGAC
>PLSH01000150.1:0-3076 GCA_003165095.1 Acidobacteriaceae bacterium
GCGATGCGCAGGGAGCGCAGAAAATGCAGGTCGTTTTGCGTGAAGGGGCCTGATTCGCCGCCCGATTCGCCACCGGCTTCGGCGCTGGATTCTTTGTTTTCGACGCCCTTGGTGACCGCGGCTACTTCGTTCAGCCCGATGGTGGCTTCAAGCATCAGCAGCACGTCAAAGCCGTGCTTGCGGATGTCCTGGACCACACCGGCGATCTGCTCGCTCTCGATAACCGACTCGTGGATGGCCTCACCCAATTGCTGAATCAACTCGCGCAGACGGGATGTCAAAGGGTACCTCCAGGAGCGGCGGTCCGCGCGGCAATTGCGCGGTTTGCAGCCAGCGATCTCTCTACCTTACTTCCAACGCAGTTCACGAGCAACCGGAAATCCGGCAAACCCCATGCGACAGCCCGGAGAGGATCGCTGCTACCATCATAAACGGGATGAAACCTCAGACCATCGGCCGGGCCCTGGGCATCGGCTTGCGCGTGGCTGGCCGCATGGCCGGCCAGCGAATTATGGGCCCCGCACAAGCCTCGACGGCTCAGCCGGTTGCAGGCAACGCGGTGACTCAGCCGAACGCCGCGCGGACCGCCGGGCAAATTTCGGGCCAAGTATCAGCCCGGACCGGCCGCGGCGTGGCCCAAGGCGTGGGCGGATTTTTGCGCCCCTTTCGCCGCGTGGGTGGAATCCTGTGGCTGGAAGTCACCGGAGTCTTCTTTCTGTTGCCGGTAATTGTTTTCGCGCCAGCGGTTTGGCGCACCCGGTTGAGCTGGGCACACGGGCCCGACCACCGCACATTTGTGGCCGCGGTGATCGTGGTGCTGGTATTTCTCTACCTGGGCGTGAGTTCCTTCTGGCGCGCGAATCGCCGGTCAGCCCGCGAGCATGTCTAGGGTCTGTTCACACTTCTGGGGTGGTGGCGCCGGGAGCCAGTTTTTTCGAGTTCAAGGAGCGAGGAGTGACGCATACCGGGTGTCTGCTAGCGACGAGCGACGCGGAAATCGGGAAAACTGACCCCGGCCCGCAGGGTTGCGGCGCAAATCGGGCCATACTTCATTCTCGCCCTCGACGGTGGGCCCGCCACAGCCTTCGGACTCGGCTTCGTCTGGCCCGATTTTCGCCCGCAACGCCATCCACCCCAGAAGTGTGAACAGACCCTAGCTTTTGGCCGATTCGCTGCGTTGCGGCCGAGAGACGGCCCACGCCACCACACCGAGAGTTACGAGCCCGGCGAGCAGCAAGCCAAAACCGCCTCCACCGGCGTGACCCATTCGGAACCCGCCAAACCGCACCATTGCCAATGCATTTAAACCAGTGGTCAAGATCGATTCCTTCCGGAGCCTGGGCGCACAGCCCGACCCTCACAACGGTAGAGACAGAGATTCGCCGGCCAAGTTGCCTCGGGTTAGTAAAAGGGGTGTGCGGCCTACTTCTTCGGCAGCGCGGCGGAAAGGATTGTGTGCAGCTGATTCCTCTCCGGTTCGGAGAGGCCCGCGAGGTTGAGGATTAAGAAAGCTCCGGAGCGGCGAATGAGAACGATCATGCCCTTTTTCTCGCGCCAGCGCTCAAAGATGTTCCAACCACTGCGCGACGATGTTCCCAGGGTATTTTGCCTCGCTGATTCGGTAGCTGAATTCCATGGCCGCAATCGTACAACTCGCCTGCGGCTTGCGCAGTGACTGGATTGGATTTATTTGCTTCGCCACCACGCGCGCGGGGCGATGGCGTAGTTGAGCTGCACCAGGACGATGGCGCCGGACTCAGCCGGTTGCTTGCGAACGCGTTCTGCTTCACGCCGGCGGCGGCGGGGACTTGCGGGTCAAATGCCAGGCTGCCAGCGCGAGGGCCGCTGTACCCAGACCGAAGACCAGCAGCGGCGAGTGTAGATGGTGATTTCTCCACCCAATCCAGAAGGCGACGACCGCTGCCACCAGCATCATCATTCCTCGAATACGATTCACGCGCGCATCCCTCCAGTTGTGCTTCTTCCGATTTGACAGTTTCATTCATCGTAATCCTGCCGACCTGGATTGACCCCGGCGGCACCCACTCCCTATCGTGAGAAGGGTAGAGGTGGAAAGGAACTGCCATGTCTCAAACCGAACGGCCTGCCGCCACGCTGAAGAGAACCGCTCTCAACGCCACGCACCGCGCCCTCAAGGCCAAGATGGTCGACTTTGGGGGGTGGGACATGCCGGTTGAATACCCATGTCCAGGAGGCGGCCTTATTGCCGAGCACATGGCGGTGCGTACCGGCGTGGGCCTGTTCGACGTGAGCCACATGGGTGAGATTCAGTTTCGCGGTCCGGGCGCGCTGGCTGCCGTGCAGCACATTACCATGAACGACGCTTCGCGGCTGAAGGACGGGCAGGCGCACTATTCGGCGCTGCTCACGCCTGAGGGCGCGTTTGTCGACGACATCCTGGTGCACCGGCTGAGCGAGAACGACTACATGCTGGTGGTCAATGCCGGGACGAAGGACAAGGACTACGCGTGGATTCGCAAACAGGCGGGCGGCTTCCCGTCTGTTCATATTTCCGATTACTCCAGCTACTATTCGCAACTTGCGCTGCAAGGGCCGCGGGCGCTGGAGACGCTGCAAAAGTTGACTAAGGTGGACCTGGGGGCGATCAGGAACTACTGGTTCACGTGGGGTACGGTAGCCGGGATTCCCAATGTGATGATCGCGCGCACCGGCTACTCCGGCGAGGATGGATTCGAGGTTTATATCCCGGCAGATGAGCCGACCACGGTGAAAATGTGGAACGCGCTGATGGAGGCGGGCGCGGAGTTCGGCATACGGCCTTGCGGGCTGGGCGCGCGAAACACGCTGCGGCTGGAGGCAGGGATGAGCTTGTATGGACACGAGATTTCAGAGGAGATCAACGTGTTCGAAGGCGGTTTGGAGCGCTGGCTCAAGCTGGATAAGGGCGAATTCATTGGCCGGGATGCGTTGCTGGCGGTGCAGGCGGCGGGTGGGCCGAAGCGTAAGATCGTGGGTCTGGAGATGGTGGAACGCGGAATTGGGCGCGATGGGTACCAAGTACTTTCACTTTCTGGAGAAGAGATTGGCCGGGTTA
>PLSH01000150.1:3136-4290 GCA_003165095.1 Acidobacteriaceae bacterium
TTGATGAAAGAAATTGAGCTTGAGTTCGAGTGGGATGAGACCAAGGCCAAAGGCAACCTGGAGAAGCACGGCGTCTCGTTCCTTACCGCGGCCGCGATTTTTTCGAATGAGCGTTTGGAGCGCATCGACGACCGCGAGGATTACGGCGAGCTTCGCTGGATTGCGCTGGGCCGGGTTGGCATCGAGGTCTACCGCGTTGTCTTCACCTGGCGCAGCGAGAATCTCATTCGCGTCGTGACCGCACAGAAAGCGAGTAAAGATGAAGAGGAGATCTACTACCGTGAGACGTTCTCTTAGCGAGATCCAGTCGATGCGCGAGCGCGACTTGGACAAAACCCGCTCCGATGCCCCCATTGCTGAGTCTCTCGGCGAGGAGTTCTGGAAGTCGGCACGCGTGGTGTTGCCGCCCGGAAAGACCTCGGTTCATCTGCGGTTGGACAGCGATGTGGTCGAGTGGTTCAAATCGCACGGCAAAGGACATCTGACCCGCATGAATGCCGTCCTGCGCGCCTACGTCGACACGAAAAAGCGCTGCGCCTGAGGCCCAAGTGGTAGGGTCTCCCACCGCAAAAACAAAGACGCGGTGCCCAGAGGGCGCCCAGGTGGGGCACCCATTTCTCAAAGTGGGGCACCCACTATGTAGGGAATCATACGGAGGGAGTCGGCAGAGGACGAAACTCCGCTCACACCTGCATCACTTCGGCTTCTTTTTTGCGGGAGAGCTCTTCCATGCGGCGGATTTCTTCGTCGGTCATTTTTTGGACTTCGTCCAAGGCGCGCTTCTCTTCGTCTTCGCTGATTTTCTTTTCTTTGGCGAGTTTCTTGAGGGCGTCGTTGCCGTCGCGACGGACGTTTCTCACCGCCGTACGGTGCTCTTCGAGCACCTTGTTGAGGTGCTTGCAGACATCGCGGCGGCGCTCCTCGGTCATCGGCGGAACGGGGACGCGGATTACCTTGCCGTCGGACATGGGATTGAAGCCGAGATCGGCGGTGCGCACGGCTTTCTCGATCTCCTTGAGCACGGTCGGGTCCCAGGGTGAGATGACGATGAGTTGCGCCTCGGGCGCGGAGACCTGGGCCAACTGGCTGATGGGCGTGTGGGTGCCGTAGTAGTCCACCTTGACCTGGTCGAGCATGTGCACGCTGGCGCGGCC
>PLSH01000075.1 GCA_003165095.1 Acidobacteriaceae bacterium
CAGCGTGGTGTCGGTAATGGCGCGCGGCTGCTCCCAGATTTCCCTTGAGCATGAAGTGCTTGTAGCCGCCTTTTTCCGCCTGGATGGGGTCCCACTGAATGCGCGTAAGCTCGCGCTTCACGGGGTTGCCGTCAAAGTCAGTGAGTTTGACGCCTGCCAGGGTGAGAATCGCCATGTCTCCGTCGGCCAGAAAATAAATATTGCGCGTGTGGTGCAGGATGCCGGGAACGTCGGAGGCAACGAACGACTCGCCGTCGCCCACGCCAATAACGACCGGAGGTCCAAAGCGCGCGGCAACAATCTTGTCAGGCTCGGCGGCTGACAGCACTCCCAGGGCAAATGCGCCGGTGAGGCGCTTGACCGCACGGCGCACGGCTACTTCGAGCGCAATCGGCTCGCCGGCGGCTGCGGCGTCTTTTTGCACCTGTTCGATGAGGTGGGCAATGATTTCAGTATCGGTTTCGGTGACGAACTTGTGACCCTGGGCGGTGAGTTCGCGCTTCAGGTCGAGATAGTTTTCAACAATGCCGTTATGAACCACGACAATGCGGCCCGTGCAGTCGCGGTGCGGGTGCGCGTTCTCCTCAGTGGGGCGGCCGTGCGTGGCCCAGCGCGTGTGGCCGATGCCGAATGTGCCTTCGAGCGGATGCTCGCGCAGCACCTCTTCAAGATTGGCGAGCTTGCCCGGAGCGCGGCGAACCTCAAGCGTAGCGCTTGAAGGACTGCCCACGGCGATGCCCGCCGAATCGTAACCGCGGTATTCGAGCCGCCGCAACCCCTCAATAATGACTGGAACAACCTTCTTTGGACCGACGTAACCGACTATTCCGCACATGAATTGATTTTATGCGAAGGGGCAGGCGCTTTTTGTCAGAGGTCAGGGATCAGGGGCCGGCCGGCGCGGCACGGTGGAATTGGTTGCGCGGCGTGTTGGGGGTCGTGGTTCTCCGCCCTGCCGTGTCAGCTTACTTCCAACGGAGCAGCAACGCCGTGTAGCCGCCGACGGAAAAGGTGCTGCCAGAGGGCGCTTTCACCTCGGCCAGCACCACACCTTGCCTGGCATCAAGTGACGGCGCGCTCAGGCGCATGGCATGTTCGGAACGGTAGGCCGGGCCGGCGCCCGTGAGCTCGGCCTGCACCGGTGCTTCGCCCTTGTTGATCAACGCCAGTTGACGTTCTCCTCCCTTGTGAGCGAGCCACGCCGTGAGGTTTGCCTTCCCTTCAACGGTGCACCGCTGGAGTTCCCACCCTGCGAACTGTTCTGCAAATTGCATGCCAAAGTAGAGCGGCCGTAACTCAGTGGAAAGGCCTTCTCCGACCGCAATCGGCGTGTAGAAGCCGTCACCGCCGCCATGCAGGTTCACGCCGGCGTATCCTTGCGACGCACAGGTCAGCATGTAGTCCGCGCCCCAAAGCGATGAAGCGAATGCATCGCTGACACCTGGCTTCCCGCCACCGAAGCAGGAGTTTCCTTCTGTCATGCGAAAGCGCAATCCGTCTGAGTGCGCAACGGCTTGCTTCGCCTGTTCAATCTGTCGATCGAGCCTCTCGTTATGGGCCAGCAGAAAGGCTGCGTCCATGCTCGGATCCTTGGCCGGGCCCATGGCATAAAAGTGGCTGGAAAGCATCACGGCCGAGGTTCCCACGCGCTGCCCAAAACGGTCAACCCAGCCCATGTTGGTGGCTGTATCCGGTCCCGCAAAAGGAGCCTGCGGCGCCTTGGCGCGGACCGCGTCAACAAACTCCTGATACTCGCGAAAATACTGGTCAAAGTCGTAGGGTTTCTGCCGGAAGAGCGGCCGTCCCCCGAAGAAGTCGTCTTCATTGCCAACCTGGAAGGCCAGCAGGCGCTCACCAGCCTCTTTTGTGACGCACATGGCCTCATCGGCGGCGCGCGCAGGCGAACCGCACCCGAAATTCAATCCGTAGATCAGCTTCCAATTGGTGGCGCGGAGAAAGCGGCCGAGGTTATGAATGGCTTCCGGCGTGATCGCGCCATCCTTGTTCGCCCTGACACTGGGATCGGTCAGCTTCCACTCCCAGTACGTCTTGCCATACTCGATGCCCGCGGCCTGTCTGAGCGTGGAAAAATCTCCGTCCGGCCCTTTCCACCGGGTCACATCGCTCAGATTGCCGCCGAGGCGAAGCACTCCATGCGAACTAAGCTTGCGGAAGGCCGCAACCAGGCTTCGGTTGGTGTCTGAGAAGAAGGCGGGATTGTAGAGCTGTGCCGCCTCATAACTTAGTCCCGTGTAATCGACGGGCACCTGCCCCAGACTTTCGCCTGCCATGACGATTCGCGCATTTCCAGCATCGTTTGCCGGGAAGTCAGGCTCGGACCCAAAGGCCAGGTGACCCGCTCCCGCCAAAGACAGAGAGAGGAATCGGCGACGGTTCATGTTCATCGAGTCTCCTGCGGCAGTGAATGCCGTACTCATGATACCCGCCCAGGAAAAGCGTGGTTCCGNNGCGCCTTGCGAGATTATTGAATACGGATGAGCCGGCAAGCGTCCGCCGAATTGCACGCACAGGAATTCCGGGACATGGCCAAGGAACGGCCGGGGATTCGTGCTGCCCTGAGATCGCAGCCGCACGAACCCCACCTTTTATAAACGGGCCGGAATCGAGCCAGCGGCAAGGATGCGATTGCTCATCGCATTCATGAGGCCTTGAGCGATGCCATGTCGATCGAGAAGCGATACTTCACGTCCTGCTTCAACAGGCGGTCGTAAGCCTCGTTGACTTTCTGGATGGGAATGACCTCGACATCGGCTGTGATGTTGTGCGCGCCGCAAAAGTCGAGCATCTCCTGGGTCTCGGCGAGGCCGCCGATGGGAGAACCGGAGAGGCTCTTTCGCCCCATGATCAGGTTGAATGCAGATATCTCCATCGGTTTTTCGGGCGCGCCGACGAGAGTGAGGTTGCCGTCGCGGCGGAGCAGGGCAATGTAGGCATTGACGTCGTGAGCGGCCGAAACTGCGTCGAGGATGAAGTCGAAGCTGCCGGCGTGCCTGCTCATCTCGTCGGCGTTACGGGAGACGACCACTTCGTCTGCGCCAAGGCGGAGAGCGTCATCCTTCTTGCCAGGCGAGGTGGTGAAGAGGACGACATGCGCTCCGAGAGCGTGAGCGAATTTGACGCCCATGTGGCCCAACCCGCCGAGGCCAACGATTCCCACTTTCTTGCCCTTGGTCACTCCCCAGTGGTGCAGGGGGGAGTAAGTGGTGATTCCGGCGCAGAGCAGAGGCGCGGCGCCGGCGAGCGAGAGATTCGATGGAACCCGGAGAACGAATTTTTGATCGACAACGATGGCGTCGGAGTAGCCGCCGTAGGTGACGCCTCCGGTGTGCTTGTCGGGGAAGTTGTAAGTGAGGGTCAGGTTGGGGCAGAACTGTTCAAGGCCCTGTTGGCACTCGGGACAGACGCCATCCGAGTCCACCATGCAGCCGACCGCGCCAATGTCGCCAGCCTTGAATTTCGTCACCGCGGAACCGACCCTGGTGACGCGGCCGACAATCTCATGGCCGGGAACGCAAGGGTAGACGGTGGGCATCACGCCGCTCCACTCGTTGCGCACCTGATGAAGGTCGGAGTGACAGATTCCGCAGAAAAGAATCTCGATCTGCACGTCGTTCGCGGTTGGATCGCGCCGCGCGATCGTAGTGGAGGCAAGCGGCGATGTAGCACTGGCGGCGGCGTAGGCTTTTGCGTTGTACATGAAGACTCCTGAGCGGTGATTTTCCCTGTTGCGATGAATGTTTGGACGAGGCGGACTGATTCGGTTTTTCGAAGGCGATTCGGGTTTTCGAAGAACGGGCCGAATCGGCATTCGTATTCGCGACTTTGCATCAAGCGAGAAACTCTGCGGCAAATATTGGATTATGTCAGGGCGTTGGCAGGTTCAAATTGTGCGGTGCAAGGAGATGGAGGGCGGTTCATATCTCATTGGGCGAAACAATGCAGGAAAATGGGCGTGCCTCAATTTTGAGACACGGGCCGCCCGGCTGGTCCGAGCTTCTTGTTGGGCATTCCGCGTTTAGTAAGGAATGGTGAAAAGCCCGAGACTGAAGCCTCTTTCATCGCAAGGCTGACTTCAGGAGCCTGAAGGCCCCTGCTCCCTCCGCCTGGGTGCCTGGAACGCCGCCTATTCCTCGATGCGGTAAGTAAACTCCTCGATCACCGGGTTGGTCAGCACCTCTTTTGCGATGCGCTCCACCTGCGTGGTCGCCGCCTCGGCGCTCAGCCCTTCGGCCAGCGAAAGCAGGAAGTATTTGCCCTGGCGGACGGCGGTTACCTCCGCAAATCCGATCTTGCGCAGGGCGTTCTGGATGGTTTGGCCCTGCGGATCCAGGACCGATGTCTTCAACGTGA
>PLSH01000432.1 GCA_003165095.1 Acidobacteriaceae bacterium
TGGATCAATTCTAAATTATTTACGGCATCCATCACTCTGGCCCATACGACTTTGGAACCATCGATGTCTGCCGAGTTATAGACCCACTCGTCCAACAAGTTGTGATCGGGCTGGTAGCGGACGATCACCAATTGCTTGCCCGGAAGCTGTTTCAGCCCCGATTCTATCTGCGCGCGGTCGGTTCCGAAGTGTTCGGGGCCGAACCAGGGGAAGCTCCAGTTGCCCGGCGGCCACGGCCCGGGGGCGAGATGAAGCGGCCGCGCGTCGATCCGAACTGAGGTGGTCCCGGTAGTTCGGATATAGGTGTAAACTTCACACACCTCAACGCAAAGCTCAATGCACCGGGGTTTGGAAGCATGCCATTCGCCGAGCCTCCCTCTTCATTCGGGACTATCTTTGCGCCTGCACGCTCGAAGAGCCGGACGGTCCTGGATACTCGAAGACGACGTGGCAGAGGGTTTCTCCGGGTTCCAACTGCCACGGTTGGGATCCGCAGAAACTATTCACAAACCGATAGCCGTTCTTCACTAAAGACTCATATTTGGGCTTGTCAAGATCGATGCGTGCTACCGGGCTCTCATGTGTTTCTTCAACAAGCACGAAGTGCGGGTGAGACGGCAACATGGCGTTGAACCGATCCTCAGTTGGGTCCTGATCGCTCCACCACCAGAACGGATAAGGAGTATTGGCAAAGATATTGTGGTCGAAATAGGGCAAAATTCCCACTGCGGGATAAGCACGCACGCGCTTATCGGCGGCACCACTGATATAGGTCACGGCAATGGATGCGTCTTCCCCGACAAATGGGCTTAAGAATTTCGCCGCCGCAAGATCGGGGGAGTATGGGTAGTAATGATCATAGAAGAGCGCATAGCCCGACCAAAGAATCTGCGTCACAATCATGACGACCAATACTGTGCGGCCAGCTACTTCAAGTTCGCGGGCGACTGTTCCAGGCGCGGTCCAGGTAATCCAAAGCAGGCAGATCAGGAGCGGGATCAGGAGGCCTGCATGCCACCAGGCTACAGACACTTCACCGGAAAAGATCGCAAAGAACAGGACTGGCAAAAGGCAATAGAGTCTATGCCGCGCATGAAACCAAAGTACCAACGCAGTCCAGAATGGAATGGATACGATCCACGGTTGGCACGTCGGCAACAGCAAGGAGTAGGCCGCACGCAGGAGGTAGAGGCTGGATTGCCCGCGGACCGAGGAAAGGATAAGGTCGCGCGGTGGCCATGCAGTCCAAATCGCAAAAGCATAGAAGGCAAACAGGAGGGACGCGCAAAGCAAGAATTTGCGCCGGTCCTTGAAAGGTTTGCCCCGCCGGTTCCGAATCTGCTCGATCGTATAAATGACAGCCAGTCCGCCAGAGATAACCGCGGCATGGAGCGATACATTTGCCAGTAGCCCAAGCGCCAGCGCCAGCCTGAATGGACTTTTCCTCCATGCAATTGCGGCGAGAAACAACAGTAATGGCACGAGTACGTAATTCCGCGCCACAATCGCGTACTGAAATAAAAGAAAGTAAGTGAAGGGCAGCGAGAGTTTCAGGTAGCGGGGAAAGGGCGACCTGAAAAGAAGATGCCACACCGCCGCAGTGGCAATCGCTCCACAAATCCAGTGCAGGCCGGCGTAGCTGATATGAATCCGAATCATCATCCACAGCAGGAAATGCCAAAGGCCCGGAGACCCCTCGTAACGAATGTACGTTTTGAACAGAGATGTCAGCGGAAGATTTCTCGCTAACTGCCACGCCTGGGCTTCGTCAACCCACGGTTCATGATAGGGAATTGCAAAGGCAACCAGCGCCGCGTAGAAAAACAGCGTGCCCCATTCCGGCCAACGCGAGCGCATCTTGTCTGGCGCGTCCCCGGCCGCCGAAGCAAATCGCGGTGGGCGAGCGGAGTCTCCCTGCGGCAGGCCACCCGGTTCGAGCGTTGGCTCTACGCTCTGTTGCATTCCTTTTCTCCTGGGCGCGAGGGACGTATCGGACTCTGAACCTGGCCTCGTGCCCTTGCACGTCAATGTTCCCCACTTAAGCGATACAAAGCATTTCGATCTGTATCGCCGACGACAAGACGAATCAGCAGTGCTGCCCGACACCTCCCGTGAACGGCTTACTGCGTGGGACGGGCGGCCCTTTCCGTTATTGGGTACGGCGAGATTCTTGCAGGTATCACATCCGGCTCAACCAGCCAGACCTTCCGGTTTTGGTAGTAACGGATCAACTCTAAATTATCAGCAGCACCCGCATCCCGTGCCCATACGACCTTGGAACCATCGATGTCAGCACGGTTGTAAACCCATTCGTCCCCGGGGTTATGGTCAGGGCTATAGCGGACGATCGCCAATTGCCCCGCAGGAAGCTGGCTGAGCCGGGCTTCGATTTGAGCTCGTTCCGCACCAAAATGCTCCGGGCCGAACCAAGTTTCGTTCCAGTTGCTGGGCGGGAATTCGTTGGTGCCGAAATGCATAGGTTTTGCAACCACCCTTATTCCGGCCATCAACACACAGACCACAACCGTGAGCCGCACCAAAGCCAAACCCATCGGCCTCCCCTCCGGCCTCCAAACCCGCAGGTGCCGCATAGCCTGTAAACCGATCGCATAAAAAGCCGCCGTGAATGGCGCCACATAGTGCGGCAGAAGATAGATCTCGATCACCATCCCGCCTGCCAGCACAAGCACGCACACAACAAGGAAGCGGATGCGCCGATCCAGGAAGATGCGGCGCACCATAAGCAACGGAGGAAACAGCGCAAAACAGGCGTAGAAGAGAAATGCAAATCCGACTTTCACCAGAGTGTACGGCACAAACCCCTTCACGGAATGGATGTGATTGTAGAACTCCAATTCGCCTTCGTGATAGAAAGTCCGCATCTCGGTATATCTGTAATTGGGCTCTGGCCGCGCATGCTGCCACACATAATACGGGGCAATTGCGTAAGTGTTGCGATCGACGGTGTACGGCGGAGTCAGAGGATTGCCGAAGGCGCGATAGTCGTAGTAGCCCATCCACGCCACAGCGGCAAAACCAAACGCCAGCATCGCCGCGGCCAGGCGCTCCAGTGCAGCGGCGCTCGGCCGGTTCTTGCCCTTCCAAATCCAGTTGCCCAGCACAACCCCAACCGGCAGGCAAAGCAGTATGCCTTCGTACGGCCGCGTAAGAACCAGTATCGCTACGCCAATGCCCATCAGCATTGCATACCGAAGCTTGGCCGTTTTCATCACCCGCGGCAGGCCGCCGAAGATCAGCGCTCCGCCCAGCGCCGCAAGCGAACCCCCGGCGTGATAAGTGTTGGTCCAGTAGCTGAAAACCCCCAGCCGCAAAACAGCGATCATCCCGCCAAGCAACGCCCAATTGGCCGGAAGCCACGCCTGCAGCATCCAGCAAAGCGCCGCGCACATCAGTGCGCTCACGATCAACAGGCCGATCCAGGAATTACCGAAGACGACCTTGCCGGCGGCAAGAATCAGCCCCTGCCCTGGGAAGTACATCGACTGATACGTCGGTTGCATGGTGATGTGGATGGTCTCGAAATGAGTCCACATCGCGGGCGTCGGATTGGTCAGCCGGCCGTGGGCAAAAGTATCACCCGCTAACAGAAAACTGAAATCGTCGGAAGAAAACGGGAGCGGAACCGGAAATAGAGGAAGAATGGCCAGTCGCAGCAACAGTACGCTTACAAAGACAGATATAACCGCTAGCCATCTTCTTTGCGCCAGCCGCCCAAACCACCGTTCCATTCGCCGGAAAAAGCTTTGAGCGATTCCCGGCCACCCGAAAGAAATCGCGACTGCGAACGCTGTCAGGCTGAACTCCAGGATCAGAAGCGTCGGACTGGTGGCATCGGAAGACGACGTCA
>PLSH01000018.1 GCA_003165095.1 Acidobacteriaceae bacterium
AATTACTGACGGCACAGTACTTACGAACCGGCATAACCGGCAAAAACGGCCCTCTTGGCGCTATTTGCGGGCAAAATGCGGGCAAAACTACAACCAAGTGGCCAAAGGGCTGATCGTGTGGAATCAGCCCAAATTCCTTAATTACGCCGCCGAGCAATTGTGCAGCGGGCTGCTGCATAAGTGCCAGTGTTGGCACCGGCCGTGCGCGAATTTACCGCCTCGGCTCGGAATTCCATCCCCTCAAGAAGAGGCTTGGGTTGTTGATGTTTTGTAAGCGTACAGAGCCGGTCGCGCAAATCCGGACGGTGGAATAAGTGGGAGTTCTGTTCTTTTACAGCCTAAGATGGCTGAGGAGAGGAGAGCAGATGAGCAGATGCCCACGGAGTTGAGAAGCTAATGTTCCATCCCGTACCGATTACCGATGTCGAAGTTGTGGGCGAGAGTTTTCGTCTGCTGCGCATGCAGGGTGTCTTCGACTTCCTCGATATGCTGATCTTCAAGGACGATTCGGACGAAATTGAGAGGCATGCACTTGGCATAGTGTGATGACGGCCCAGGTTTCGGCTATGCGGCCGTACGTTAAATTGGTGTTTGTACCTTTGCAGGATAGAGATGGCTGGAGGTTAAACGATCCAGTATGTTATTGAAAATAAATGTCTTATAGTTTCCCATGAGTCCTGAACAGATTGGTACATGATTAACGATTCCGTATTGCTGGTTTGCGACCCTATAGTGTTTGTTTTGGTTGAGATTGGGTCCGGGACCAGCCTTTCTCCGTGGTCTGACCCCGCCCTCGATAGTTGCGGCAATGAGATCAAGAAGAGAGGTCAGTTCGATGTTTCAGACATTTCCGTCCCAGGCTGGTCCGCTTTCCATGCGCCAATGGAGGCGCATTCCCTCCCTTTGCTCAGGGTCACTCGTTGCGATGTTTCCACTTGTTGCGATGCTGTGTGTTGCCAACACGGCATTCGCTGGAGAGGCGAAGGTGACCGTGGAGTTGGGAAAGACGATTAACATTCTGACCAACACCTCGATCGGCCTGCCTGCCGCGATGTTCGACGGCGACGCATTCAATCCGGCGGCGGCTCAGTTTACCCGGCTGGCTGGCGCGACTGTGGTTCGTTACCCCGGCGGCGGAGGGATCGCCGATCTTTATCACTGGTCATCCAGGGAGATGACGCAAATCGCGGGAAGGCAATCTCCGTATCTTTCTCCCGACAGCAATTTCGGCAACTTTGCGAAGAACCTGGACAAGTTCGGCACTGCATTGATCGTGGTGAACTACGGGACCAATATCAGCGGTGTTTCCGGTGGAGATGTGGGTGAGGCAGCCGCATGGGTCGCCTATGCCAATGGAGATGCAGCCGATAAACGCGCGCTTCCCAGAGACAAGAACGGGGACGACTGGATGACCGTGGGATTCTGGGCTACCCTCCGCAGCCAGGCCCCTGCGACGGAGGATGACGGGTACAACTTCCTGCGCATTTCGCATCCCAAGCCTTTTGGCATCCGGTTGTGGCAAATCGGCGATCAGGTATACAACAACGGCTATTATGGGAGCGCCCACAGCGGCACGCCGGATCTGCATGCGCCGATTCCCGCAAAGGGCAAGGGAAGCGTGGAGAAGAGCGCCAATCTGGCACCGTCCTTCTATGGCACCCAGGTTGCCGCGTTTGCTGGCGCAATGAAGGCCGTGGATCCAACGATTCGCATTGGCGCGTCGCTTGCAACCCCGGATGGGCAACCGACGGACTCCGACTGGAGTTCGAAGGCATGGACTCTCGACTGGAACGCCAAGACCCTGAAGGCAAGCTGCTCCGCAATCGATTTCGTGGTGGTCGATTGGCAACCCATTTCCCTGGCGCCTCCGGACTGGAAGTCGGTGAACGAGTCCGATATGCTGAGCGGTTCTCGCGCGAAGATCGGGGTGATCGTGAATTCCATGCTGAGTCTTTACCATCAGGATTGCCCTCGCGATCATATGCCGCACATTGCCTTTTCAACGGCGGCCGTACCCAGCTGGCCAAGGCTCGACCATCCGATTTTTACCGCGTTGTGGGTTGCGGACACGTATCCGATTCTGGTCGAAACCGGCGCCGAGACTGTGAGCTGGTCAGAAATGCACGGACCCAGCATGATTGCTGCCGATGGCAAGAGTTTTGGGCCCGCGTTCATGGGGCTGGAGATGTTGCATTTTGTGGCGCGCTACCCTGGGGATGCTTTCGTCGCTGCGACTTCCAACGATCCGCTCTTGGCCGTTCATGCGACACGCAGACGGGACGGCGTGGTTGCCGTAATGTTGGTCAACGACAACCCGAGTTCGCCGGTAACGGTAACGGTCAACCTTAACGGTGGCCCGGTCGGCACCAAGGGCCGCCGCATCGATTACGGTGCGGCGCAGCAGAAATCGGGAGCGCCCGTTTCCCAGTCGGAAATCACTGGACTGGGCGCGAAGTTCACGATCACCGTGCCTGCCTACACCATCACCGACATTCTCATTCCGCCCGCATCGTGATGAGGAGGTTGAAAGGTTTTCCTTTGCGGAATATTGCTGAAGCAATATTCCGCAACGGGGGATTCGCTGGCCCAAGCGATGATTCCGGCCGGGGTGGGCGAGCTGCTCCAACTCACTTCGCTCCTGCTCAGGTTGCTACTGCGATTCATCGATGACTTCGATGGCAGAGACGGTTGCATAATTAACGATTGGATCGAAGGTTAGATCGAGCTTGCCTTCCGGGGACGGCTGGAGGTGACTGAACGTCCTGGTCAAGGCGTGCAGGCTGCCAGCTTCCTTGAAGATGTCGAAGTTGTCGAGCAATGTTGCCCCGTTGCAATAGACGCGAAAGACCCGGCTACCGACACCCACGCCGCCCTGAGGGTCTGGAACCCAGTAAAGTTCCGCGAAGTGGAGTACGAGCGTATAGCGGCCTTGAGTGTCGACCGGAATGGAGTAGGTGAAGTGACCGAAGCGTTCCTGCGCATAGAGGCCAGGATCGGGAGTACCGCCGATCTGCCGGGGAGGATCGGAGAGCGCGCCATTCTGAAAGTAGTTATCTGGATGCCACGTGTTGCCATCGTGATCAGTGACGGCCGTTCGCTGCATGACGAGTCGCACGGGGAGTTGGCGATGCGGCAGGCCGGGTAAAATCTCGAGCGCGTTCAGAGTAGGCGAAGATCGGTCCATGAAGAACTTCAGATGGAGAATGCCATCTTTGTCCGGATAGATGTCCTTGAAGACGCGTTCATCGCCGATATTGGCTCCGAGAGCGTCGAAGCTGATGTTGAATGCTCTCAGAAGCATTTGGCCGTTGACGCTCACATGAAAGAAGCTGGTTTTGGGATCATCCTGCGGCGAGGCCACAAAGTACAGGTGCAGTTCATAGGGGCCTGGCGCAAGGGGGATGTCGTAGGTGAAGTCGCCAGTTCGCCAATGTTCAAACAGCATGGGATCGCTGGTTCGCGCCACCGGCACATCCGGACACCGAAACGCGCCGCCACCATGAAAATAGCGATCAGGCTGCCAGTACACTCCCGCGCTGTCGATCTTTGGAGTTCCATCGTAGCCGGCAAGCAGGCGAAGCGGAACCTGAGCCGCGTTTTGCAGGGAAGGTTGAATGCCGTTGGGCGGAAGCGAGGTACCGGCCCCGGGCTGATTGCCGGACTTGGCTCGGGAAAGGAAACGGATTGTGCCGAGGCTTATCGCAAGCAGGGCGGCAATGGCCGCGATGGCGACGAGCAGGGTTCGTCCGCGCGCGGCCCGCGGCGCCGGGGGAGTTGTCTCGACGATCCCCGTTTGAGGCGAAGCCTGCGCTTGTTCCGCATCCTCACCAATCCCGGAGGGTAAGTTCTCAACTTCCTGGTCATCGGCCTCAGCTTCAGGCAGCGATGTGATTGGAAAGGACGAGAGACGGCAGGTAAATGCCGGAACATAGCTTCCCGATGGAAGTGAAATCTGGATTTCGTGGTCTTTGCCGTCTGAATCGTAATACTCTTTCAGCTTCTTTCTCAGGCGGTGAGCCTCGACGCGCGCGATGGAATCCCGAGAGGAATCGAAAATGTTCTTTGAGCGACCCAGAACCTCAGTGGCAATGTTGTACTCATTGATTTCGCCGATTCTGTTCTGAAAGTACCGCTCACCGATATAGCGCAGGAAACTTTCCAGACGCGGAGTGTGCGCGAGCGCGGCCAGGACAGCTTCCAGCTCCAAGCGCTCCGAGTCCTTCAAGTGAGAGGCTACCGGCAGGTCCATACATCTACTCCAGAAGGATGAATCGATATTACTAAGGCGTCTGTGAAAATGCCAATGTTAAATGCCCGCTTGTACCTGGCTTTCGCTGCCAAGATTTCGACGTTAAATATGTTNNTTCGACCTCGTTGAGCCAGGACCGGGAAATCCCGCAGCAGGAATTGCGGCAACCGGCATCCGAGGCAAATTCCATTGGGACATCTTACTGGCCCAGTGAGCGGTTTGAACGATCTGAATTTGAAGTTTGGAGGCAATCTTGTCGAAAATAATTTGGCGCAAATTTGCAAATCTATTCGGTGCCCGGTTGACAGGGCGAAGTGCACTGCGCGTCTTGAGCATCTGCGCGGTCTTCGTCTTGTTTTCCATCTGTGGGAGCGCTCAGGAAACGTCTTCCATCTCAGGCACGGTGAAGGATGTCACCGGGGCTGTGATTCCGGGAGCGAGGGCGGTTCTGACCAACGAATCCAGCAAAGCCACTCGGTCTGTGCAGAGCAATGGCGAGGGTTTTTTCTACTTCGCTGCCGTGCAGCCCGGGGCGACGTATGGGCTTAGGGTCTCGTACAAGGGATTCGAGGACTGGGCGGTGACTGGAATCGTCGTTCACTCGGGCGACAGCCTCACGGTGCCGAAGATCGGCATGAAGGTGGGCGCGGCTGCGGAGTCAGTGACGGTAACGGCCGAGGTTGCCGGCGTCTCAATGAATTCCGGCGAGCACAGCACGCTGATCACCTCGGGGCAGATTCAGCGGCTTTCGACTGTGGGCCGCGATGCCACGGAGTTGGTGTCCATGCTGCCTGGGTTCACGTACGCTGCGACCGATGCGTCGAACGGGACTCCGAACTACCAGACGGCCGGATTCGGCATGAGCAATATCAGCAGCTTCGGAGCCAGCGGGGCCGCGCCGGAGTCCGGAATGGTTAATCTCAGCTCCGATGGCGCAAACATCATCGATGCGGGCGACATGGGAGGCAACATTGCCAGCGTCAATATGGACCAGGTGCAGGAAGTCAAGGTCCAGACCTCGAACTTCGGCGCCGATCAGGCCAGAGGCCCGGTGGTCATTGCGGCCGTGGGCAAGTCGGGCGGTTCCGAATATCATGGCTCGCTGTATGCGTATATGCGGGACTACGCGGCAAACTCCAACGATTGGATTTCGAACTATTACGGAGCGGCGCGCTCCCAGGCGAAGTACTTTTATCCGGGCGTGGGCATAGGCGGGCCGGTGGCGATACCAGGCACGCAGTTCAATCACAGCAAGCGGCTGGTGTTCTGGGCCGGGTACGAATACTACGGGCAGGAGTTGCCCGAACAGTTGTTCAAGGCCTTCATTCCATCGGCGGCGATGCAGGGCGGCGATCTGAGTCCGGCCAGCCTTGGCGCGGCGCTCAATGTGCCTGCGGCCACGATCTCAGACCCAACGACTGGCTGTACGGGGGCCGACCAGACTGGTCCGGGGCTGTCCAATATCGGATCTCTGTGCTATTCGATGGTCGCCGGCACGGACATCAACGGCAACCCCCTTGGTGGCACCACGGCGAATCCCAACCCCGGAATCATGTTGCCCTCGGCGATCGACCCCGGCGTTGCCGCTTACATGCAATGGTATCCCAAGGCCAACCGCACCCCGCAGCCGCAAGGCACTGATTTGACCGACGGCATCAACTATGTGAAGAACCAGACGAAGACTCAAAACGGGTTTCAGTTTCACAGCCGCGTGGATGAGAACATCTCCGACAACCTGAAGCTCTATGTCACCTACAACTGGGAGAAGGTGGATTCCATCCAACACACGGGTCCGGCCTATTATGGGTACCCAGGTTCGAATATCCCCATGCCGACGGCATTCAGCAGTAACATTCCATCAAATCTTGTTTCGCTGAATCTGACTCAGACGGTGAACCAGTCGACAACCAACGAAGTGGCCCTCACGGGCGTTTTCTTCACCAACCCTGGCCAATACGATAATCCCAAAACGCTTTCGACCTTGCCCGGCGGCGGGAATCAAGCCTGGGGAGCGGCGGGTTACGACGGCGGCATTACCCCGCAGGTTCTGTACGGACCGGGCACCAAGATCACCAGCAAGGTGGGCGAACACCAGGTGCCGACGCTTGGAACCTGGGACGCTCCAATTCCTCAATATGGATGGGGCTATGTTCCGGCGTCGGGCCAGTTTCAGCACAAATTGGCCTGGACCGCAGCCGACAACTTGACCAAGGTCTTCAAGACTCATTCGATCAAAGCCGGGGTATATGTGGAACAAACCGGCGACAACGAGGCCCAGTTGGCCAGCAATCTGGCCGGCTACAACTTCTTCCAGGTCTGGGATGGCTGCGCCATCAATCAGCCGCTTTCCAGCTTTGGGGGCAACCCTCTTCCGTCGCCCTCCTCGACGCCGAAGTCGGCCTATGCCGCCAATACATTTGGAGCATTTCTAATGGGTTGCCCCGGCTACTCCGGCCAGGACCTCACGGACTACAACGCCGATCTCCGTTATACGTCGATCGATGGGTATGCGACCGACGAGTGGAAGGTGCTGCCGAAGCTGACGCTGACGTTTGGCATCCGCTTGTCGCACATCGGCCCCTGGACGGACAAGCATGGCGTGGGAGCCGCGGTGTGGGAGCCTTCGGAGTTGCAGAAGGGCGTGCTGGTCGACGGCATCAATCCGGCAGATCCCACGACGTGGCTTGGATTCAAGTGGCACAAGGAAGACAACAGCATTCCCGTGGCTGGATATCCGACACGGCCGCTTTTCTACGCACCCCGCTTCTCGGTTGCGTACGACCTGTACGGCAATGGCAAGTCGGTTTTCCGTGGCGGATTCGGCTCCTACCATTTCCACGACAGTCTGAACTCGGCGGCCGGCATTGGGGTTCCCCTTGGCGGTCTTTCATGGAACACCAGCACTGCGGTTAACACCGGTTGCTCCTTTGCGCAGATGTACTCCAGCACAGTCATCCCCTGCGGATACTACAGCAGGTCGACGGTTTCCAAGCAGGCGCCTCCGTTCAGCGTCACGGTGGCGGACCCGCATGACGACAGGCAGCCTGTGACGTACAACTACAACTTCACGGTTGACCAGTCCGTGCCGGGGAAGATGCAGCTCGAATTGGCCTATGTGGGCAATCAGAGCTCGAATCTCCTGACGCAGTCCGGGCTACAAAACCAGAACGCGATTCCATTGGGCGCATATTACCAAGCCGATCCTGTGACCGGGCAAGTGAACCCGATTACCAGCATTCCGAACGCCGGCGCTGACTATCGCCCCTACCCGAGCTACACGCAGATCAACGTGCCATCGCACAAGGCATGGGCGAATTACAACTCCATGCAGGTCTCGTTGAACAAGCAGACCGGCAGCGCGATCTTCGGGCTGAACTATACCTGGTCGAATGCGCTCGCGGTGCGCGGCAGCTACGATACCGGTTCGGTCAGCGATCCGATCGATATGAACCATGATTACGGCATTGCCGCCTACAACCGGCGCCATGTTGTGAACCTGAACTATTCGTTGCAGGAGGGCAGCAAATTCCATGTCAACCGGATTGTGGGGGGGGCCGTCAATGGATGGGAAGTGTCGGGGATACTGTCGGTCCAGTCAGGCCCCGATCTTTCCGTCCTGCAAAACTATGGCACCAATTTCAATCTCGGAGGCACCGCCAACTACTTCAGCGGCAACAGCGCGACTTCGACGGGTGTGCCGATCAACTCCTCCACCTGGCTTGGCTCGGGAGACTACACCATCCAGCCAACCGTCAAGTGCGATCCCAGCCTGGGGCTGAACAAGAGCGCTCATCAGTATGTCAATGGCGACTGTTTCGGAATTCCCGCTCAGGGAACCGAAGGCTGGTGGAACCTTCCTTATATCGCCGGTCCGGTCTTCTTCAAATGGGACATGACGGTGACCAAGAACTTCAAACTCAGCGAGAAACAAAACATTCAGATCCGGTTTTCCGGGTTCAATTTCCTCAACCATCCCATCACCTCCTTTTACTCGCAGGATCCGACGAATCCGCTGACCCTCAAGGTGCAAGATCCCGTAACGTCGCACTACACGTCGCTACAGGAAGCGCTGAACGGAATCCAGGTGGAGACAGGTAACGGCTATAACTTTGGCCAGACCATCTTCAAGACCGGCCAACGCGTCGTCGAGGGCGGGTTCAGGTACAACTTCTGAGCGCATCGGGAGAGCGCAGTCAGCGCTCTCCCGGCGCAGCGAAACTGGTACGGAGATTGAGGAAACAGCGATGAAAAGAATCGAGCAAGTCAAGAGAAACATAGCGCGGCCGCTGGCCGAATTCTGGAGGATTGGGATGCTGAGGAAGAATCGTGCAACGAGCTGGACGCCAACCATGGTATGCCGGTATCTGGTCGTGTGTGCCATCGCGATGTTTGCGACCATAGGGAGTTACGCCAGTTCGAGCGTGCCGCCGGTCGTGTTATCGAGCAACAGTACAGTCCCCTCGACCGGGTTGGCCTCCAACCCGAATGGCATTGCCCTGGATGCTTGCGGAAATCTATACACGGTGCATGGGTATGGGGGAGATGTCTGGGAAACCCCGGCAGGCGGCGGAGCGGCGAAGAAGATATATGCGGGCACAGGCGCCAACTGGTCAGGGAACGAGTACATCCAGTTCGACGCTGCCAAGGCCAATCTTTACTTTGCGGAAGGATACGGCGGCAATGGAAGCGTCTTTTATAAGATTCCCATGACCGGTTGCGTTGCGAATGCGACAAGCGTCGTCGCCCTCAGTGACGACAACGGGGGATACTTTTTTGGACCATTGGGCATGGCGGCGGACGCATCGGGAGATCTGTTTCTTGCCCAGGTGTATTACCCCAGCGGCGGCACAGCCTATGCGATCGAAGAGATCGTTCAAGGCAAAACCTCTACGAGCACGGTGCAGTTGCTGGGTGGGGCAAGCCTGCCTTCCGCCGTCGCCGGCATTGCACTGGATTCCCAAAACAACCTGTACTATGCCGAAGGAAACGCGGTGTATGAGCTGGCTTATAGCTCAGGAGCATACAGCGCGACCCCGGTGCAGATATCCACTGGATACACGACCATCGAGTCCATCTTCACCGATGGCGCGGGCGATCTGTACGTGCTGGACATTGGCAACCTGCTGGTGATCCCGAACGAGACATCGGGAAGCACCGCGGCTCTGAATCCAACCGATCAATACATGGTTGCGACGGGCTTGCCGAACAACCTGCCGGGTCCGCCGACAACGGATGGGAGCGGCAACTTCTACTATGTGAATTGGAACGCCCCCTTCAATGAGATTTCTCTTGGCAAGGCCAACTTCGGCACTGTCGCATCCGGAAGCAATAGCAGCCTCACGCTGAATGCCGTCTTCAACACAAGCGTCTCGCCAGCTAGCATCGCCACTGGATCGACGGCTTTTGCGGTAGGTACACAGGGCAGCTGCGCCGCCGGCACAAGCTACTCCGCGACGAATGCCTGCACGGTTTCGGTGCAAATGGCGCCAACTTCTCCTGGTGCAAATTCGACCCAGCTATTCTTCAAGAACGCTTCCGGTTCGGTGTTGGGTGAGGCGTACCTCACGGGAACGGGGACTGCGGCCGGCCTGACGATGGACCCCGGCACAGTATCTTCGATCGGCAGCGGCTACTCGGCGCCGAAGTCGGTAGCAGGCGATAACCTGGGCAACGTCTTTATCGCGGATTCGGCGGCAAACACGGTATGGGAGGTTGTAGCAGGAGGAAGCACGGCAGCGTCGATCGGCAGTGGGTTGAACTCGCCGCAGGGCGTAGCGGTTGATAGCGTAGGAAACATCTTTGTCGCCGACTCTGGAAATAATCGGATCGTCGAAATCCCCGTGGTCAATGGAACGCCGAGCACGGCGTCGCAGAGCGTGTTGATTTCAGACAGCGCGCTTCTGGCAGGTCAAACGCTCAGTGCGCCGGAAGGGATTGCAATTGACGGCTTCGGCAATCTTTATGTCGCCGATACCGGCAACAAGCGCGTCGTCTATCTGCCCAATGTGGAGGGCTGGACCGCCGGTCTTGCCCAAAGCCTAGGCTCAAATCTCAGCGCACCATCGGCAGTTTCGCTGGATACCGCTGGAAATGTGTATGTAGCCGATGCCGACAGCGGGAAGGTCTACGAGCTCGAACTACCGTTGTCTTCAGGCGTGCAAGTAACTGTTGCGAGCGGCTACAGCAACCCCTCGGGTATCGCTATCGATGCTTCAGGGGCTCTGTTTGTCGTCGATCAAGGTTCGCAGCAGGTTCTGCGCGTCCCCTACATCTCCGGAACCCTCGTGGCCACCCAGGCCGTCAACGTTGCAGGCCAGCAGGATGCCGCGGGAAATCCGGTCATTGCCGCGCCCTTCGGCGTTAGCCTTGACAGCAACGGCAATGTCTATTTGACCGACAGTGCAAATGCCAAAGCGTACAGTGTGGCGCGCACCGCCGCCAGTCTGAGCGCGGGCAAGAATGCGCCCGGATCGGTAAGCAACACGCTCACGGTCACGGCTGTGAACTCTGGAAACTCGGCGCTCACCTTTGGTACGCCGTACTTGGCGGCCTCGGGTGACACGAGCCAGTTTTCCTTGCTGAGCAGTGAAAGCGGAGCGTGCGCAAGCGGCGATTCGCTGGCTGTGGGCGAGGATTGCTTTGTGGAGGCAGAGTTCACTCCCAGTGCGGATGGCTCATTCACGCTTGATCTGGCGCTCTCCAGCAATGCGGTCAACGGTTTGAATCACACGGTAGCGTTCACGGGACAGGGCTGGCCGACCGTTGCCACCACGACGACAGTCACGCAGAGTTCGCCGAGCGGTACCTTGACCTATGACGAGGCGGCGACCTTTGGCGTCACGGTTTCCAGCAGTCAAGGGACTCCGATCGGCAATATCTCACTGGTGGTGGACGGCGTCACCAAACAGACGGCAGCGCTTTCGAGCGGAGTTGCAAAGTTCACACTGCCGGCAGGAGCGCTCTCGGGTGGCAGCCACACCATCGGTGCCGTGTACAGTGGCGCGGACGCTCCTACTGTGACCTATGCGGGAAGCACGGCCTCGATCACAATTGCGGTAGCCGCTGTCTCCACGATCACGACGCTTTCCTACACGACTCTCAACCAATCGCCTGCCAGCCAGCCGGCGCAGACACCGATGACGCTCACCGCAACGGTTTCGTCGGCTTATGCCGGCATACCGACGGGCGTGGTTACCTTTACTATTACTGATTCGGGCGGCAACTCTACTTCCGGAACAGGTACGCTGACAGGAGGGACCGAAGGGTATCAGGCCACCTATTCCTATATCCCAGTAGCGCCGGCGGCCGGTGTAGCCTACGATTTAGTCTCGATCAAGGCCACGTATCCGGGAGACGTCAACTTCAACGCATCGAGTTCAACCAGCGGCACATTCGATGTTGCCGGCCCGCAAGGCTCGATCGCGGTCACTTCCAGTTCATTGAGCGTGAGCGCCAGCGCTCAGAAATCGGGGTCGGTGACCTTCACGGCAAGCAGTTATGGAGGCTGGACCGGAGCCGTTGGGTTCAGTTGCGATCCAAGCACGTTGCCAGCTTTCACAAGCTGCGTGTTTTCGCCTGGACAGGTTTCCGTTCTTCCGAATACCTCAACGGTGACCAATGCGCCTGCGACGGTGGCAATGTCGTTTGTGGTCAACCAGCCTACAATACCCCCCACTGCAGGCGGAATGATCTGGTGGGTTGCTGGTGCAAGTGGTCTACTGCTCCTGTTCGCGCGCCGTCGGCTGAAGTTGGCGGTTAGGACCACGGGCTGGAACCTGGTCCTGCTGATCGCGGCAATCGGTGCGT
Organism: Acidobacteriaceae bacterium; assembly: GCA_003165095.1. The sequence continues at coordinate 12,056 of PLSH01000018.1, forward strand.
TGTCGGCAGGAATGCTGGGTGTGACCGCGTGCAGCGGCACGAGCTTCACAACGCCAAAAGGAACCAGCACCGTGACTGTCTATGCAGCGGCTGATCCGTATAAGTCAGGCAGCACCACCAATACGGTGGCCTGCTCGACAATCAACACGTATCCATGCGCGCAACAGGTATTCAAGGTGAATGTCACCGTTCAATAGCTGCGGCGTATCGATTCTTCCTTCCGGCCGCAAGCGATGGAACGCTTACGGCCGGGCATTTTTTCGAGGAATCAAGGGGGATTGCGAGATGGCTAAGATCTCCTTCCATTGAGGACAAACCGAAGCGAAGCGAAGCGAACTTGATCGCGAAAGGCTGCGCGGTGCGTTCCCAAATCCATGTGGTAAGTCGCCTATTCAGGAGAGACATTGAATTCAACCCGTGTACTTATATCCTTGTCCGGACTCATCTGTGTTAGTGCTTTTCTGATTGGCTGCGGCGGCGGCAACGGCTCATCCTCCTCATCGGGCCCCGTTTCGCCCACGATCACCTGGCCAGCTCCCGCGGCCATCCCATATGGGACGCCTTTGAGTTCCACGCAGCTAGACGCGACGGCAAATTATCCTGGTACATTTGCGTATTCGCCGGCCAGTGGAGCTGTGCCTGGCGCGGGAACTCAAATGCTGAATGCGACCCTTACGCCAACCGATACCGTCCATGTCAACTCGGCAACGGCGACCAATTCGCTCACGGTCAGCAAGGCTACGCCTACCGTCATCGTTACGCCCGCATCCAGCAGCATTGCGCCGGGGCAGACTCTGCAGGTCACGATTGTGGTAGCGGCCGCGGGCGCAGGCAGCATACCCACCGGTTCGCTGGTTCTTTCCAGTGGCAGCTACACGTCATCGGCCGCAACCCTCGCCTCCGGATCGGCGTCGATTACGATTGCCGCGGGATCGCTGGCCGCAGGCTCCAACACGCTGACCGCTCAGTACACGCCAGACGCGAACAGCTCATCGAACTACGCCGGCGCCTCGAGCTCGGCGAAGGTAACGGTCACTCAGGCACTTTCCGCGGCGACCGTCACAGTCACCCCCGAAGAGACGACGCATCCTTACGCGGAGAACCTGATTGTCACCACCACGGTGAGCGGAACCAAGACAACCCCAACCGGCAGCGTGACGCTCGCAAGCGGCAGTTTCGCCACTGCGGCGGTGGGGTTGAACTCTGGTTCCGCGACTTTCTACGTGCAGCCCGGCTCACTGGCGCAGGGCTCCAATACGCTCACGGTCACCTATACACCCGACTCCAGCAGTTCCTCGACCTACGCCAGTTCGACGGGCACGGCGAACATGACCATTACCTCGCCCGGCAGCACCAACGCTACCGTCACCATCGATACGCTGGGCAATCGCCATCTGATCAGCCCGTATATCTACGGCATCAATTCCACGACCGAAACCGACATTACGAACTTATCGCCGGGGTTCGTGCGCTTTGGCGGCAACGAAGCCACGAATTACAACTGGAAGCTGTTTACCTACAACGCGGGCGGCGACTGGTATTACGAGGACTTCGGCCTCGGGGACAGCAATGGCAACGCCGTCGATTCAGTCGCGTTGACGCAGTACACGGTGAACTCCGGCAGCCATATGCTCACCACCATGCCGATGCTCAATTGGGTGGCCAAGGAAACCGATAACAGCACCAACCGCAACTGGAGTTTTTCCGTCGCGACGTACGGCGCTCAGTGCTCTGTCGATCCATACAATACGGATGCAGGCGACGGCCTGAAACCGGACTGCCAGACGCCGGTGACCAGCAACGCGTCGACCGGCGCGTACTACCCACTGGTCAACACGGCCAGCGACTGCTCGACGGGCAATTGCCTCTACCGCGAGGAGTGGGCAACCGCGCTGGCCAGCGCCTTTGGCAATGGCGTATGCGACGTTCCCTATTCGCAGATATCCAGTTGCCACTTCTACGACATGGACAACGAGCCGGAGATATGGAACGGCTCGCACCGCGACGTGCATCCCGCCGCGCCTGGATACAGCGAGTTGGCGAATCTCTTTGAGACGACGGGCACCGCGCTCAAGACCTGGGATCCGAATGCGGTTCGTTTTGGCCCCATCACCTGCTGCTGGAATTTCCTGTGGTCGGCGGGCGGCACGGGCGACACCAGAGGCAACTATGCCGGCATCGACTACGTGCCGTGGTGGCTGAATCAGGTCGATTGGCTGGACAAGATCAACGGCGTCCGCACCCTGGATGTCTTCGACATCCACGCCTATGTTGGCGACAACGTTTCGACCACGGGCTTGACCAACTCGCAGTTGCGCGCCGCGGCGGGCAAAGTCTATCGCACCTATTGGGACCCGACGTATTACAACTCGGGGAACGATGCGGATTGGATGACCACAACGGAACCCAATCGCGGCGTTACCTTCATGATCCCGCGCCTCAAAGCCATGGTGAACGCCATCTATCCGGGAACGCCGCTCTCCTTCACCGAGTGGGAGTCGTTTCTGGTTCCGCAGAGCGAGTGGGACTTCGCCACGGCGCTCTCCGACGCGGACGCCTATGGCGTGATGGGCCGCGAGGGGCTGAGCTTTTCCTCGCGCTGGGGCGGGCCGTCGGCAACCGATAGCACGACCAACCAACCCCATCCCAACTACCAGTCCTTCAAGCTGTATACGAACTACGATGGGGCCACGCACGGATTCGGGACGCTCTCTGTCTCGGACCAGAGCAACGCCAATCCTGACCTGTTCGTGAGCTATGCGGCCCTGAACGCAACCGGCACGACGATGACCATCATGGTCCTGAACAAGGATCCGGACAATACGGCGAATGTCGCCTTCAACCTGAACGGCTTCAGCGCGTCCAGCTATAAGGGGTACACGGTGGGTTCGACCAACCCCGGCTCAATCGTCGCTTCACCCTCGACCGGCTGGAGCGCGACGCAGAGCTTTGCGGCCAACAGCATCACGCTGCTGGTGGTCAGCGGAAGCCAGCCGCAAAAGCCCGCTTCAGAGTGGAATTTGAATCCGGACGATCTGATGGTTCCAGCCTCGGGCACGGGGATTCTGCATCCGACGATCACGAGCGGCACGGCGAATGTGACCCTGACCTCGGCTGTCTTCGATGCGTTCGAGGGCGCTCCGGCCTGCGGCGGTTCGCTCACGCTGACCAACGCGACCATCACGCCCACGACGCCGGCCACGATTACGGTCAGCCCTACGATAGCCAACGAAATCATCAATGGCTATGTGGTGGGCGGAGGCTTCTGCCACTACACCGTGACAGGAACGGATGGTACGGCAACCCAGACCGAGGGCGGATGGATCGTCGCCGGCGCACCGGCCAGTACGCTTGCCGTCAGCGGGGGCAACAACCAAACGGGCAGCACGGGTTCGGCCCTTGCGCAGCAGTTGAGCGTCACCGTCACACCGCCCAGCGGCACCACATTCTCGAAAACTGGCGCGGGCATTCTATTCACCACCTCGGCCGGCACGCTTTCCAACGGAACGACGAGCGGAACAAGCGTGATTGTCCTCACCAACGGATCGGGGCTCGCTTCGGTCACGCTGACTTTGCCTTCGTCCACGGGAGCGGTGACGGTCACCGCACAGGATCAGTTCGCATTGGGCGGAGCATTGGTCACCTTCACGGAGGCAGCGAACTAATCCCGCACCAACACTACTACCCCTCCACGGCGCTTTTTGCGCCAGGGAGGGGGCCCAATGATCCGGCTGTAGAGATAGAGTTCATTCACTCTTCGAGCCATGATCCTGTGACGTAGAAATCGAAATCGCTTGGAGGAAGCGCGCCAATTCACTGATTTTCAACGAAAGCTATGGAGTGACGCATTGCCACGACGGAACATCGGTAATTCTCCGAACGCGCGGCCATTGCCGAGCTCTTTTGCTGAGCCCAGGAACCGGGTTTCAGATTTGCAAACAAACCCTTGTGAAGGAAGTGCAGCATCGATGTTCAGTTCAATTCTTCGCTCTCTCTTAGTCCTTGTGCTTGGCTCGTCCGCCATTCTTTCCGACGTGCCTCTTTCCGCCGAATCCAGCGCCAACTCCTCTCGAACCATTGTCGTGGATGTCAAGGAAACGACGGGGCCGGTGGATCGCTTCTTCGATCTGTCGGTCGGGTCCGATTACCCCGGCACGTTGATTTGCGACGATAGCCAGGCGCAACTAAAACTCACAACGGACGAGCTCGGGTTTCGCTACATACGGTTCCACGCCATCTTTCACGATGTACTGGGAACTGTACACATTGAAGATGGGAAGACCATCTACAACTGGTCCAGGATCGACCAGCTTTATGACGACTTGCTGGCCCGGCACATCAAGCCGTTTGTCGAGTTGGGGTTCACTCCGAAGGCGCTTGCCACGTCTGAGAACAGCATTTTTTATTGGAAGGGCAACACCTCGCACCCGAAGCCCGAAGGCTGGCACGATTTAGTCGATGCGTTCATCCGGCACATCGAGCAGCGATACGGAAAAGACGAAGTGCGCTCGTGGTTTTTCGAGGTGTGGAATGAGCCCAACCTCTCTGGCTTCTGGGAAGGCGCCGATCAGAAGGCGTACTTCGAACTCTACGATCTGACGGCGAAGACCATCAAGTCCATCGACCCTCAGTTGCGCGTGGGTGGACCGAGCACGGCGGGCGCGGCCTGGGTTCCCGAGTTCCTTGCCCACGTGAAGCAAAGCGGCGCCGGCGTTGACTTTGTCACGACACACACCTACGGAGTGGATTGGGGTTTCCTGGATGAAAAAGGCGTGCAGGACACCAAACTTTCACCATCGCCCGACGCCATCGTTGGAGATGTGCGGCGCGTTCGCGAGCAGATTTCCGCGTCGCCGTATCCAGGGATTCCGCTGTACTTTTCCGAGTGGAGCACCAGCTATACTCCGCGCGATTCGGTACACGATTCCTACATCAGCGCGCCTTACATCCTGACCAAGCTCAAAGCGAGTCAGGGACTGGCGCAGGGAATGAGTTACTGGACCTATTCCGATCTCTTTGAAGAGCCCGGGCCTCCAACGGCGGCGTTTCAGGGAGGATTTGGCCTGCTGAACCCCCAGGGCATTCGCAAGCCCGCATTCTTTGCGTACAAGTACCTTCATGCGCTGCAGGGCGATAGCCTCAAGACAAGCGATCCCGAGGCCATGCTCGCCACCCAAGACGGAAATGTTGCCGCTGTTATTTGGGACTTCGAGCAACCGGATCAGAAGGCCAGCAATCGATCCTTTTACACCAAGCTCGTTCGTTCTCATCCAGCGGCGCCGGTACAGTTGCAGGTCACGCATCTTGAACCAAATGCCGGTTACCGCCTGCAAGTGTATCGCACGGGCTACAACGCCAACGATGCCTATTCCGCATATATTGAAATGGGTTCTCCCAAGGACCTGGGCGCGTCCCAGATTGCGCATCTCAACGATCTGACCCGCGATCTTGCGGAGACCGACAAGACCGTGCAAAGCGACGCCGACGGTCAGATCCAGTACACGCTTCCATTCAACAGCAATGACATTGTGCTCGTTCGATTGATACGCACCGAGGTGGGGAATTGACGAATCCAAGAACCGTGCTGACACTTCTGCTGATGGGTGCAATGAGCATCCTGTCATCGGCGCAGAAGGCCCCCGTGCATCCCGCAAACTGGCCGGGGCCTGGGCAGATTTTTGTCGGGAGTTGCTATCAGCCCATCGATCGCACACCCGAACAGATCGATCGAGATATCGCAATCATGAAGCACGCGGGATTCAACGTCGTGCGCATGGGCGATTTGTCGTGGGACTCGTTTGAGCCGGCACAGGGCAAGTTCGACTTCGCGTGGTTCGATACGGTCATGGACAAGATGCAGGCGGCGGGAATCCGGGTGATTCTGGATATCCCAGGCGCGCCTGCGCCGATCTGGTTGCATCGGGCCTACCCGGGGGTGGATCTGGTGAGCCAGAACGGTACGCGACTGCCCCCCGCGGAGCGCTACATGGACGACATCGGAGACCCCGGCTACGTGCGCGAATTGGGCATTCTTGCGGATACGCTCACCAAGCGCTATGCGCATCATCCGGCGGTGATCGCGGTTGGTTACAACAACGAAATAGGCAACGGATTCATGTCCTATTCCGAAGCCGACCGGCAGCGTTTCATCGTGTGGTTGCAACACAAGTATGGAACCATCGAAGCACTCAACAAGGCCTGGGCGACACAGCGATGGTCACGCCGTTTGAACAGCTTTGAGGACGTTGACCTGCCGCTCGCCGACGGGCCCGGTCCGGCTGAACGCTATCTGGATCTGCACCGCTATTGGTCCGATGTCACCGTGGCCCGGCTCAAGGAACTCGATGCGATTCGCCAGCGCAACATGCCGGAAATGCCCTCGATCTCGAACCTGTGGGATAACGCCGCGCGACGCGGCTTCGATTATTTGGCCACCTACAAATCGTATGTCTCTTTCGGCGCCGAGGGCTTCTATCCCGGCGATCCAATCAGTGGCGCGTTTGGCGCTCTGATGACCAAAGGCGATCTGGATACACCCATCTGGTTCAACGAGTTCACCGCAGGCGGGGGAGGCTGGTATGGAACCCCAGGCAGAAGCCGGATGTATGCCTATCTGGGGCTGATGATGGGCTCTCAGGGAACGCTCGCCTGGACCTTCAACAGCCATCTTGGCGGCGAGGAGCAGGCGCTGTTCGGGCTGCTCGATCACGATGATACTCCGTCGTGGAAGGTGGATGAGTTCGCGCACATCGCCTCCGAGTTCAAGCAGTTGGAGAAACTCGGATTTCCGCGTTCTACGCACCCGGAAGTGGCCATCGCCTACTCCTTCGATTCGTGGGTTGATTCCAACCCCAACGGTCCTTCGAGCACGACGCGTCAGTTCTTTCATCCTGCTTACACGGAGCAGGTGCAGGCGACCTTTGAGCCATTCTTCCGCGCCAACATGGATACGGCGATCATCAACGTTGGGCACGCCGATCTGTCGTCATACGAGCTGGTCGTTGTGCCGGCCGACTACGTGATGGATGCCAGCAGCGCAAAGGCGCTGCGCGACTACGTCAGCAACGGCGGCACGGTGCTGATGACCGCGTTTTCCGCCAAGGTGGACGAGCACGGGCAGTGGTTCAACACGCCGCTGCCCGGCCGCCTGAGCGATGTCTTTGGACTGAATACCAATGCCTTCTACGATGCCACGGTGCTGAGCTTCCGCCTGGATGGCAAGACCATCGACACGCCGGTGCACCACTATGAGGTGCTGGAGCCGTCGACGGCTACGGAGGTTGCGCGGTTCTTGAATACCGCGGACCACACGCCAGCCATCACGCTCAACAAGTTCGGCAAGGGCAACGCGATCTATCTGGCGACGGAATCGAATCCTGCCGTGATCGGATCGATGCTGAGCTACCTTTGCAAGGTCGCGGGCATTCAGCCGGGGCCCAGGACTCCCGATGGAGTATTCGCAAGAGTGGTCGATGGCCGAACGCTCTATGTCAACACGACCGGCGAGCAAAAGACAATTCCCATCTCCTCCGCGAAGAAGGGAATCGTCAGCAATCGCATCTATGAGGGGAACGTAGTGCTTGGGCCGATGGATGCGGATCTGGTCCAGTAATCATCGGGCGCGCGGGGCAGCATGGACTGTTCCGCGCGACAATTTCCGGGCCTGGTTGCAACGGATTGCGCGGCTTGTTTCTCTTCAACGCGGATACGCTTCGAAAGGAAGAATTCGTCGTGCCGGAGTGGTCTGTTTCTGTATCTATGAAAGGAGTTTTTCGATGAAGCGTCGGGTTTTGTCCTATCTTGTCGTGCTTGCTTCTTGTCTTGCTTTTCCCGTCGGGGCAGGTGCGGCAGGAATTTCTCCTGGTGCTGCGACTAAACCGAGTCCAACCGTAACCGTCACCCCTGAAGAGACCACGCATCCCTACGCGGAAAACCTGATTGTCACCGCCGCTGTCAAGGATGGCAACGTGTCGCCGTCCGGTAGCGTTGTGCTCTCCAGCGGGCAGTTCACCTCTCAGGCGGTGAAGCTGGACTCCGGTTCGGCAACCTTCTATGTGCAGCCCGGATCGCTGGCCAAGGGCTCCGACACGCTCACGGTCACCTTTACTCCCGACCCCGGCAACTCTGCCACCTACGCCACCGCCACGGGCACGGCGGCCATCACCATCACCTCGCCGGGCAGCAAGAGTGTCGGCGTCAATATCGACACGCTGGCCGGCCGCCATCAGATAAGCCCGTACATCTACGGCATCAATTCCACGAACAGAGGCGATATCGCCAATCTGTCGCCAGGGTTCGTCCGCTTTGGCGGCAATGAGGCCTCCAACTACAACTGGAAGCGCTTTACCTACAATGCCGGCGGCGACTGGTTCTTTGAGGACTTCGGTCTTGGGGATGGCGCGGGCAATCCTGCCGACTCGGTTGGGTTAACCAAGTTCGTCGTGGACTCCGGCAGTCAAATGCTTACCACCATGCCCACGCTCAGTTGGGTGGCCAAGGAACCCGGCCATTGGAGCTATTCCGTCGCGAAGTATGGAAAGCAGTGCAAGGTCAATCCCAACAATCCCGATGGTGGCAACGGCCAGAAGCCGGACTGCAAGACGAAGGTGAATACCACCCCGTTTACGGATGCGTATTATCCGCTGGTGGATACCGCGAAAGACTGCACCACGGGCAACTGCCTCTATCGCGACGAGTGGGCGAAGGCGCTGTCGGCCGCGTTTGGCAATGGAACATGCAAGGTTCCCTACGCGCCGTTCACTAGTTGCCACTTCTACGACATGGACAACGAGCCGGAGATGTGGGACGGCTCGCACAGCGACGTGCATCCCAACCACCCCGGATACACCGAGTTGGCCAATCTCTTTGAGACCGAGGGTCGCGCGCTGAAGAGTTGGGACCCTGCCGCGGTTCGTCTCGGCCCCATCACCTGCTGCTGGAATTTTTTGTGGACCGCAGGCCCGGTGGGCGACGACAAGAACGCTCATGCCGGAGTCGACTACGTGCCATGGTGGCTGAACACGATCTATTGGCTGGACCAGATCAACGGCGCTCGCACCCTCGATGTCTTTGATGTGCATGCCTATGTCGGCCCAAACGTTGACATCTCCAAGTTCACCAATTCGCAAAAGCGTGCCGCCGCCGGCATGGTCTATCGCACCTATTGGGATCCGCTTTATTACAACAAAGATATCGATGCGGATTGGATCACGACAACTCAACCCCGCCGCGGCGTTACCTTCATGATTCCGCGCCTCAAGGCCCTGGTGAACGCCATCTATCCGGATACGCCGCTCTCCTTCTCGGAGTGGGAGTCGTGGATGGCTCCGCAATCCGAATGGGACTTCTCCACGGCACTGTCTGACGCGGATGCCTTTGGCGTCATGGGCCGCGAGGGGCTCAGCTTTTCCACGCGCTGGGGCGGCCCGTCGGCGACCGACGATGCCACCCATCAGCCCCATCCCAACTATCAGGCCCTGAAGTTGTATACCACCTATGACGGAGCACGCCACCAGTTCGGCTCGCTCTCCGTTTCAGACCAGACCACCAGCAATGCCGACCTGTTCACCAGTTACGCGGCGCTCGATGCCACGGGAACGACGATGACCATCATGGTGCTGAACAAGGACCCCAACAACACGGTAGATACCACCTTCAACCTGAACGGCTTCCAAGCCACCACCTCTGCCGCGTACACACTGGGCTCAACCAACCCCGGCGCGATTGCTCGATCCGCCACGACCGCCTGGAACGCGACGCAGAGTTTTGCTCCCTATAGCGTCACGCTGCTGGTGGTCAGCGGCAGCCAACCCTCCAAGCCGGCCTCGGAGTGGTATTTGAATCCCGACGACCTGATGATTCCGGCCTCGGGCACGGGGGTTCTGAAGCCGAAGATCGTCAGCGGTACGGCCAATGTGACCCTGACCTCGGCGGTCTTCGATGACTTTGAGGGCGCTTCGGCCTGCCTTGGCTCCATCACGGTGACCGACGCCACCATCACCCCAACCAAGCCGGCCATCCTCACCGTCAGCCCCGGCAGGATTCGCGGCTTCTGCCACTACACTGTCACCGGCAACGATGGCGTCTCCACGCAGACTGAGGGCGGCTGGATCGTCGTCGGCAGACCGGCCGCCAGGCTGATCCCGGATGGCAACAACCAGACGGGCCGCGCAGGAATGGCGTTGCCGGAGCCGCTGAGCGTCACTCTCTATCCTGGTCAGTCCGGCGGAACCCCGACTGGCGCGGGCATCTTCTTCACCACATCCGCAGGTACGCTCTCCAATGGAACGACCAGCGGGCGCAGCGTCATCGTCACCACCAATGCCTCCGGCGTGGCCTCGGTAAAACTGACGCTGCCTGCAAGCAAAGGAACCGTCACTGTTACGGCGCAGGATCAGTTCGCACTTGGCGGAGCTTCGGTCGCCTTCACTGAGACCGCCAATTGATCCTGCACCGTCCAAATGTCTCTCCACGGAGAGACGAATCCCACACCAGTCCGGGGGACAATGTTCGATCTCGATTCGCACAAACGGCCGGGACGGAAAGCCGGCGCCGCCGCTCTTGTGGCGCTGGCTACGGCTGGCGCTCTTTTGTCTCAAACGCCAACATCAACGCAGGACCCCGCACCGGACTCGGGGTTCACCCTGCAACAGACCGTGCGGCGCGTGCGCGTCGATGTCATCGTCACCGACGCCGAGGGACATGCTGTCCCGCATCTGCAAGCCGATGATTTTCGGGTCTCCGAAGACGGCATCCCGCAATCGATCCGCCAGTTTGAGTGGCATGGCCCGCAGAACATAGAGCCCGCCGTTCCGACACGCCCCACCTTGCCTCCGCATACGTTCATGAACCTGATGGAGGCGCCGGAACATGGCCCATTGACCGTGCTGCTTTTCGACCTGTTAAACACGCCGCTTCAGGACCAGCCTTACGCCCACGCGCAGATGAGCGACTTCCTGAAGAAGAATACCGGCCACCAGACCGCCATCTTTGTGCTGGGCGACCGGCTCCGACTTCTGCAAGGCTTCACCTCCGACACGGAACTGCTTGAACGGGCGGCGACCGGTAAGGCTACCATGCAGCAGCGCCCGGCGTTGCAGGCCGGTGCTCCATCGCAGACCGGCTCTCTGTCCAATATCGCTGGGGATGCCATGAGCGTCGCAGATCGGCAGACATCTTCAAATCCAAACGCAACTGCCGCCCAACCGGCGAAGTCTGGCCCGGCGGCAGCACTACAGCAAATGCAAGATAGGATGGCGCACATGGAGGCGGAAGAGGCCAGCGCGAGGCTGGATCAGCGTGTCGATATCACGCTGGACGCTCTCGCGCAGATCGGCCGCTTTCTAGCCGGCGTCACGGGACGTAAGAACCTGATCTGGTATTCAGGTTCCTTCCCCGCCGGAGTTCTGCCCGATCCCGACCCGCCGCTGAATCGCGATGACGCGATCCGCAACTACAGCGAACAAATGAGGGTTGCAGGCGACCTGCTGAACGCCGCGCAGGTTGCGGTCTATCCCGTGGATACGCGCGGCCTGCAGACGGACCCCAACTTCAGCGCGTCACAGTCCTCCCCTATCGGGGGTGGGCACCAGGACACCCACTCCTTCGGCCAGCAACTAGCTGCCGATTTCGCCACCATGGACACCCTGGGCGAACAAACCGGCGGTCGCGCCTTCTATAACACCAACGGGCTTGAACTGGCTCTGGAGACGGCTGCGGCGGACGGCTCCTCGTACTATTCGCTGCTTTATGCTCCCACCAACCCCAAATTCGACGGCTCCGTACGACACATCAAGGTCCAACTCGAACACAACCGCTACCAGCTTGCCTACCGCAGAAGCTATTTTGCCGACGATCCTGACGAAGTAGTCCACCCGCAAACCGATGAGGAGGAGGCTGACAACTTGGCCCGCGCATCGATCGGCGCCGCTTCGCAGTTTGGCGCGCCACCGTCGCACCAACTCATCTTCGCTGCCCAGGTGGATGCGGTCGGAATGCCTGTCCTCGCCACAAAACTCCAGATGGACACGCTAACCCCATATGGCGAGCAAGCGGCCAAGGCAGCCCCCCGCAAGTTCGTCCCACAGTCGACCCCGGTAAAGATGCAAAAATATGCGATCCAGTATGCGGTGCTCGCCAGCCAACTGGACCTTCCCGCCTCTGCAAACGGCAACTACCATCTGCGCCTGTCCATCGCGACACTGGCCTTCAACGCGGACGGCGAGGCTCTATACGGCAGCAACTCACGAATCGCGGATGTCATTCGACCCTCGGACATCGCGAAAGTCATGGAAAACGGCTACCCGGTCCTGCAGGTCTTCCTTGCGCCTGTTGACACTGCTGTTCTGCGCCTCGTAGTCCGCGATGAGCACAACGGACGAATCGGCTCGATGGAGGTTCGGTTGCCATTGCCGCCGACGCGGAGTCGCATGTAGACGCCGCCCCCGATTATTTATGGCAGAAAATCTCGGCGGTCTTGCGTTGAGCATTCAGAGGCCAGAAACGCTGGGCCTCTCAAGAGGAACAGGATTTTTCGGCGAACGGACGGAAGCAATGCTAGTACCGGACCCAGACATGCAAGAGGTGAGGCAGGTCGGCCAGCGTACAGTTACTATCGGTTTTCCCCTCGCCATGTGGATTCGTAGTAGAACCGAAAATGGAGTGATCGCATGACTCGGATATTTCGCAACCCTTCCTTCAAATCGCTCATCATGCGGTCTATTCTTGTCCTTACCGCAGCTCTTGCTGCTGCCTGCTCCTCTTGGGCGACACCGGAAAGCACCGCCCAAAATCCGGCGATCGTTTCCTCTCCACAGAGCGAATCTTGGTGGCTTGACCGCCACAACGCCGTGCTTGCGGCCGTGAAGGCTCATCCCGACACGCAACTGCTGATGATCGGTGACTCCATCACCAATAATTACGACAAGTCGATGCCGCCAGACCAGGATTTCCAGCCCATTTGGGAGCAGTTCTATGCACCACGCAAAGCCCTCAACGTAGGCTTCAGTGGAGACACGACCGGGCAGGTGCTGTGGCGTCTCGATCACGGCGAGGTTGAGGGGCTGCATCCCAAGGTCGCGGTCGTTCTCATCGGCACCAACAACACGGGCTCAGCCAACCAGACAGCGGAGCAAACCGAGGGCGGCATCGATGCCGTCGTCGGCGATCTTGAGCAGAGGCTGCCGCAGACTCACATTTTGTTACTCGGCCTGCTCCCGAGCGGCATCTCCGCAGACAAAACGGCCCGCGATGAGGAGGTCAACCGGCATCTGGCCGCTTGCTATTCTGAGGACCCACGCGTCTCCTATCTCGACATTGGCACTATCTACCTTTCAAACAATCTGCTGAACGCCGATCTCTTCTACGATCCGCGCATGCCGTACCGCGGCAAACCCCTGCATCCTGACACGTTTGGCCAGCGCAGGATGGCCGAGGCAATTGAGCCTACGCTGGCAAAGCTGATGAATGAGCCGCCGCGCGAGCCGCTCGCCTCCATGAACGGATTCAACACCGCCGTGATCCCTGTGCCTCAGATAGAGCAAGACTCGTACGACTGGTTTGCGCGCCATCATGCAGAATTGGAACTCGCGAGAAAGCTACAGCCTCAGGTAGTTCTCATCGGGGACTCGATTACGCATTTCTGGGGCGGCCAGCCATTAGCCGGTCGTATGAATGGTCCTGCGGCGTGGCAGAAGCTCTTCGGGGATACGCCTGTGCTTAATCTCGGTTTCGGCTGGGATCGAACCCAGAATGTCCTCTGGCGGTTGCGCCAGGGTGAGTTTGATGGACTTGCACCCCGCTGGATCGTGCTCAACATCGGCACCAACAACCTGACCGGTACGGACCATGCGCGCGCCAATACTCCCGAGGAGATTGACGCGGCCATCGCGGTCATCTGCGCCGAGTTGCATCGGCGCTCTCCACAAAGCCACATCGTGCTCATGGCCATCTTCCCACGTGGCCCTCATGCCGACGACTATTTGCGCGCACCCATCCGCGCGGCCAATAAACTGCTGGCCAAGCGCTTCGCAATGGACTCAGCCGTCACCTATCTCGACATTGGCTCGCAGTTCCTTGAACCCGATGGAACGCTGCCTTCCGCTCTCATGCCGGACGGCACACACCCCAGTGAAGCCGGATACCGGATATGGGCAGAAGCTTTGCAAAAGGCAACGGGCATTGGACGCTGATTGGATACTGTGAGCGCGAGCGCAGGAGCTTCTGCAAGCGCAGCAGGTTGTTTGCGATACATGAATCGGCTGAACAGGCGAACGAAACCGAGATGAGATAGACGGAGAGTTTTCATTGACCGCCTGGGGGAAACTTTGCGCCAAGTGCGATCAGTCGATTTGCATATTGGGCGTATTCACAGGAGGAATTGCGACTATTCGATCCTGCCCTCCGCAACCAATTGAGTCAACAGCTTATGGGTCGTTTCCTATCGCTCCTCTGTGGCTGGTTGCACCCTCGGTCCCATCTTCATGCACAACCTCGACGACATTCCTCTCCCCCGGCGAGAAGACCGCGCCAAAGTCAAACGTCTTGGCCAGCACACCACCGATATCTGTCTTTTGATCACTGGGACTTCTCGGACGCTGAAGACGATAGCGAACTGCGGATTGTGCTCGACCCGCTCAACCTCCCGCGGCAACTCGCCGACGAAGCTGCTGGCGCTGACCGAATGTCTGTGTTAAACGTCACTGGCCGTGAGCCTTTAAAACTGGTGTTTCGTTCGGTCCCAGCCCCGGCTGAGGTGCCAGCTTCGAAACATTGGAGGATCCAACTTCTGGCCGTAGGCGGCGAAGGAGCCACTGTCGCATGGGAGAGCAATAGTTATGCACTGCGGTACGACGCGCTTCGCCGATATCTGACCAGCGAAGAAGAGCGCAGCGCATCTCAATTGGCGTTGCTAATGCTTGCTGGCCACAGAAGTGTGAATGCACCATGGGCTGCCGAGTTTATTCTCTGAAGGCGCGGAAATGATTGCCTCTACCGACTGCGATTCACGCCAATACCGATTCGGGTTCCAAATCCGAGATGCGTCCGACTTTCCGAATGACTTTCCGCTTCCGATACCGCCAGATGGTTGGCTTTCGGCGATCTTCATTCCCGGAGACACGGAAGCGCTCTGGAATACGCCCGAATATCCGCCGCGCATCTACATCCTTACTCGCGATGCTCTGATGATCTACACGCATCCTGCTAGGAACCTTAAGCCCTTTGTGGCGCCACTTGAACAGCTGATCGAGGTGGGAACGAAGAAGGCACTCCTATATGGGCTCCTTGAACTGTCCGCTGGCAGCGAGATCCAGTGCTTTCGCTACAACACACTTCACCAAAAGCATCTCAGCAACTTTCTTTGCGCAATGCGAGCAATATGGCTGCCGAAGCATGCAACGGGCTTTCCAGTTCTTTCTCTCTCCACTCCGTCACAAGGCATGACGTTTCGGTGTTGGTATGCACTGAAGGCCGAACTTGATTCCGATGAGGCACTGCTTGGAGTCTGCTGCCGTCCCGCAATCCATCGAAAGAAGAAAGGATGGTTTAACGGTCCGCCTAATGCCCTGCCCGCCGTTGCCATGGCAGTCACGGATCGTCGATTGATCTCGGTCTCGACCGGCGTCGCGGAGACGGACGAACTTTACGGAATCACGGTTCGGTGTGCGCCCATCTTCAAACTGAGCGCGGTCGCCCTTAGTGACTTCGGCGACGAATTGATGCTCTCTCTGAAGCTAAAGAGAGGGCTAGAGTGGAAGACTCTCTTTGAACGTGGTCAGAGTGCATCGACGGCGCAATACTGCGAACTTCTGGAACGAGTGGACCTGGCGTTGCCAAAGTTCGGAGCCAATGTCTCACGGTAGAAAGCGCCGGTCCGAGTTTCAACGACTTTCTCAGCTATCTGCGGCCCATGCGATAGTCCACATACAGAATGTGAGATTTGATCTGGTCGCCTGCTCTGTATTGTGGGAGTTGCGCCATTTTTAGCATGTGGAGAATCGCGCCTGGGTTGCCATCGCTCCACTCCACAAGCGATGGCAGCACCGTCTCCAAATTGGAAGCCCAAAGTTCGGTTCTTTCGGCTTCGCGTAGCGCGAATTCCAAAGCGATCTGTGTCGGAAAGTTCTTCACTTCCAATCGTTCCGCCTTGTTCGCGCAGAGAGGGCGCAGCGCACCAATATCCTCCATGTGTGGAGATCGCGACGCAAAGATCACCGGCGTACGCCCGTAGTAATGCAGATCCTTGATCATGCCAGTCACAACGCGGGAGGGAGCATCCAGATGATCGAGAACCATTAGAAAGGGACGGGTATCAAGCGCCCGGTGGACGATGCCCTTCAGCGAGGATGTGGAGAGAGCCGCGATGTCTTCAGGAAGTTTAACTTTGCCGTCCGCGGAATGCAGCGCTTGTAGCAGTGTCGTGATAAATTCACGCGGCGATCTCATTTGCGGGATGTAGACCGCCAGCGGTTGGCTACCAACGAAAGTCTGAAGGAGGCGAGATTTACCCACTCCCTCAGAGCCATGCACGAGTAAGGATTTGCGAATTCTGGCCTGATTCCGAAGGCGCCCCAACTCCTCTTCGCGCTCGACAGTATTCAGATATTCAGGTGTCGGAGCGCGTTGGACAGGAGATGAAGGCATCGCTGTTGGATCTCTTTCTCTGAACGCACCTAACCGGCGTTGCTTTCCAAGTAGCGCTGATAACTGGCCCGGATGCACTCTGCATTGATGCCGGGAATTACAAACTGCCAGTCTGACTGGGGAACCCTGATCGTGCTGTGCTTGCCGTCCGGCAAAAGGCGCGTGCGTACGCGACCGTAGACGAATGCGCCTGCATAGCGGGGGTTATGCAACACCTGGATAATTCGAGAGTGCGATGCTTGCGCCCAATGCAACTCACCGTTGCTCAACCCCGCGCGAATGCGGCGTGGAAACCGAAGACCTTGTTCGCGGAAGATCTTTGTGGTTTGCATCGCTGATCCGGTCTTCTCGAAGGTGTCGAAGACCAGGCGCAATGCGGCTTGCACTTCAGTGTCTGGATCGAGAATGAGAACGCCGTCGTCTCGATAAACCAGGCCGATGGGCGGTCGCATTTCAAGCTCGCCGCGTCGAGCCTTGTTGATCACTCCGCCTCTCATTCTCGCCTTGAGGAAATGAAGTTCTGCTTCCGACATGGTCCCTTTCAATCCGAGCAGGAGCCTGTCATTAAAATTTGCGGGATCATAGATTCCATCCTCATCTAGAATGAGTGCTCCGGCCAGCGAACACAACTCAATCAATCGATGCCAATCAGCAGAGTTCCTGGCCAAGCGCGAAACCTCCAACCCCATCACCAAGCCTGCCTTGCCGAGTGCGACTTCACTGACCAGTTTCTGAGACCCATCCCGGCCGGCCGATTGCGATCCAGACTTGCCGAGGTCGCAGTCGATTATGTGGACACGCTCGAGCGGCCAACCCAGCACAACGGCGCGATCACGCAAGGCATACTGACGTTACGTGCTCTCCGTGTTCTCCAGAACCTGACGCGGGGTGGACTGTCGAATGTAGAGATACGCATCGTGTGCAAGATGCTGTTGAGTAACTTTTAGCTCAGGCATGCGAAACCTCCTGTCGAGTGCTGAGAATCAGACCTGCAATTAGCCGAACGAGTTCGACTCCGAACATGTCGAGGACAGGAGCGTCGGCTCCAGAAGGGGGATCCGATTTGGATGCGCGTGCGGGCGCGGCCTGGTGTTTGATCTGCGCCCAAGTTGCCAAGCCGCAGCGCATAAGGACGCCACGACCTTGCGAGTGTCCTCCTTGTCCGTTCAGTTGGACTACCTGTCGGCGGAGTCCTTCGTAGGCATCGACGGTCCCTTCCGGAATGGGCGGCTTTACGACGGATTGCGCGGTTTTTTTTTGCTCGTCAAGGCCCGCTCCAGACTGCGGCGGTGAATCGTGATACTGAACTTCTCCTGAACAGCTTGAACACAAGCGGTAGTCGTCAATTTGGGTTTGACTGCTCGCAAAGTCCGCACATACTCGATGACCTCGGCGGACAGCTTGTGACCTTCTTTGGGTCCGCGGTGCAGGGGGAGCAGCCCGCTCAGGCCGGCTTCCAGAAATGCTGCGTGGGCCTGATAGACAGTTGGGCGCGAAACGCCAAACTTGGCAGCTACATCGACGATCGAGACCCCCTCCACGTTGTGCCGACGCAGCATCTCGTAGCGAACCTGAAGGAGATCTTTGGGATCGAAGAAAGGATTCTCTTTGAAGAGAGTGTCGGAAACTGAGCCGGGGCGAGGGTTGAGGGTGCCGGCCCGTTTCAACTCGAGCGTTTTCTGATCGGGCTCCCTCTGTTTTTTCATCCGATTCCCCTAAATTCGTAATGTAATATAAATAACGCCGCTTATCGTCCCAAGTCAAGCAATTACTACCAACATAGCCTCCGCGTATCTCTTCGATAAACAGCAACAAATAAGAGATTAATCCGCGCAATAGCCGAAATGCCACCCCAAGACACCTGACCCTGTGCGGCGTAATTCTTTTGCCATATGCGGCGATATTTACCTTACACATCCCGTGCTCCCTTGCCAGTCGCTCTGAGCCTGTCGAGAAGACGCCGAAGCTCCAAAAGATCGTCCACACGAAACGAGGACCGGCCCGCAGAGATGCGATCAAATGCATCAGACGTGACCACGTCTGTCACGCTGGCAAACAAGGACTTAAGCTTCCCTTTTGGGTCGAAATAGAAGACCCGATCTTCCCCCCAGGTACGCTTTCGCGTCACCAGTTCGTACTCGGTGCCTCGTAGCGGATGGAAGGGATGAGTGATGCGGAATCGGCCTGTAGCGGATCCCACACAATCTGCATTTGATGGCTTTTGCCAAGGCCAAGGCGGAGGTGGGAGTTCAGATCGGATTGCCGGTTCGTGTTGATTCTACATAAGTTATTGAAAGCTAAAGCCGCTCAAATCGGTCAAGACGCAGCATACGCGGCTCTTGAGTACACCACAAGTACACGGAATTTTGGACAATTAGCATCCGCCGCGGGTTCTTCTTGATCCATCCCACGAACTTCCGGTTTGCAGTTCTGCAATGGTCTGCTGTCACCATTGGAGCGTAACTTTCGCTTTGCCGGTGATACACCCGGAGACCAGCAACTCATTCGTTCTCCTGCCCTCGGGTCCTGCACCGTACCAATTTGTCTCGCACCAACTGGCCCAGAATTCGCCGGGCACTCCAACTTTCCGGAGTTCCTCATAGATGGCGAACCACAGCCCAAACAATAATCGGCCTACACACTCGCTGATCACTTTACGATCTGTACGGGCTAACACCCAGCTTCTGCACTTGCTCCGTAAACTCCCGAACAACCGGGACCATCGCAGTTACGGCGCTGTTCGTAAGATATTGTTTTTGATTTTCCAATAAGCTCAAGGCTGATTTCAGTCGGTTATTACTACAACCTCTTTTCCGCGCCGTTCGTGGCACACTTAGGAGATGTGCAACAAGGGTGCTTGTTACCTGGGTGGTGAAAGCTTGAAAACGATGCCGGCCCCAAGCCGAAGGCTGTTCTGGCGATTGGCGGCGTCGTTCGGGAGGGTGGTCAGGAAGTAATCTGCCTGGAGTGGGCGCAGGGCCACGTGGCGCGAGAGGCTTATATTCAAACCACCCCCGGCGGCCAGGGCAAAGGCGTCTGATCCGTTGGTGGAATTATTTGGTACGGTGGTCGAATTATTCGGGTTCGGGAAGGTCGCATCAAAGCCATGCACGCCGCCAATCAGACCTTGGACAAAGGGCGTGAACCTGTGAACTGGCCATGAGAGCCGCGGGCCGAAGAGATAGGACACCAGGCTGAGGTCCTGGTGGGCGGAGTTGATAGCGCCCGCGTGCTGGCCCGCGATTTCGCCCACAAGGCCAATATGGCGGGAGAATGCGACGCGAAACTCCGCTTTGCCCCCCGGCATCCAGGAGCAGCCGCATCCGGCCGGGATAGTATTAAAGCGCATAGCGCTGTACGCCAGGGTCACTTCCAGGGGCGCCGTGCCGGACGTCCGGCCGGGAACCTGGCCGGGAATGGGCAGTGCCGCCAGGAGGATCGCGATTGGAATCATTCTGCGCATCTTCAATCTGTCTCCTTGTTACTCGACCGTCAGGGTAAATGTGAAGGAGTGCGACAAGGCTCCCGAGGTTGCGGTCACGGTGACTGTATAAGCCTCTGGCGGCTGGGCGAAGAAGCCGGTGCCGGACCCGCAACCACTCAGCCCGGTTATGGCACCCATGCCGGCCAACATGAACAGCAGCAAAGACACTGTGCGGCGCAGCCGACTTCCGGCGCGGCGCAGCCTGCCTGCAAAGGGCAGCAAGATCAGAGCCAGAGTAAATGGCGCCAGCCTTCTGACTACGCTCCCACCTTTACCGCCGCTCTTGCCTCCGCTGTTTGTGGCCAGCTGTATGCTGGGACGCACTGCGACCTGCCGTGTGCCGGCATTCGTCTGCGGGAGAACTATGGTCAGCGTTACTGTGGTCGAGCCCTCGCCCGCTGTAATTGAGGCCGGTGAGAAGCTGTAAGTAGCGCCAGCGGGCAATCCACTTGCTGTTAGCACGATGTTAGCCGGGAAGGTGGACCCGGTCGGCGGGGTCACAGTGAAGGTGTACACCACTGTGCCTCCGGGGAGCACTGTTACAACTGCGGGCGCGGAGGGGTTCACGTTGATACTGAAGTCCTGGACCACTTGTGTCAACGGACTGCTGGTGGCGGTGACGAAGTTCTGGTCGCCGCTGTAGGCCGCCGATATCGAGTGCGTTCCCACGGTCAGACTTGACGTTGTCAGTGTCGCCACTCCGTCGGCCAGCGTGCCCGTGCCCAGCGGTGTAGAGCCGTCTAGGAAGGTCACGGTCCCGGTCGGCGTACCGGCCGCGGAGGTGACGGTGGCCGTCAGAGTGAGGCTGTTCTGGACCAGGACCGGGTTGGCGCTACTGGCGATGGCGACGGCGGGCGTGGCCTGGTTCACGGTCAGAGTCACAGGGTTGCTGGCCGTCGACAGGCTGTTGCCGTCCGTCACCAACACGCGAATCTGAAGGCCGTTGTAGTTCGCGTTCGTCGGCAAGGTGGTGAACTTGGCCGTGTTGTAACCCGTCCCCACTCCCCAGGGCTTCCATACGGAGCCGCTCAGATACTGCCAGGAATAGGTGAGCGTCGGCGTGCCGGTAGCCGCCACGCTGAACGAGGCGGTGCTGCCTAACGTCACGGTCTGGTTGACCGGCTGAGTGGTGATGACCGGCGGCGAATTCACCGTCACCGTCACCACGTTGCTGGCCGTCGACAGGCTGTTGCCGTCCGTCACCAACACGCGAATCTGAAGGCCGTTGTAGTTCGCGTTCGTCGGCAAGGTGGTGAAGTTGGCCGTGTTGTAGCCTGTCCCCACTGCCCAGGACTTCCATAAGGAGCCGCTCAGATACTGCCAGGAATAGGTGAGCGTCGGTGTGCCGGTAGCCGCCACGCTGAATGAGGCGGTGCTGCCTAACGTCACGGTCTTGCTGGACGGCTGAGTGGTGATGACTGGCGCAGGATTGGCTACATAGGTGAAATGATTCGCCGGGGTGCTCGAGCTGGACCCGGCCGGCGTGGTGACCGTGACTTCTATCATCGACGGATTTACCGTGCCGGTTTCCGCCGGTGAAGTCGCCGTGAGCTCGGTTGGGCTAACGTAGGTCACATTCGTGGCCGGGTTGGGCCCGAAGTTCACTGTGGCATTTGTGGTGAAATTGGCGCCCTTGATGGTGACGCTGGTGCCGCCTGCTGGCGGCCCAGTGTTCGGGCTGACATCGGTCACCGTGGGCGCGGCCAAAGTGGTCACCGTCAGCGTGTATCCCGTCTGAGTTGCCGCATCTCCGTACGTATCGCTGGCTGTGATGGAGAACGGGTACGAGCCCGCCGAGGTGGCCGAGGGCGTGCCGCTCAAGGCTCCATTCTTGAACGTGACGCCCGATGGTAGTGTTCCGGCCTCAGTCAACGTCAGCGTGCCGGTTCCGCCAGTCGCCGTGAATGTCGCCGGCGCATAGGGCTGGCTGATAATCCCGATTGCGGAGGAGCTTGCGTTGAACGTGGCTGAAGTTGGAGCGATCGCAATTGCGTTGAAGGCTCTGACGGTATCGGTATCCGTAACCTTGATGGTCTCGGCGTCGGCGACATCGGGGAAGGTCTCCGTGTCCGTCACCGTGATCGTTTCGAGATCTGTGACCGAAGCCGGGAACGCCGAGGCGGGTTGGATGGTGAGCATATAGCCCGGCAGGGTTAGCGAATTTCCGTCAGCATCGGTCGCTGTAATGGAGAACGGGAAAGAGGCCACCGAGTAAGTCGTGGGTTTGCCACTCAGGACACCATTATTGAAGGTCAGCCCGGATGGGAGCGTTCCGCTTTCACTCAAAGTCAGCGTCGTGCCGTCGCCGCCGGTCGCGCTGAATGTTACCGGAGTATAAGCATGGGTTGCATAGCCTGTCCCGGAGCTGGCGTTGAAGGATGCCACGCTTGGAGTGATCACGATTGTGTTGTAGGCACTAACTTTATCGGTATCAGTAACCGTGATGGTCTCGGAGTCGGCGACATCCGGGAAGGTCTCCGTGTCCGTCACCGTGATGGTCTCGTCATCCGTGACCGAAGCGGTTGTGGCGCTGATGGTGTACTGGGCGGTACCCACGGCGCTGGAGGAATAGTTGAAGGCCGTCGCAATCGCTTCAATTGTCTCTGTCGATGAGACAGTGATCGGGCCGCTGTATCTAGTCGTGCTCGGACCCGGTATGGGGGAGAGTCCATTTCCGGTGTAGCTCGGGGTGGTTCCGTCGGTGGTATAGAGAATCGCAGCCCCGGTCGTCGTATCGCTGATGGTCACTGTCTGCGTAGAAGAATAGGTGCCGGCTACGGGCGAGAAGGTTGGCGTCGCCGCCGCCGGTTGCGTGATGGTGTAGATGGCCGTGGCTACGGCGCTGGTGGAATAGCCGCTGGCCGTCGCTATCGCCTCAAGCGTTTCTGTCGATGAGACGGTTATCAGGCTACCGATGCCGTACACGCTCGAACTCGTGGTCGGTGTGGTTCCGTCGGTGGTGTAGTAGATGACCTCATTCGGCGTCGTATCGCTGATCGTCACCGCCAAGGCTGAAGTGTAGGTGTCAGACGGCTCGCTGAAGACTGGGGTGGCCGCTGCCGGAAAGGAG
>PLSH01000101.1 GCA_003165095.1 Acidobacteriaceae bacterium
GGGCTCGCGCTCGCGCCCGCCACGCCTCCGGCGGGAATATGCAACCCGCGCAATACTTCGGCGTGATCATAGGAGAGCGGTCCGGTCATCACGGCCTGCCCGTTTACCATGTACGCAATGGTTGCCGACGTATTGGCCGGCAGGCTCTGAATGAAGTGCTGCATGTCGCTCATCTGGCCGCCGAGGCTCGTTCGCGCCCCTGAGTCGATCAACAACACCACTTCGATCCGGTTCTGCGGCCCACTGAGATGTTGCAGACCGGTGATACTCGAATCCTTGCCGTTGACCTTCACGCTCAAATCCTGCCGGTTGAGGGCGCCGGCCGGCGCGTTCTTCTGCGGAAGGACCGTCACCACAGCTTGCCCCTGCCCCTGCTGGTTTTCTTGAGCTGCTGCGTACGAGGGTATGGCCGCGAGCAACGATCCGGCTGCTACCCAAACTGCGAGTTGTAATTGTTTGCCCTTCATATTTGCTACTCCTTGTGAGGCGCGTGCCGGATAAGCTCTCTTCGGCTGCTTGAAAACGCCTCTCCAAGTTAGTTAGATGGGATTCCGCGGTAATAGTCGCGTTTAATCGCTCGGGAGTGGGCAACTGCAAGCGGCAAGGCCAGGCTAACGCGCTCGGATTCATGGATTTGCGAAGTCCGGGCGCGGATCGAGGTATTTTTCACGGCGCGGCAGTATACCCTTGGAACTGACCATGGAGTCTTCCCCCTCAAAGCCACATCGGCGCGGCATGGAGGCGTTTGCGTCCCGCGATTTCCGGCGCTATCAACTGGCGCGCGTCATGGCCATCCTGGGGGCCGAGGCGCAGTCGTTAGCCGTGGCCTGGCAGGTGTATTCCATCACCCACAAGGCCATCGACCTGGGCTATACCGGGCTGGCCCTGTTCCTGCCGGGCCTCATCTTCCTCTTGCCTTCAGGCCATGTGGCGGACCGATTCGATCGCCGGCACGTCATCCTGCTCTGTTACTCGCTGCAGATATTTTGTACTGCGGCGCTCGTCCTACTCGCCCGCAGCGGCTCCAGAAACATACTCGCCATCTACGCGGTGCTGTTCCTGGCCGGCACTGGGCGAGCCTTCTCCGGGCCGGCAAGCTCGGCGCTCATTCCACACCTGGTGCCCGAGGCGCACTTTGTCAACGCGGTCACGTGGGGCGGCGCCATCTTCCAGCTTGCCAATATTACAGGGCCCGCGCTGGGCGGACTACTCTTTACCATTCCGCTGGCCCGTTTTGTGCCCGATACCCGTCTTGAGGGCGCGGGCATCGTTTACGTCTTCACGCTGTCAACACTGTGCTGGTTCCTGGTGCTGGTAAGCACGCTCCACGTGCGCCCTGGGCGCATGGAACACCGCGCTTTATCGCTTGAGGTGGTGCTGGCCGGCTTCCAGTATGTGCGCCGCGCGCCCATGCTGTTGGGGTCGTTTTCGCTGGATTTGTTTGTGGTGCTGCTGGGCGGCGCCACCGCGCTGATGCCCATCTTCGCTCACGAGATTCTGCACCAGGGGCCGCGCGGCCTGGGAATGCTGCGCGCCGCGCCCGCGACCGGCGCGGTGATCATGTCGCTGGTCATGGCGCGGTTCCCACTGCGCAAACACGCGGGACACAAGCTGTTCGTCTGCGTATCCATCTTCGGCGCGGCCACCGTCGTCTTCGGCCTCTCCCACACGCTGTGGCTCTCGCTCGCGTCCTTGGCCGTGGCCGGCGCGGCAGACACCATCAGCGTCATCATCCGCGGTTCGGTGCTGCAGTTGGCCACGCCGCCGGAGATGCGCGGCCGCGTCAGCGCCGTCAACTCCCTGTTTATCGGGGCATCAAACGAGTTGGGAGAATTTGAGAGCGGCCTCACCGCGCAGTGGTGGGGCGCGGTGCGCGCCACCGTCGCCGGCGGACTGGGCGCGCTGGCTGTCGCCGGCCTGTGGTCCGTTGTTTTCCCCGGCCTGCGCAAGGTGGATGCGCTCACCGCCGAGTCGCTTCGCGCGCACGTGCCCCCGCTGGAAACGCTGTCCGGCTTGTGAGGCGGCAGGCTGGAAAACGCCGCCGCCCGGCTATTTCTGCGCGGTTTGCAATGGCTTTTGCCCGCCCGCCGCAGGCGGATTCACCTTGGCGTTCAAAAAGTTTGCGAGGTCCGAAACATCCTGTTTGGTGCCCACCATCGGCGGCATGAAGCGGTGATAGGGCGAGTCGGCCTTGTACTCGTGGAGCATGGTGATAAAGCTCTCGATATTGGCACGGTCGCGGCCGGCAAGCAGCGTCGTAAGCGGGCGATACCCGTTCAGCGTGTGGCAGGAGCCGCACTCCCCGCGAAAGATCGCTTCGCCACGGGAATAGTTGTAAGTGGGATCGTTTGCGTAGGTGATTTGTGGCGATACGAGCCGGTCCATCAACACGGGACCGCTCCAGACCCAGTTCGAGTAGGCCAGATAACCTTCCTGGTTGATGCGCGCAACGTAGGGCACGCGCACCCCGTTTGAGTACATCCAGCGGCCGATCACGTAAGGCTTGCGGAGCATCTCCCGCGAATACTCGCCCGCGCCCGTGGCCATGAGCGCCAGGAGCAGGATTGCAACCGCGTGAGCAGGATTGAAGTCCACGGGATTGCGATAAGCGAGGAAATACGCCACGCCGATGATGGTGGCCGATGTAATGACGAGGATCAGCGCGATGCGCGTGACCATGGAAAACGTGCCGGAACCGATCGTGTCCATACCCAGCGTCAACAGCGCGCGCTGCGATGCGGGCACCATGTACAGGTACCACGCGAACAGAAAAGGCATGGCCACAAAAGAAGGCACCAGCCAGCGGACGCTCCACTTTACCAGCGAGGTTTTCAGCGCGGGTAGCGTGGCCCCGTCAATGCGGCTGGCGCTGATGAGAGCCCAGATCCCGGCCAGCGAGCAGCACACGCAGGTGCGTAGCAGCAGACTCGGCCAGTAGGTGGGATTGAAGAATGCGTTCCAGAACTTGCTGGCCTCGTGCCCGGTGCCGGCCACCGCGAGCCAGGTGTCTCCGGGCGTGAGCATGAAGGTGAGAATGCCGTTGATAATTATCAGCGTGCACACCGAGGCGCCGGCATAGACCCAGCCCACGGTCAGGTGAAGCCTGGCGTCGATGCGGTTCCATGTGTAGTAGTAGACGGCGGCCGTGGTGAGCTCGACCATAAAGAAAACCCACTCGATGGCCCAGCCAAATACGAAGTTGTGGATCAGCGTGCTGGTGGCCTCGGGGTTCGTGAGTCCGATGGCGAACCAGATGCCCACTCCGGAGATGGTGCCGAACACGCCGGTGACAATCAAAAAGAACTTCGAGTAGCCCACCAACTGCGCCAGCCAGTCGGTGCGGCCTTCGCGCAGCGCCTTGCGCTCGGCCAGCGGCAGGTAGATGCCGCCGCCCACTGCAAACTGCGAGATCATGACGTGGA
>PLSH01000427.1 GCA_003165095.1 Acidobacteriaceae bacterium
AATGACGTGGAAACCATTGCGCAGGCACTCGAGAACGCCAGAAGTGAAACAAACCGGCCGTCGTTGATCGCTGTCCGCACGCACATGGGCTTTGGCAGCCCGCACAAGCAGGACACCGCCGCGGCCCACGGAGAACCGCTCGGTGTCGAGGAGGTGCGACTTACCAAGGAGGCAATGGAATGGCCTGTTTCGCCTTCCTTCCATATCCCCGAGGAGGCGCTGGAGCATTTCCGAAGAGCTGTCGCTCGCGGAAGCGTTACGCAAGTGGAGTGGGAGTCGCGATTCCAAGCCTTTGCGCGTGAATACCCGGATCTTGCCGCTGAGTTCCAGAGAGTCATCGACAGCCAGCTACCTAATGATTGGGGCGCCGGATTGCCGACATTTGCGCCGACTGATGGACCGATGGCCACCCGCGTGGCTTCAGGAAAAGTGATCGAGATCCTCGGCACTCGCCTGCCGGAGATGATGGGAGGCTCGGCAGATCTTGGTCCAAGCACCCATACGAATATTGACGGGGCCGGAGACTTTGAGCCTGGAGATTGGGCGGGGCGCAACATGCACTTTGGCATTCGCGAAAATGCGATGGGCGCTATTTTGAATGGAATGGCCTTGCACCGCGGCCTGATCCCATACGGCGGCACGTTTTTTGTCTTCTCTGATTACATGCGGCCTCCCATGCGCCTTGCGGCGATGAATGCGCTGCCGGTGATCTATATCTTCACTCACGACAGCATTGGCATGGGCGAGGACGGCCCGACTCACCAACCTGTGGAACAACTCATCGGATTGCGATCAATTCCGGGCATGGTTGTCCTGCGGCCAGCGGATGCCAACGAAACAGTTGCCGCATGGCGAGTTGCGATTGGCAGGAAGCAAGGGCCTGTTGCATTGGTGCTGACACGACAGGGTCTTCCCGTGCTTGACCTGAATCTTTATCCCGCTATTCCGGCTGGAGTTCAGTCAGGCGGCTATATCCTGGCGGATTCTGTGACAAGTGGGCGACCAGACATCGTTCTCATCGCTACAGGATCAGAAGTCCACCTGGCGCTGGAAGGCCGCGAACGGCTCGCGGCAGAAGGCGTTCACGCGAGAGTGGTGAGCATGCCAAGCACAAACCTGTTTGCGGCACAATCGGACGATTACCGCGAAAAGATTCTGCCCGCGGATGTGCCAATCCTGATCATTGAAGCTGGTTCCCCGGTCGGATGGCGGTCCTTTGTCGGCCCCCGGATCGCCGTTATTGGGATTGACACATTCGGTTCCTCCGCGCCCGGAGCAGAGGTAATGGAGCACTACGGCTTCACCGCAGAGAACGTTTGCAGGCAGGCTCATCGTGTACTTGACAAGAACAAGGAGGAAGCACCATGCGCGTTGGAATCGCCTCAGACCATGGAGGGTTCGTTCTGAAAGAACAGATTGTGGATTTGCTGCGCGGCGCTGCTCATGAGGTGATTGATTTCGGTGCAGTTCGACCGAGCCCCGGAGACGATTACCCGGATTACGTGATCCCGCTGGCCAGAGCCGTTGCCGCAGGCACAATTGATCGCGGGATAGCGCTCTGCGGCAGCGGAGTGGGGGCATCCATCTGCGCCAACAAGGTTGCCGGTGTGCGCGCTGGGCTCATTCACGACGTTTTCTCCGCTCACCAGGGCGTTGAGGNNGACGACGACATGAATGTCTTTTCGCTCGGCGGCCAGGTGATCGGGCCAGCGCTGGCCTGGGAATTAATTCAGACGTTTCTGAAAGCTCGCTTCAGCGGCGCGATTCGCCACCAGCGCAGAGTCGACAAAGTGAGTGCACTTGAAATCCAACCGGTAGTGGAGTGACGCGTTTTCCAAGAGGACTGAAATGAATCGAACGACCGAGAAACTGCATGAAACCTGTCAGAGCATCTGGCTGGATAACATCACACATCGTCTGCTCGCCAGCGGTACGCTGCTGAGCTATATTCGAGAGCTCTCGGTCACGGGTCTCACTTCGAACCCGACCATCTTCGATCACGCCATCAAGAGCAGCAACGATTACGACGATGTCATTCGCAAGAAAACAGATGAAGGCAAGTCTGGGGAGGCGCTGTTCTTCGAGTTGGCCCTCGAGGATCTGAGGCAGGCGGCCGATCTTTTCCGGCCTATATACGACCAAACCGGAGGTGTGGATGGCTGGGTCTCCCTGGAGGTATCGCCCCTGCTGGCGCATAACACGGCCGGTACCCTCGCTGCTGCCAAGGCTCTTCATAACCGCGCGGCGCGGCCCAATCTCTTCATCAAGATTCCCGGTACCAGCGAGGGTTTTCCAGCCATTGAGGAGGCAATCTTCGCCGGCATTCCCGTGAATGTAACCCTACTGTTCTCGGGCGAGCAGTATGTCGCAGCGGCCGAAGCTTACATGCGCGGTATTGAAAGGCGAATTGCTGCCGGGCTGAAGCCGGATGTCGGTTCCGTGGCCTCGCTATTTGTTAGCCGTTGGGACGTGGCAGTCGCCGAGAAGGCGCCGAATTCATTGCGCAACCAGCTTGGCATCGCCATCGCCAGGGATGCTTATGGGAGATACCGCACGCTGCTTGATTCGCCGCGGTGGCAGCGCATCCTGAAAGCTGGAGCCCGAGCGCAGCGGCTTCTCTGGGCCAGCACTGGAACCAAAGATCCTCAGGCCTCCGACATCCTGTACGTCGAGGCGCTCGCGTTGCCCTTCACCATCAACACAATGCCCGAGGCTACGCTGAAAGCCCTGGCGGCACATGTGGAATTCGGCGAGGCTCGGCCCGAGAATACCGGCAAGATCCTCGCGAAATTTGCCAAGGCTGGTATTGATACGGACGCTCTTGCTGCCCAGTTGTTAGGGGAAGGCGTCGATTCGTTCGCCAAATCGTGGAACGATCTTCTGAGTTGCATCGCATCGAAAAGCGAAGCGCTTAAGGCAGTAGTCAGCTGAGTTCCGGACTGCCCGCGCTGTCAAATCTTGTACGCAATTCTTTTGGGTTGCGGCCATGACAACGAAAGCAATTACCGGGTAACAGATCCACGGCGTGGCTGCGGATCGTCATGCACGCAGCTGAGAAACCTTGCAGTCTGCCTCAATCAGGGTTTTCGTGGACGCGCGAGCGCCTCCGAAACTATCCGACCGGAGGGCAACCGTACAAACCTAAGTCAACCATGGAAAAGGAGATCGAAATGAACTCAAAAAACTCTGTAGCGGCAATCTATGAAACTCACAAGCAGGCCGAGCATGCCGTCAAGGAACTTCAGGAGGCAGGCGTCGATATGAAGAGCCTGTCGATTGTAGGGCGAGATACGCACACGGATGAACACGTCGTTGGGTATTACACTGCCGGCGATCGCATGATGTATTGGGGCAAGGTTGGAGCGTTCTGGGGTGGCTTCTGGGGGTTGCTGTTCGGATCGGGTCTCTTCTTCATACCGGGACTCGGACCGATTCTTGCAGCCGGTCCAATCGTAGCGTGGATTGTTGCTGGTCTCGAAGGCGCAGTTGTCGTTGGAGGTGTAAGTGCGATTGGCGCGGGCCTGATTAGTCTCGGCATTCCGAAGGACAGCGTCCTGAAGTACGATGTCGCCTTGAAGA
>PLSH01000066.1:0-8152 GCA_003165095.1 Acidobacteriaceae bacterium
AGCTTGCCGAAGCGCTTGCGGTCCTCGGCCAGATCGATGGATTCGGGCGAGGTGCCGATGATGGGAACGCCGGCGGCGCGCAGGCGCTGGGCAAGGTTAAGCGGAGTCTGGCCGCCGAACTGGACGATCATGCCGATCTTTGCGCCGGATTGCGCTTCGTGGTTGTAGACGGCGAGCACGTCTTCGAGGGTTAGCGGTTCAAAATAAAGGCGGTCACTGGTGTCGTAATCGGTGGAGACGGTCTCGGGATTGCAGTTGACCATAATGGTCTCGAAGCCGTCATCCTTGAGCGCGAAGGCGGCGTGGCAGCAGCANNAGTAATCGAACTCGATGCCCTGGCCAATGCGGTTTGGCCCGGAGCCGAGGATGATGATCTTGGGCGTCTGGGTTGGCGGCGCCTCATCCTCCTCGTCGTAGGTGGAGTATAGATACGGGGTCATGGACTCGAACTCGGCGGCGCAGGTGTCGACGAGCTTGAAGACGGGGCGGATTCCCTGCGCCTCGCGCAGTTCCCTCACCCGCCTGATGCCTTCGTGGCCTTCGAGCTTCCACTCGGTGGCGATGCGCTCGTCAGAGAGGCCGAGGCGCTTGAGCTGCCTCATGTGCTCCGCACTTATGTCATTTGGAGTGGTGTCAGCGATAGTTGACTGGGCGAGGGTGATTTCGCGCAGTTGATGGAGAAACCAGGGGTCCATCCCGGTGAAACGGGCGACTTCGCGCACACTCATGCCGCGTTCGAAGGCGAAACGGAGGTAGCTCAGGCGCTCGGGGTGAGGTGTGACCAGCATTTGGGTCAGGCGGCGCGGCTCAAGGACTTCAGCGCCGGTCTTCCTGCCGGTTTCAAGAGCGCGCCAGGCCTTCATGAGGGCTTCCTTGAAGGTGCGTCCCATGGCCATGACTTCGCCCACGGATTTCATTTGCGGTCCGAGGGTATCGTCGGCGCCGGGAAACTTTTCGAACTGCCATTTGGGAATCTTCACCACGACGTAATCGATGGTGGGCTCGAANNTTGGCGATGGGGAAGCCGGTGGCTTTTGAGGCCAGGGCCGAGGAGCGGGAGACGCGCGGGTTCATCTCGATGACCGTCATGCGGCCGTCGACTGGATTGACGGCAAACTGCACGTTGGAGCCGCCGGTTTCAACGCCGATCTCGCGCATTACGGCGATAGCCGCGTCGCGCATCTTCTGGTATTCGCGGTCGGTGAGGGTCTGCGCGGGGGCCACCGTGATGGAGTCGCCGGTGTGCACGCNNCGCCCATGGGGTCGAAGTTCTCGATTGAGCAGATAATAATGACGTTGTCGGCCAGGTCGCGCATCACTTCGAGCTCGAATTCCTTCCAGCCGAGGACGCTTTCTTCGATGAGGCACTCGTGCACGGGTGAAAGATCGAGGCCGCGGGCGAGGATTTCCATCAGCTCTTCACGGTTGTAAGCGATGCCGCCGCCGGTGCCACCGAGGGTGAAGCTGGGGCGGATGAGGACCGGAAAGCCGAGTTTGGAGGCAAAATCGAGGCCGTCGCGCAGGTTGTTTACCAGCACGGATTTTGAGACGTCGAGGCCGATGCGGAGCATGGCGTCTTTGAAGAGCAGCCGGTCCTCGGCCTTCTTGATGGCCTCAAGCTTGGCGCCGATGAGTTCGACGTTATAGCGGTCGAGGATGCCGGCATCGGCCAGATCGACTGCGAGGTTGAGGGCGGTCTGGCCGCCGACGGTGGGCAGCAGGGCGAATTTGCCGGATGTGGGGTTGGCGGCGAGCATCTCGGCTTCAATGCGGATGATCTCCTCGACGTATTCGCGGGTGAGGGGCTCAATATAGGTGCGGTCGGCGAGGTCGGGGTCGGTCATGATAGTGGCCGGGTTCGAATTGACCAGCACCACCTCGTAGCCCTCTTGTTTGAGGGCTTTGCAGGCCTGGGTGCCGGAATAGTCGAACTCGGCGGATTGGCCGATCACGATCGGGCCGGAGCCGATTACCAGGATCTTCTGGATGTCATTTCTGCGTGGCATTTTTCTGCGGTTCCTAATCTCTCTTCTTATGCTCTTGAATGGCCTTCTCAAGCTCTCTGCGGCTTGTTGTCGTGAACGTACAATGATCCAGCAGTATTCCAACATCGAGAATCATCCAAAGATGCGCTGGCCGTAGCATCTCTATTAAATCGCTTCCCACGTCGACGCGCGCGATACCGAGCGCAAAACCCCTGGCGTTCGCGTGGATCTCGTACCCTCCGGGAGGCGCCTGGATTGAGAACTCCCCATCCGCATTTGTTGCTGCGGATGCGACGTGCTCGTCCCCCTTCAGTTCGACATCAGCATTAGGAATTGGCCTGCCGTCAGGATCGACTAATGTACCGACCAGTGCTCCATGAACGCGGGTAACGGAGAGCGTTCGATAGACGCATTGGCCTGAACCTGTGGCGAGAACTAGGGAAAGGAATGGGAGAAACAAGAAGTAGACATTGAATCTTTTCATCGCTCTCCTCCCTCAGGGGCAAAAGCCCGCAATTCTTGGGGAGCCTCGTTGGCACGACTGAAGTCGTGCCCTTTCAAATCGGTTATTCCGGCAGCCTGTTGAGATGCGTCATGTGGCTTGCGATTGTTTTGAAAGGGCACGGCTTCAGCCGTGCCACGGATATCGGCCTCGGTGAATGGCTTTAGCCACTGAGGGATGGGGTCCAATTTCCAACCGGGAAATGCTGACGAATACCGGTAATCCTGAGGACTCGCGCACAAGTGTCTCTTTACCGAATTTAGATGTATGTAATGAATGTGCTTGTCAAAGTCCCCGTAGTCCCGAATTCTGTGATCAGCAAAACCTCTGCGCCAGATTTCAAGATTTGAGCCAAGATCCTTCTTTGCTCGAAATGAGAATCCGCCCTTGATGAGTTGGACCGCTTTTTCAAGCGATGTTAATGGCGTTATCAAGAGATGAAAGTGATCGGGCATCAGAACGAACTCGTGCAGGAGATATGTGTCACCACGGTGGGAGAGTAATGTCTTGAAAAAGAGGCGCGCCCATGGTTCCGCATTAAACAGCGCTCGACGCTCCCACGTATCTGACGTGACGAAGTAGGTCTGCGCGTTATTCGTTGAATGTTCGCGTGTGGGCTTCAAAACCATCCCTCAGCGGCTAAAGCCGCGAATTCATTCGCTGCTGTGCGGCACGACTGAAGTCGTGCCCTTTCAAGGCGATCCATCTCGAAAGAAATAGTGCAAGAGATTGATTTTGCGTTCCAAAAAACAGCGGAGCCAAAAGCCCCGCTGCTTTGCAATTTCGAAAATTTCGTGCGCCACAGGCTTCATCCCTTCCATTCCTCCATCATCAGGCGGAAGTCGCGGAACAGGTAATGCGAATCGTGGGGGCCTGGGGCGGCTTCGGGGTGGTACTGGACGCTGAAGAGAGGGAGCGTTCTGTGGCGCAGGCCTTCGAGGGTTTGGTCGTTCAGATCTACATGAGTCAATTCGACTTCGTTGGCGTTGATGGAGTCGGGATCGACGGCGAAGTTGTGGTTGTGGGCGGTAATCTCGACCTTGCCGGTTGCGTTGTTGCGGACGGGGTGGTTGCCGCCGTGGTGTCCGAATTTGAGCTTGTAGGTACGGCCGCCGAGGGCCAGGCCGGTGAGTTGGTGGCCAAGACAGATGCCGAAAACCGGCACGCGACCCAGAAATTTGCGAATGGCGCGCACGGCGTAGTCGACCGGCTCGGGGTCGCCGGGGCCGTTGGAGAGGAAGACGCCGTCGGGCTTGAGAGCCAGGACGTCTTCGGCAGTGGTTTCGGCCGGAACCACGGTGACGCGGCAGTCCTCGCGGGTTAACATGCGCAGAATGTTGTACTTGATCCCGAAATCATAGGCCACGACGTGGTGCTTGCGCACTCCCGCGCCCTGGATCAGCGCTGGGGCCAATAAGGGGTCTCCAGACTGGTTGCGGGAGTCGTCGGAGTCAAAAGGATAAATGGACTTTGTGGACACTACGCGGGCCAGATCTGTTCCATCCATCTTGCGTATTTTCTTTGCTTTCTGAACAAGAGCTTCAGTGTTACTTTCAGTTGTGGAAATCACGCCGCGCATGACGCCATGGGTGCGAAGATGGCGAACCAGAGCGCGGGTATCGATCTCGGCCAGGACGGGGACGGAATAGCGCTCCATGTACTCGTCTGTGACCTGCTCGGAGCGCCAGTTGGAGCCGATGGCGGAGAATTCGCGGACGATCAGGCCTTCAATATAAGGCCGGGCCGACTCGTTATCAGCCTGGTTGGTGCCGTAATTGCCGATCTGGGGGTTGGTAAGGACGACGATCTGGCCGGCGTAGGAGGGGTCGGTGGCAATTTCCTGGTA
The DNA here is from genome assembly GCA_003165095.1 of Acidobacteriaceae bacterium. The sequence goes on from PLSH01000066.1 coordinate 4,334, forward strand.
ACCGGTAAGTGACGTATTAAAAACGACTTCGCCCTGGCACTCGCCAAGTGCGCCATAGCCGTGGCCGCGGAAGATGCGCCCGTCTTCGAGCGCGAGAATTGCCTGCATTGCCGCTCCGAGGAGTGGATTCAACCGATTTTAGCAGAGTTGGGCGGTGGAATTCCGGGTCGAATTCCATATAGGTCAGCGAACCACGCCGGCGTCCTTTGCGGGCCAGTAAACAAAGACGGCCTTGCCATAGATGAGATTGCGGGCGACGGGGCCGAACTCCCTGCTGTCAGAGGAGATGGAGCGATGGTCGCCCATCATGAAATAGAAGTCCTGGGGTACGATCATCTCGGACATGGAGTGGGTGTCACGGTACTCTTCGGGGACGTAGTCCTCACTCAAAGGGCGGCCATTGAGCCAGACGACGCCGCGGATGATGCGAAGCCGGTCGCCGGGCAAGGCAATTACGCGCTTGATGTAGCTCTTTTCCGGATCGCGCGGGTAGTGGAAGACGACAATGTCGCCGCGTTCCACGGCCGCGATGTGATAGACGAACTTGTTGATGAAGAGACGGTCGCGATCCTCGAGACGAGGTAACATGCTGGTTCCCTCAACCCGGACAGGCTGGTAGAGGAAAACGATGATGAGCACCGAGGCGATGGTTGAGATGGCCACGTCGCGCAACCAGAGGCCGGCGGCGCTGGTTGCGCGAAGCGGGACCGGCGCAGGTTCTGGGGCCGGTTGGCCTGCCGGCGCAATGGCCGAACCGGGCTGGAGGTCTGAGGGATGATCGGGAACCGTCTGCATTGCCGCCTTGTTCTTTGGAATCAATCAGTAACCGACTCCAGGAGGAATATATGCTTTAGCCGGATCAAAAATGGGAGCATGGTCCCGAGCGTCTTGCATATCACCTGCGGCTCGGGATTCTGCCTCTGGAAATCTCGGCGAATATCACCAGTATAGAGATAGACGGGCGGAGGTGGAAGTCGCCGCATTCATCGAGGGGTAATAACACATTTGGGGGAACGAGTTGTAGCTGGTAATACTACGTTCGATGGATTGTGAAGGTTACCAAGGGGTGTTCGAATCTGGTGCAAAGAGGACTCGCGATTGAAACGGAAATCGCGTTTGAGACAAAATGGCCACCTTCCACCCGTTTCCTGAAATTTCGGCTGCCTTCAATGCGCTACCTCCATCCACCCCGTCCCGAATTCGTGGGACCGGATTGCTTGTTCCCTTCCTCTACGCGACGCTTGGGTTGGGGTTCGGAACTGTAGCTGGAACGGCCCTGGCAGCGGCTTCGCTTCAAGGGGGCCCGGTGACGGCGAGCGAGCTGATAACAGCCAGTTCTCCGTCGGATGGATACGCGATCCGGCCGATCGCCAACGTGATCCAGTCGCCCGCGGTTGAACCGCAGACCGTCCCACAGACGGCAAAACTGGAGATCTCCACCTCTCCTAAACCTGCACACCCCATTTTGAGGATTGCCAGCAAGCATAATGCTGTCAGCAATTTATCCATCGCCAGCGAGTCTTCTGATGAGCAATCGCCGGTTAACAGCGCTTCTGTTACCAACGCGACACCGGTTTCCACCGAGGAAGCACAGCCGGACAGTGTGACGCCGAGTCAGTTCGCATTCTCCAGCGAGGGTGACGCAACGGTTTCTGACTACGACGCCTCAACGGGAAGAATTGAGACCTACGAAGGCAGGATTTTCGTCATCAACGCGTCAGCCGGTACCAGCAGTTCGACGTCGTGGCAAGACTATCAGGGGAATCTCCACTACCGTTGCGACCAAAATGGAAGCTGCACCCTGTCTCGGAGCGGAGTTGTGGTTCCCAACGCAAAGCTGATGATTTAGATCAACTTACAACGCGCTACTCGCAGCCCAGCCCTCCGGGCGGGCATAGCACCTGCGCACGGCCAGGTTTTGCAATGGGTTTGGGCTGATTGGCGGCAGGAACCAGGGTGGCCGGCGCGCCGTCAGATCCGGCAACGGCCAGGTTCTCCTCTTCGAGGATCAGAGGGCGCTGCAAGACCATCTCAACCTGCGTGCCGGTGTCGATGCTGACATCCGCACCCCGCGTAAAGAGTGAGACGATGCCGGCGGCGGCCAGTCCAGCGCCGACGCCAGCCAGGCCACCGGCCAAGGGATGTCCGGAACCGAGGCCGGCGATGGAGCCTACGGTGGCTCCGGTAGGAACGGCGATTTTGGCTACCTCGCCGGCGTTACGGGTTTTGTCTCCATCCTGCTGGATGGTCCCTTCGTCGTCGCCCTTGACGGTTTGATTCTTTGCGCCCGGCAGGCTATCGACGACCCCGGGGATCTGAACTACCGTGTTGTTGGGAAAGATGATGGAGGTAAAATGCATGTCGAGCTGTGCCCTGCCCTTTACGTGGCCGGCGCGCTCTACGCGGTCCACCACGCCCTGGACATAAACGCCGACGGGAATCATGACGCGGTTGCCGACCACGACCGGGAAGGTAGAGGCGAGGTAGACACCATCGCCCGGCTTGGCGCTCTTGGTGTTGATAGAACTGCGCAGTTGCAGGAGGAACTTGGTGCCGGCGGGCACCGTGTAGGTCTTTGGGGCAATAGCAGGCGTTGCGGCAGGCGCGGTTGCAGGGAGCGGTGCTGCCACCTCGAGTTGAGCGGGGGGTTGGGCGAAACCGGCGCTTGCGGCTGCAAGGCCGCTGAAGACTGCTGCCCGTAGCAACGGATGCGGCAGAGGCATTCAATCCTCCTTGTTATTCATCAAGTGGATAGACTAGGTGTTCGCAGACAAGGATAGCCTGAACTGCGCTCTGCAATACGAAAAATACCATGCCGTTGGCGAGAAGCGGAATGATTCGCGCTACCATTTGAGAAAGCGATGAATCCTGAGACTGCAGGTTCTGCCCCAGTTCGAGGCGAATCACCCGACCGGTTTCGAGCCGCGTACAGGGTGCTGGAAGAGGCTATTGCGGCGCGCGGGTTTCCGGGCTGCGCATTTGGAGTTGTGGCCGGCGGCGATGTTGTGGTCCAGGACGCGCTGGGCCGCTTTACTTACGACGAGGACGCACCCCCGGTAACCGCGGAGACTGTTTACGATGTTGCCAGCCTCACCAAGGTCGTAGCCACCACGGCCGCAGCCATGGTTTTGTGTCAGCGGGGGCAGCTCGACCTTAATACGTCTCTGGGGGATTTGCTGCCTGGGTTTGTGGTGGGCCGGGCTTCAGGCGACAACGCCCGGCATGTGAGGTTGCGCCACCTGCTGGGCCATAATTCCGGACTGCCCGGCTATGTGGAGTTCTTTCGGACGGTTTCTACGCCCTCCGCGTTGCTTCGCGTCTGCCTGGAATTGCCGCTGGAGGCTGAACCGGGCGCGCGAGCCGAGTATTCCGATCCTGGGTTCATCTTGCTTGGCAAGGCGCTGGAAGTATTCACGCGTGAAAACCTGGCTGAATGGGTCAGCCGGGAGATTTTCAAGCCGCTGGGGCTGCTGGCAACGGGATATTGCCCGGCTCCGGCAACGCGCGGGGCGATTCCACCTACAGAAGCGGACAAAACGTGGCGCCATCGGCGCATCCAGGGCGAAGTGCAGGATGAGAACGCCTGGGTTCTGAAGGGCGTGGCCGGTCATGCGGGGCTTTTCTCCAATGTGCCAGACCTGCTGCGCTTTGCCGGCGAGGTTCTTCGTGCCGAAGCGGATGATGGGGCCACGAGAGACGGACCACCCCTGTTCAACCGGGAAACAGTGGAGGATTTTGCGCGAAGACAGGGTCCGGAGGGCAGCTCGCGAGCGCTGGGATGGGATACGCCGTCGGCGAATTCCTCATCCGGGGGCTATT
>PLSH01000066.1:8231-9511 GCA_003165095.1 Acidobacteriaceae bacterium
ATGTTAACCAGTACTTTGATGCCCGTGACGTCCAGCAATCATACAAACGGCACGGGTAATGACCAATCCTCTCTTCTTGAGCACCTGATTACTGAAGGCCAGAACGAGGCTTCTCAAGGCTTCGACACCAAATCCGCACTCGAAATTGCGCGCATCATCAACCATGAAGATGCCAAGATTGCGGCAGCGGTGAAGAAGGCGCTGCCGGAGATCGCGCAAGTGATCGACCAGGTAGCCCGATGTCTGCGCGATGGCGGACGTTTGATCTACGTTGGGGCGGGCTCAAGCGGACGGATCGCAGCGCTCGACTCCTCGGAATGTCCCCCGACTTACTCGACAGCCACAGGCCAGGTGCAGTACATCATGGCGGGCGGACCGAAGGCGCTGGCGTCGGCGGTCGAGGTGAATGAGGACTCAGAAGAGTTGGGCCAGAGAGACATTGCGCGCCGCCGGCCGACGCGCAAGGATATTGTAGTAGGTGTTTCGGCGTCGGGCCGCACTCCTTACGTGGTAGCAGCCGTGGCGTATGCGCGCGCCCGCGGCGCCCACACCGCGGCAGTTACGTGTAACCACGACACACCGCTTTCCACGGCGGCCGATATTGAAATCGTTGCGGACGTGGGGGCCGAGGTCATCTCGGGCTCAACGCGGATGAAGGCCGGATCGGCCCAGAAGATGGTGCTGAACATGATCACCACNNGGGGCCATGACGAGGCTTGGTTACGTGTACGAGAACCTGATGGTCAATGTACACATGCAGAATTCAAAGCTGGTGGAGCGCGGCATCCGGATTCTGATGGGCGCGTGCAAGATCGACCGCGAAACCGCCGTGCGTACGATCAAGAGCGCAGGGCGCAGCGTGCCGGTTGCGCTGGTGATGCTGAAGGCCAGGGTGGACAAGCCGGAAGCGGTTCGCCGGCTCGCAAAGTCCGACGGCAATGTGCGTCTGGCGATCGAGGACAACGTGCTGGAACTGTAGCGGGGCGGGTTGCCTGCAGGCACTGAGCTTCCTGTTATCTGAATCGCCCGTCGACCGGCGTTTTTTCGCGACTGCCAAGTCTGTATCGACCAAATCCCCCCGAGGCCAAGCAGGCTGCGGAAAATGGGTTGATTTTTCAACCGATCACGAAATACGTCCCGCAGGTGCTGAAGCCCTCAATCACTCTGCTTGGTTTATCGGCACGGCTAAAGCCGTGCCCTTTCAAAACTTCCCGACTCTTGGGTTTTTCCGCAGCCTGTAAGGCCCACGCTTATTCTGCTGGATTTGCGCGGGGGTTAAA
>PLSH01000066.1:9528-25809 GCA_003165095.1 Acidobacteriaceae bacterium
GAAGCGTGAGTTTGATCATGAGCGCCGGCGTGGCGCCGGAATTCTTGATCTTCACCGTCGCCTTGCGCTCATTGCCGGCGGCGGAGACAGAAGCCGAGGCAGTCAAAGTTGCCTGTGGCAGTTGGTTGAGTTCGCGCAGGCTTGCCTCGTCCTTTGCCCACCAGTAGAAATTGCCGCTCACCGGCACATCGGCAGCATCGCTGACCTGCAACTCGACAAGAACGGTATGGCCCTCGGCAAGCTTGTCGAGATCGGGCTTGCCTACGGAAGTGCGGTCGTTGGCCGCAGCCTGAACCTGGTTGGTCTGATCGCTGAGGGTCTTGCCGTCGATGCCGACCACCAGCACGCGCACTTTGAACGCGCGGGCTTCGCCGAGGTTGATCAGGTCGACTGCTCCATTGGTGAGATCGAGCTGCGCGTGGACTGGTTCGCAGGCCTTCTGGGTGCCATAGAAACTGGATTGGGTGTCGTAGTCCCAGCTCAGGAAGTTCCACTCCATGCTGGGCCAGGCCGGCTGAGTCATCCAGATCATGCGGCCGGAATTGGGCTGCCAGAGATGGGCGGCAAAGCCCTCGAAGATGGCGCGATGGCCGACGTAATCCAGCATCTGCGCCTTGCGTTCGAAATCCTCAAGGCTGGTGGGCGCGCCAAACTCGGTATCCATGTGGGCCATGTAGGGCGCCACGGCGCCGTTGCCGCTCTGGTGCCAGTCATGGTAGGCCCAGGTGTCGCTGATTGGCCAGCGGTCGGGCTCGGGGATAAAGGACTTGATGCTTTCAAGCGTGGGAACGCTGGGGATTCCAAGCTCGACGCTGAAACCGCGATTGATGCGGTAATAGGTTTCNNCTGCCGGTGTAGTAGCGGGTATGGTCGAGGGTACGGACGAGCGCGGCCAGGCCTTCGTTGATGATGGGCTGGGGAACGCCCTCGCTGCGTCCGCACCAGACCACGATCGACGGGTGATGGCGGAAGCGCAGGATGGAATCGCGCGCATTGTCCAGGAACAGCGCCGGATCCTGGGCTTCGAGATTGTAATTCTGTGTGGATTCCCAGAAATCGTTCCAAATCATCAGGCCATACTTGTCGGCCAGGGCGTAGAAGTTCTCCTCGGTGTTCTGTCCCATCCAATTGCGGATCATGTTCACGTGCGCGTCGCGATGGAGCCGGAAGTAGGGTTCAAGGTGCTCGATGCTGACCCGCTTGAGGTCGTCATCCATGCCCCAGTTGCCACCGCGTGCGGCAATGCGGACGCCGTTTACTTTAATGACCAGATCGGTTCCGGGCCATCCGCCTTCAACGGGACGAATGGAAGGCGAGCCCTCTGCTTCCGGCGCCAGGGATTGGACCCAGGCGTGGCGCATATATTCCGGAAGGGATTGGCCCGGCGGCAGGAGGTTGGGGGTTTTGTCGTCGATCTGCCGGATGCCCTGGTGGCTCTCGTCGATCAGCGGCAGCGCATCATCATGGGTGCGGCTGGGAAGAACCTCCACACGGCGCAGGTGGCCGCCGGGATCGAGGAGCGAGGTTTCATAACTGAGTTCCCTCATGCCGAATTCTATTTGGCGCTGGGAGCTGACCTTTCCGGCGGTGGTGAAACTGACCTTCAACGTGTGCAGCGCAGGATCCCCGTAGCCGTTGGGCCACCAGAGGCGCGGATGCTGGACTTTGAGCTGCGAAAACTCTTCAGGCTCGAGGCGGATTACGTTCTCGCCGGGCGCGAGTTTGACATGTTTGGTGACTTTCACATCATCGAATCCGGCCGTGANNTCCTGCCAGATGCCGGTGTTGCGGTCGCGAATGCCGGGAATCCAGTCCCAACCTTCGGCTGCGGAGAAGGTGGGGCCGTCCAGCACTTCGATGCCGCCATTTTCGCCGGGACCGGCCTTGATGGACTGCTCGTGAGCAATGCCGGGATGGGGCGACGGAGAAACACGCACCGCGAGCACGTTCTGGCCGGCGGCTGCAACCAGGCCGGTTACGTCAAACCTGCCGCGCAGGAATGCGCCAGTAAACCCACCCAGGTTCTTGCCGTTCAGCCAAACCTCGGCGGCGAAGTTGACGCCCTCAAAGGTGAGCGTCAGCCTCTGGCCATGAGCTCCAGCCGGGGTTTTGAACTCCACGCGATACCAGTAATCCTGATGAGCCAGGCTCTCTGGAATGGCGAGATTGTTGAGCCCGTAGTTGGGATCGGGATAGACTCCGCGATCGATCATGGTGGTCAGCACGGTGCCGGGGACGGTGGCGGCGAGCCAATCCGGATCGGCAAAGCCGGGCTTGGAAATCTGCTCTCCCGCGGCCTTGACCTGCGGCGCTGCGGCCAGTTTCCATCCGCCCGTGAGCTTCCAGGGATTGCTTCCCACCAGTTCGCACTTGAGGTCTGATGGAGGCAGCGGCCTGGCGACAGGTTTTTGGATGGCGCCTTTGCCGCGCGGCATCAACGATGGATCCTGCGGAGCGCTGTATCCGGCCTGGGCCCTGGTCTCTACGGGCCAGCGCTGCGAGGCCTCTTCATAGGTGGGCAGGCGGAAATCGGGCGGGGCGTCGGCGATGGCCTTGACCTGCTCGGGACCAAGCGCCTCGCGGTAGATCCTGAGCGAAGCAATCTGGCCGCCGAAGTGAGTTCCGGAGATGCCGGGGAGCGGCTGCGGAGCCATTTCGAGACGCGACGCAACGCTGCCCTGGGCAAGCGCGCTCGCGGCCACCTGCCGGCCATCGGCGTAGAGCGTGACGTGCTCGCCGTCACCCACGGCAACGGCCAGATGCCACTCCGCCGGACTGAGCGGGCTATTGCCGGAGATGAGGCGCGCGGTTCCCTGCCCCCGGCCCAGCCACAGTCCCAGGCAGTTGTCCTCGATACCGATGAAGCGGGCATCTTCCGCGCCAGGATCGCCGATGCCGGCGAGCAAAGCCGTGCCCGCAACCGGCTCAGAGGGACGAAACCAGAAAGCGAGGGTCCAGGACGCGCGGCCTGCCAACATGGGATCCGGCGATTCGGGCGGTCTCACTCCCAGGCGATCCAACAGCATCGCATCGCGGCCGTCTATCGCGGCCGGAGCCCCCAGGGTCTTGCTCAGTCCCGGCCCGTCGGGGAGAAACACCGCGTTATAGGGGCCGTAGCTCTCTCCGGGAAGCTCCTGGGCATGCGCGGGCCGGGCCTGAATCAGCAGACCGGCGAGGAGAAATGCGGGGAGAAGAGCGTTCAGGCGGCTCGCGATTTGCTGGAATCGCCGGCTTGAGGAGGATTGATTTCGAATTTGCATGGCGAGCAATATCTTAAGCGGCTGGCATCCCCTATGTCATGGTTAACAATTCCAGGCTCGGCTCCACGGAAATTCGGACGATGCCTGGACCACCAGAACGATTGGTGGGGCGCATTCCGGATGACCGTTCAGGACAGAGCCATTTCGGGTTGTTGACGCCTTTAATGGAAGCGGCAGATTTTGCCGATGATTTTGGAGATGAAGCGAAGCGGAGACAGGTTTCTCTGGGCGGCGGTTATCTTCGGCACGCTGCTGGGCGCGTGCATTCTTGGAGCCGCGCTGTGGCATTGGTCTCTCTTCTTCAGGCGAAACGCCATTCGCGAATTACCGGAATTGCCTGTGCATTCAATCGCTCACCTGGTGGGAGTGGTGACCTACACCGACGGACCGGGTGACCGGTTCTGGATTGAGGATGAAACGGGAAGCACAGTTGTTCTCGCGAATCCGGATGAAGTAGGAGTCCATGTGGGAGAGACGGTGTCTCTGGATGCGACCAAGACATCGCGCTACGACCCGAATCAAGGGCCGATTAGCCTGGGCTTGTCGGAGGTTACGGTCCGGGCGTCGTCGGCTCACGTCAAATTGCCTCAACCCTTCCCTGCCATCCTGACCAAAATCCCCGGCCCGGAGAAAAACGGCACTCGCATCCAGGTGACAGGCATCCTCGAAAAGGCAGATTTGGACCTCGGGGGGCGGGCTTGGCTGTCCATTACCGATGCCGGAAGCTGGATCGAAGTGACGGTTGCCAGGCCGGACCGCGACTATTCCAAACTGATCAACGCGACGGTTCGCATCGCCGGACTTACCGAACAAGTTCGCAACTCCCAGGGGTCCGTGATTTTCAAGCTAATGTGGGTGCCTTCGGGGAGCGGACTGCAGATGGAGCAGCCGGCGCCGAAAACAAGCCCCTTGTATTCGCTGCGCGATCTCTATCGCGAGATGGGGAACGTGAGTGGCCATAGCATTCGAATACGCGGGCGGGTGGCCGCCAGCGACCCCGATTCGATTTTGCTCGAAGACCGCTGGGGCTCTATTCTATGCCGCGTTGACCGGGCGCAGCAGTTCCCCGCCGGCACGGCCATTGACGTCACGGGTTTCCCACACCTCGACGGAATGCGGTTTGAACTTTCTCATGCGCAAGCGGTCCAAATCCCATCTGGCCAGGTCGATCGATCCGATCCGGGCAACACGCATCTGTCTCCTATCACAACAGTGGCAGCAGTTCGCGCGCTTTCCGCTTCAGACGCGGCGCAGGCGTTGCCGCTGCGGATTGACGGCGTGATCACCTACATCGATCCACTTTGGCGCCAGGTCTTTGTTCAGGATCGAACCGGCGGCATCTTCATCAAGTATTCGGGGGCGCAGCAGGATTTGAAACAAGGTCTGCGCGTCATTGTGATCGGCATGACCAACCCCGGTAATTTTGCTCCTGTGGTGGTGGCCCCGAGCTTGCAGGTTGAAGGTCCGGCGCCGCTTCCGGTTCCTGTCTCGGTGACTTCAGAGGACGCAGCAACGGGACTGCTCGACTCAAATTACGTGACTGTGGAGGGCGTGGTCCATCCAATTAAATTTGCCGAACAGACAAGCCATCCGATCCTTACTTTCGAGCTTTACACATCCATCGGCCAGATTCACGTTTACACCGATCCGGGGTTTCCCGACCTTCGCCAGTCGCGCCATCTTGAGGATGCAAAAGTCCGTATCAGCGGCGTTCTGGGCACGATCTTCAACTCCCGGCGTCAACTGGTTGGGTATCAGCTAATGGTCGCATCTCCTTCCCAGATTGAAGTGATTGAGCCGGGGGTTCGCGATCCATTCTCAATGGAGACCACCCCCATCGGAGCTTTGCTGCGATTCTCGCCCGGCTCCCATTTCGGCCATCGCGTCAAGGTTGCCGGCTCGGTAACCATGGTCGGAAGCGACTTCTTCTACCTGCAGGATGCGAGTGGCGGAGTGGAGTTGCGCGGCGGCGCGCGCACTGTTCACGCCGGTGAGCGGATCGAGGCGATCGGATACCCCGCCCTGGCAGGCAGATACTCGCCGGTCATCAGCGATGTGGAGTTTCGCCCTGTGCAAGGCAGCGGGATTATCGCTCCAAAACTCACCTCTGCTGAAGCCATTCTGCAAGGCGAATACGATTCGCAGCTGGTCACGGTGGAAGGCCGGCTGCTTGCCGCTTCGACGGAACCCGGCAACTTTAATCTCATCCTGCAGTCCGGCGTGCGGACATTCACCGCGCAGCTAGACACCTCCGACATGGGCGCCTATCCCTTCAAATTGCAGGAAGGCAGCATGATCCGGCTCACAGGTGTCGCTTCTGCCCAGATCGATCCCGACAAGGTGTACATGCTGCTTCAGGACGACACGATCAGCTTCAAGATTCTGCTGCGTTCTCCTGAAGATATTCTTGTGGTTGGCGCCGCGCGCTTCTGGACGCCGCAGACTACGCTGGCGCTGCTGACGTTATCAACCTTATGCATGGTCGCCATCCTGGTATGGGTTGGCGTGCTGCGGAAGCGCGTGCACAGCCAGGACGCCGCTCTGCAAAAGGCCTCGCAAACGGCGCAGGCTATACGCGACCTTTCCGCTGCCATGCAGGAGGTGTCGAGCGAGGAGCGGTTCGATGCCCAGGTTTCAGTTCGCGGCAGCGAAGACATTGCCCAACTGGTGGTGGGATTCAATCAAATGCTTTCGCAACTGCTGCAACGGGATCGCGCCAAGCGAAGCGCCGAGGAGAAATTGAAACATCAAGCCCTGGTGGATGAACTCACCGGATTGCCGAATCGCAGATTGTTGTCGGACCGGCTGTCACAAAGCCTGGCGGTAGCCCGGCGGGAGAATCGAACGGTGGGCCTGTTGTATATCGACCTGGATGGATTCAAGCTGGTTAACGACAGCCTGGGACATGCCGCGGGCGATTTGCTGCTGGTGGAAGTGGGCAAGCGCCTGAAGTCCCGCACCCGGAAGTCCGATACTCTGGCTCGGATCGGGGGCGACGAGTTCACTGTCATTCTGAATCACCTGGAAACCAGGGAGGATGCCGAAAAAATGGCCGACAGCCTGCTTCATTCCCTGGTCAGTCCGTTTTTGATCGAGGGTCACGAGATCACCATCGGCGCCAGCATCGGCATCAGTATTTTTCCCGACCAGGGCAGCGACAACGACGATCTGCTGCAACAGGCGGATAGCGCAATGTACGCAGCCAAGCGCAGCGGGAAAAACCGGATCTTTCATTTCAGCAATGATCTGTGCGTTTCAGTTCGAGAGCGATTGACACTGGAGAACGAACTCCGTCGCGCGCTTGCGAACAAGGAGATCTGCGTCCATTACCAACCTGAATTCGACCTCGCCACGAACTCCGTGATTCGCTTCGAAGCGCTGGCCCGATGGACACACTCCAACCTGGGCGTGATTTCTCCGGCTAGCTTCATTCCGGTTGCCGAGGAATGTGGCCTGATTGTGCCTTTGGGCACCCATATTCTGGAACTCGCCTGCCGGGAGGCGCTGACCTGGCAGGAGATCTCCGACCGCCCTGTTCAAGTCGCCGTCAACGTGTCGAGCGTTCAATTCGCACGCGAGTCGTTTGTCAGGGACATTGTCGAAGTTCTTGACCGCACCGGACTTCATCCGAGCCTTCTTCAATTGGAATTGACGGAATCTTCCACGTTGATAGGCATTCAACGCGCCGCCGCAACCATGCGCAAGCTGAAGAGCATCGGAATCGGCATCGCCATGGACGATTTCGGGAGCGGATATTCCTGTTTAAGTTATCTGCCCAAGCTCCCCTTCGACGAACTGAAGATCGATCGCTCTTTTGTGAGCGAGCTGATGGTGAGCCTGGAAACCAGGGCGCTGGTGCAGTCCATCCTTACCCTGGCTCACAACCTGGGAATGAAAGTGGTTGTCGAGGGAATCGAGACGCCGGAGCAGTTGGCGCTGATCCGTGAATTGGGCGGGGATGAGGCGCAGGGATTCTTTCTGGGCCGGCCTGGGCCGGATCCATCGGGCAGGCTGCGCAAGCAGCGACGTTCGATGAAACATGCTCATACAGGAAAACTGGAGCCGGTCGTCTAGTGCCTAGACGGTATGATTTGGCAATTACCCTTGGATCAGCGCGGGCGGGGACGCCCGCACTACAGCCGGTCTGGAGACCGGCGCTACATTCCGGTCTGGAGACCGGCGCTACATTCCGGCGATACCACAATCATTCGGTCACGGTATTACTGCCGTATTCGGCGGATTGAAAGGCGCGAATCGGATCAGGCTTTGCGAAGCATATCGAGCATTTTCCGGTCGAGCTTGTGCCCTCTGAAATCTTCGTAATCGACGTCTTTGCGGCCGCTGTCGAGGACGCCGAAGGCCCCGCGCAGGTTCCAGAGCGCATTTCCCCAGCCAGCCTCTCGCCACACACCGAGGCAGTCAGTCATCCAGGCCAGAGCGACCGCGTGCGGGGTCTGGTTGAAGCAGCCCCACTCACCCACATGAACCTGAACACCGAGATCCGTCAGGGGCTTCCACTTATCTACATATTCCTGTTTGAGGCGGTCGCGATCCCAGACGTGTCCCTTATCGTCGGTGAGCGGCCAGGTGGGTGTTTTCATCGTCTCGTATTCGTCGAGCGGAACCCAGTTGGCGCCGTAGTGGCTGATTGATTTGGGTTTATATCCGCGCGTGCTCTGGACCAGGCCGAGGTCGGCGATCTCCAGCACTGGCAGTTGCCCGATATCGATGCCGTCGGCAAAGATCAGCCGGCCGGGATCCTCTGCCCGAATGGCTGCGACCAGCGCGCGAACGACCTCAGCATAGCGTTCTTCGAAGTAGCCCTCGTAGGAGCGCATCTTGGGCGGCTCATTGATCAGATCGAAGGAAAGCTGCGAACTCGGCACGCCTTTATACCTGCGGGCAAAGTGCGCCCAGTGGAAGCAGGCCGCCTTCAGGGCGCGTGGGCCTTCGTCCTTGCGGCCGGTAAAAAGGTCTGCCGGTTCGAGCTCGCGGCCGTTGATGCAATAGCCGGGAATGCGATGGAAGTTAAGGTTGATGTGGACGCCGTATTGCCTGCCGAAATCGATGACGCGATCGATTTGAGTCAACGGCTCGTCATTGATGTACGTCCAGTCGGTGGGCTTGCCCCATATCCAATACGACAGCGGCAGGCGCGCAAAATTGAAGCCCCACTCCTGCATCAAGGCAAAATCGGACTCTTCGAAGGCTGGGCTGGTGGTATCGCCGGGCCGCCGCTGCCACTGAATATTGAAGCCGCGATAGCGCGGAATATGCTTGGCGCTTGCATCGGGAAGGCTCGTCAACATTGCCGATTCGCCGAAGAGGCGGTGGGCGGCAGGAGTAGCCGCAATGCCTGTGGTTGCAAGAGCAGTGAGAAAATTTCTACGATTCATCGCCGTCCTTCACTCTGCGATGCCACGGGGAGAAGGCGTCACCTTGGAAACAGGGGTTGATGGTAACGAAACCATAACCCCCTGTCAAGACGCCGTTTCATTCCGCAAACGGAGGGGGGTGGTTGTGGCCTGCGAGTAGCCGTATGTCGGACTCCATGTGCCATGTGCTAGGATTCTCCGCTAAACAATGGTATGGGGGATTGTGCCGTGCAAATGAAACGCCTAGTCCTGTTGCTGCTCGCCTGTTCCGGAATATGCATCGCCCAGAAGCCCGCGGCGCCAGCCGCTGAGCCGCCTACACGCGAGACCTATCTCAGGCTCGCGGGCGAGGTGGACAATGCGCTGCACACGGATGTTCTGAACGTGTGGTTTCCGCGCACGGTGGACCATGAGCATGGGGGATTTCATTCCCATTTTTCGCGCGACTGGCAGTGGGCTCCCAGCGACGGCAAATTCTCGGTCTTTCAGGGCCGAATGACCTGGGTTGCATCCCAGGTGGTGCTGCGCGATCCAAAGCTGAAGGACGAGTTTGTGCCCATTGTGCACCAGGGCGTGGATTTTCTCGCCAACGTGATGTGGGACAAGCAGGACGGCGGATTTTTCTGGGGACTCGACGACGACGGGAAGATCGTTCCGCAGTTCACCGATGGCAAGAATCTTTATGGCGTGGATTTTTGCATTTATGGCGCGGCGGCGGCGTACCAGGCTACGGGCGATCCAAAGGCCCTGGAACTGGCGAAGAACGGATTTCTGTGGGTCGATAAGCACGCGCATGACCCGGTGAATGGCGGATATTTCGAGACTTTGGCGCGGGACGGAACGCCGATTGTGCCGCATGCGCCCGATGGGCAGATTCAAAATGGCCCTATCGGCCCCGTGGGCTACAAGTCGATGAACACACACATTCATCTTCTTGAGGCATGGACCGAGCTCTACAAGGTATGGCCCGACCCGACGCTGAAGGCGCGCCTCGAAGAGATGCTGGTAGTGGTGCGCGACAAAATAAGCGTAGCGCCCGGGGTGATGAATCTCTATTTCACCAACGAGTGGCAGGCGATCCCGGATCACGACTCCTATGGCCATGATGTTGAAACCGCCTACCTGATGCTTGAAACCGATGAGGTGCTGCACCACAAGGCGAGCGACAAAACGGAACGCATGGCGAAAATGCTGGTGGATCATGCGCTGGCCTACGGTTGGGACCACACCAACGGCGGGTTTTTCCGCGAAGGCACAACCTTTGGCCGGCCCGAAGACACATTGAAAGAGTGGTGGGTGGAGTGCGAAGGGCTGAATGCGCTGCTGCTGATGCACGAACGCTACGGGAAGGAAGACCCCATCTACTTTCAGCGTTTTCAGGAGCAGTGGGCATTTATCAAGAACCACACGATCGATTCCGAATATCACGGCCTGTATAACCTGACCAAGGCAGACGGCACGCCGATCAGCCAGGACAAAGGCGTGATCTGGAAGGCGGCTTACCATGACGGCCGGGCATTCATGAATGTCGAAGATCGTCTCCGCAGGCTGGCGCAAAACCCCTGATTCTTTTCGCTAACGCGCGCCGGCCAACTCCTGTTCCCTCTCCATGGTCCGCTCGTTGATCCCGTTGCCAGTCGTTTGCGGAAATGTGGTTGAGAATGGCTGGATTTGTTATAGAATTTCCCTACCCATGAGTTTTCCATGCGGCGGCGCAAGCCGCCACGAAGTGGTCATTGAGATAGGCGGCATCGCCATTGCGCTTGAGACGACCGATGCCGCATTTGTGCGCATTCTGAATGATCGTTATCACGACTATGTGAAGTCCGAGGTGAGACCCGGCTTCACCTTCCGCGTGGACCTGGTTCCCCCCGAAACATTCGATCCCGAAAGCGATGCAGAAGTGTGGTTTGAGAATGGCGAATGGCGGATGGAACGCGGCGATTTCCGGGCCAGATGGAGTCCCGAAAACTGTGAGGGAGAGATCAGCCAGTCGGCTAACCCGTATTCGGTCGATTCTGTGTTGCGCATCGCGCACACGATTCTGCTGGCTCGTACGGGAGGCTTTCTGCTGCATGCTTCCAGCGCGGTACGCAACGGCAAGGCATTTCTTTTCTCCGGTTTATCTGAAGCCGGAAAAACCACGATAGCGCGGCTGGCGCCATGCGACGTGGAACTGCTTACGGATGAGGCTTCTTACATCAGCCGGGAGGCGGGACGCTACGTGGCCTACGGCACCCCTTTTGCAGGCGAGTTGGGCGCCCCGGGGAAGAACGTATCGGCCCCGATCGCCGCGCTATATCTGCTTGAGAAGTCGCCAGAGAACAGGATCATGCGCGTCGAACCGGCACAGGCGGTTCGCCGGCTGCTCAGGAATATTCTCTTTTTTGCGCACGATACGGAATTGGTGCGCATGGTGTTTGAGTCGGCCTGCGCTTTTGTGGCCGCAGTGCCGGTTTTTCAGCTTTCGTTTTACCCCGACCAGCGTGTCTGGGAATTGATTGGGTGAGAGATGCCGTCGAGCGAATTATTTTTGACCAAGAGCACCGCCATCGCAGCCCGCGTACTGGGCGATGAAACCATCATCATGTCCACCGTGGATTCCACCATTTTCATGCTGAATCCGACGGGCACGGTGATTTGGGAAGCTGCGGACGGCAATACTTCCCTGTCGCGCATTGTGGAAGAGAGGGTGTGCGCGGAATTCGACGTCGATTTAGAACAGGCTTCAGCGGACGCTAAGGAATTCGTCGATGAACTGGCGGTACACGGCATACTGGTTGTCTCAGACAAACCGGTTTCGCAGTAGGGGGAATCCATGAGCCTGCTTGAAGAGATGAACCAAAAGGCGACCGCGCAGGGCATTCCGCTGAGCGCCCATCTTGACATTACATGGCGTTGCAACGAGCGCTGCGTTCATTGCTATCTTGACCACGACGGCAAGGACGAGATGAGCACCGCCGAGATCAAGGATGTGATCCGTCAACTGGCCGAGTGCGGGACGTTCTTTTTGAGCATCAGCGGCGGAGAGCCGCTGCTGCGGCGCGATTGCTTTGAGATCCTGGAGTACGCGCGAGAACTGCGATTCAATGTGAAACTGAAAACCAACGCGGTGATGATCGGGGCCAAAGAAGCCGCGCGGTTGAAGCAGCTCGGCATCGAGCAGGTGCAGATCAGCATTTATTCGGACCGTCCCGAGATACACGACGCGATCACCAAGTTGCCCGGATCGCTGCGCCGCTCGCTGGAGGCTATACGGCACCTCAAGGCGCAAGGCGTAAAAGTCTCCATCACCAATGTGCTGATGAAGCAAAACGTCACCAGCGGCAAGGCTGTGCAGCAACTGGCGAAGGAATTGGACGTAGCTTTTGTCATCGATCCAACCATCACGCCCATGCTCAATGGCGACCGGTCGATCCTGAACCTTGGAATCTCAGCCAAGGAGTTGGAAGAGGTGTTCCGCACCGAAGAGTTTGTGGGGAACGTGGGCGAGTATTGCGCTCCTGTTTCGACTGTAGACGACAACGTGCTGGACGGCTACAGCTGCAGTGCGGGCCATACGCTGGCGTATATTGCACCGAACGGCGACGTATTCCCCTGCGTGCAGTTCCCCATGCCTTGCGGAAGCCTGCGAGAGAAGACTTTTCGCGAGATCTGGTGGCGCTCCGAGGCGCTGACGGAGTTGCGCACTATCCAGGTACGCGACCTGCCCACGTGTTCGCAGTGCGGCCATGCTGCCTATTGCACGCGCTGCCCGGGCCTGGCCTACATGGAAGGAAGCATGCGCGGGCCATCGAGCTCAGATTGCGCCAAGTCTGAAGCGCGAACGGGAATCCCGAGCGCCTGGCAGACAAGCCAGCGGACTGCTCCGTCCAACCTGATCCAGATCATGCTCGCGTAGAGCACCTCTCTTGATGCATCGCTCATGAGATCGGCGCAGAGTGGCGAGGAATCAGGTTGCCTGTCGAGTGGAATTCATGACCGAAGCGGGCGTAGCCCCGGAGCCATTTGACGGAACCCGGTCAGTGGTAATATAGCGCAGGTAAAGCCAGAATATATAGAAACAGGTAGCGAAGATCGCGAGGATAATGACCCGGCGCAAAATGTGCTTTCGACGCCAGGCACTCATGATCGGGATGGTGTGATGGCCCGACTGCCGAGAGGCCGGCAACGCGGATAAGGAAGCGTAAAACCGATGCCGGCAACTGCGGCAGCGATACGGCTGCTCTCCTCGAATGCGATAGAAGACATCGTTCCAGTGGGAGTGGCGTGATATGCGAATATTTTGACTGCTACATTTCGGACAAGTCATGCCTGGGAATAATTTTGAATCTCAATCGATGGTATCACCAAGGTCCCGGCGATGCGCGTTGTTCCGAGGCTGCGTTTGTAAATCATGCGAAGACGAACCAGCGGGCTTTGCGGCGTAACAGAGAATGGCAGTTGCAACTGCCGCTGCGTATCGCTGGAGAGGTCGGAAGATTCGGCAAGAACCGCATCCGATTTGGCGTCGACGATCTGCCAGCGGATCCCGGTATCGGGAGCAATACCGCTGGAGTGATAAGAGAATTTCAGGGTGTAGTTGCCCGGCTGAAGCGCTACTGTCTGTTCTGCGATGGTGCAACTCTCCGGTTCTACTCCGCTGAATTCTGTTTCCAGGCCGTACGGTCCCGGCCAAGAATGAAGGCCATCGTAGGATGAAAGCGCCCAGTCGAAGCTGACCGGCTGCGGGTTGCGAGAGAAGGATGGGTTATTGGGAACGGTTGTATCGGCAACCGCCCAATGATCCTGGATCAGCCGATGCCAAAGTGCATTGGCTTCCGTGGCGTCGTTGGCGCCGACCAGCTGATTCACCACGGAAAACATGAGCGCGCGATCCGTCTCCGGGCCTTCGTCGCGGACCAGGCGCAAAGCGGCGCCGGCGGCGGCTTGCAGTTGACCCTTGCCAAGCAGAAAATCAAGATATTGGCGGACCAGTTGAGGATTGTCATTCAGAATGATCGCCCCAATCCGATCGGGGTCCGGCGAAACCCGCCAGCACAATTCAAACAGCGCTCCGATATCGTCGCCCGGTATTTCCGCGGCACTGCGAGCCCAGGTCCAGAATGCGGGCATGTTGTCCCGGCGCAGATAGAAATTGGCCAGACTCCAGCGAGGTAGATAGGTATGGTCGATCGCGGCAGCCTGAAGCAGGAAATTCTCCGCCTGGCCGGGGTCGCCGCCGGCCTCAAAGCGCAGTCCCAATTCGATGTCCGCCTGAGCGTTGTAATGGTCCAGAGCGAGCGAAGAGCGGAGAAGCCCTATTGCATGGCCTTCGTCCAACTGGGCCAGGCGCATATAGTACGCCGAATTGTCGGGCGCAAAGAGGATCGCCGAGCGAATCGCTTCTGCCGTGTCCTGCCGGAAGAGTAAGTCCGCATAGGCCATCTTCCACGAATTCCAGATTCCCAGCAGGCACGCACCTACGATGAGAGCGCGCACAGCAACTGCGAGAAATCGGGCGAACCTGGGCATAGCGGTCAACATACCCGAAAGGGTAGCATCCTGAGCCAGTTTGGCGTCGGTGGTTATGCGGCAGAGCTATTGGCCGCCGGCAACGAGGGATTAGCGGGCAATTGCGCCAGCTGTATTTTGGCCTTGTCCAATGAGATCTTCCGGCTCCCTGTATGACATATGTATAACATCGATATTTATCACTTCACTCATCAGGAACTTGAATCGCAAATCATCATTTTGATCGTGTACTTCCATGTGCGCCGAGCGTAAAATAAGTATAAATATCACTGTCTTAGAAGGGCCGAGTCATGAAGTCAAAACTTCCCGCAGTCCTCATGGTTCTCAGCACGTTCTCTTATGCTGCTGCCGGGACGACAGCGATCGGCACTGTAAGCGCCCGCGGAGATATGCGCGTGGATGGCTACAGAGTCAATGGCGACGCGACGCTATTCGATGGAACGGTTGTGGAGACCGGGCAGGCATCGGCTGCATCACTTCTGGACAAGGGCGTAGAGATCAAGCTCGCACAGGACTCGCGAGGCACGTTCTATCGAGATCGGCTTGTTCTTCAGCAAGGGATAAGCGAGTGGACGCCTTCCGGCTCGTTTGTTATCGAGGCAAATGGCTTGCGCGTAACGCCGAGCGAGCCGAATTCCCACGGCGTGGCCTCACTTGACAGCGCGCACACGGTGGAAATTGCGGCTCTGACCGGGCAATTCCGAGTGACGAACGAAAATGGCCTGCTCCTGGCGCGCGTTGGTCCAGGGCGCCCGCTGTCATTTGCAATGATGCAGTCCGGAACCGCAAACACGAATCCAAACTCGATCACGGTCACCGGAACTTTAGGTATCGAAAAGGGCGCCTATTTCATAATCGTGAAATCAACCGGCGTTGTGTATCAGCTGTCGGGTAAAGAGGCCGCGAGCCGATCACTCGCGAGGGAGGTAGGGGCGATTGTTACAATTTCCGGGACGCTTGACCCGAACGTCACTCCCTCGCTTGGCGCTGCGGCCATAATTGATGTCTCAAGCGATAAGGAAGAAAGCAGCGGCACATCCGGAATGTCATTCGATACCAAGGCCCTCATCGGCGTCATCATCATAGGTGCTGCCGCCGGCATCGCCGTCGGGACGATTGTGGCGACCAAGTCTTCGACCCCGGCAAGTCGCTGACTATCTGCCTGGGCGCATTCGCCTCCAGAAATCGAAGCCGGAAAACCACACCGATTTCGCAGCGTTCTTTCAAGCCTCTCTGAAGATTTGCGGTTCGGATTGAGACGGTCAGGACAAAGAGTATTTGAAGGCCAGGCGCAGAGCCCGGAGCCCTGGGTAAAGTGTCGCCAGAATCCGGGGAAGCCTGAACATCTCAACATCCTCTATGGCTGGACAGAAGAAGGTTCCGGTCAATAGGCGCAAGCGGTCCGCAAGGTCCACGCCTGAGGACCGATCCCATAGCCAACGAAGACTCGATGTTGTCAGCGCCGGCCTCGACGAGGGCCATATTTCCGATTGAATGCGCCGCGCCAGTCGAGCAACGTTCGGGTCGGCAAGAATGGCGGCCTTCAAATCCCCGGGAATATTTGCCTGCCAGTATTTTTCAAGAAGATGGAGGCTCACGTAGACGATCCGGGTGGTATTTGAATCGCCCAGATGGCGGCGCACAATATCCCAGTCCAACTGCAGGTGAACCTGGAACAGTTGAGCAATATCGCAAAGGTGCGACAATTGCATCCACCCGTGATGACCGGCATGGAGACAGAGAGCGACCAGCAGGTCTTCCGGGCAGAGGGTGGGCATCTCGCAACCCCAGGCATGAGCCGAGGTTGCTCGCTGCCATACTCCCTCCATGTCCAGCGAGCTGGATTTGAATTTCTGAACTACGCGCCAATGGAGATCGAGGTCAACTCCTCCTGGCGCTGTAAATGAATGCTCAAAACCGAATCGGAATGACATGGCCTGCTGACCGGCACTCAAGCCGTTCTTGTCGCTGAAGCCTATCTCGCCAAGCGCATCGCGAGCGGCCTCAAGTTGCGACGGCTGGACAAGGATATCAAGATCGTAAGACACGCGAAGGGCGCAATTCCCGAAATAAGTTTCAGCCAGCAACGGGCCTTTATATGCGATGTGTTCGATTTTTCGAGAGCGCAAATG